>CAZTQK010000307.1:0-7725 GCA_964615635.1 uncultured Planctomycetales bacterium
CTGAGCCATTGCGAATAGGAGCCCGTGTGCTTCGTCGAGGTCGTCAAAACGTCGACCTCCGGGTGCGGCTGGGCATCATTGGTTTCCCAGTATACGCCGACACCCGGATAGGCAGGCGACGGTCCTTCCTCGAAACCGGGATTGCGGACGAGGTTCGGCCCACCCCGAGCCGACATTGCAGCCAGACCCGTCCAACCGACGGCGAGCAAGATTGCCGAGTGACGCTGAAGCATGCAATACCACCGACCCCAGACCGGATTCCCGCGACCCATTCGTGTACGCAGACCTGATCTCCATTGTACCGGCTGGTGCAAACAAAGGGTATGGCCCTTCCGGGGACCCTGCCGCGGGGACATTTGTTTGGGGTGTGAGCGGTGAACCCCGGACTCCGCCGCGGCCAACGTCGCCGCAGGCGGACCTGCCCCCCAATGCTGCGGCAGCAGGCGGCACCCCGTTACTTCACGTTCGCCCGGAGAAACTTGAGGGCTCGCTTGGCCAGGTCATCGCCATCCTTGGCCAGCGGCCTCCAGATCGCCGCCGCCGCAGCCAGTTCCTTGATCGCCGGCACGAAGCTCTCGATGGTCATCCAGCGGTCATACTTCAACTGCTTGAGGGTCTTGAAGAAACCCGTCCATGGAACGTGTCCCGTTCCGGGGATGCCGCGATCGTTCTCGCAGGCGTGGACGTGAAACAGCCGTTTCCTGCCGATCTTGCGCAGGGCGGCCGTCGGATCCTTCTCCTCGATGTTGGCGTGGAAAGTATCGTAGTGAACGCCGACATGAGTGCTGTCGATCTCGTCACACAAAGTGGCCGCGTCCTCGCAGGTGTTGAGGAAGTAGGTCTCGAAACGGTTCAGAGGCTCGATTCCCACGTTGATATCGAGAATCTCGGCGACGTCGGCGATCTTGCGCAAGCCGGTTACCGCGTACTTCCATTCGGCGGCGTTGCGTCCGCGCCCGACGAGCTTACCGACCGGCGAATACAGCGGCCCGGCCACGCAGTCTGAGCCGATCTCCTTGCTCACCTCCAGGACGTTGACGACGTGGTCGATCGCCGCCTGACGCTCCCGGGCATTCGGACTGATCAGCGAACCGGTCACGATGACGGTGCAGACCGTGGAGCCGAGGCCGTTGTCCTGCAAGGCTCTGCGCGTCGCCCGTACGTCCACGGCCTTAGGGTCGAACATCGGGAACTCCACGCCATCGAAACCTATTCTTGCCACCCTGTCGATCAATGGGATACCCTTGCGTGTGAAGCAGCCCGTCCAAAGCATCAGGTCACAACCGATCTTCATGTCGAACCTCCTGACAGTAATACCCCTCTTGGGAGCAACAGAGACAGACGGCGAACCCTTGAGCCCGCCGATTCCTTATTCATCGACCCACACCAACAGCACCAAATCCCCGCCGGGCTGCAGACATCATACCCAGCCGGGGGCTCCAATGCGACAGTCGCCATCACGCCTCGGAGTCGCTGCAACCACCACCCGTGAAGAACAGCCCCGACAGCGGCAACGTTCAGTAATCCGGATGGGCATGGTATCCGCGCACCGAGGCTACGGCCTGTTCCATTCCTCGCACATCGGGCACAAGGGCATGCCGTCGAACCTGCCGTCAAGATGTGAACGTCGCACGGCCGTCATGGCTGGACCGATCCATAGCGAGGAGAGCGTCGAGTCGGCCAGCGAGCCAATCGCGTGGCTGCCCTTGTAGTCCTGGTCACAGGCGGTGACCCGGCCGTCGGCGAGCACGAGCGTACGGCTGAAAACACGATGGCAAGCGGCCCGCGCGGGCGGGGCCATGGACATGACCGCCAGCTCGGGCCATTGGCGGGCGTAGTGGCTGGGGCCGGCGATATAGACTGAGCCGGTCTTGGCGATCCAGCGGTCGAAGAACTGCTCCATCTCGCCGATCGTCGCCCGCGTCTTGGCCATCTCGCACACGATGAGCGGCTGGGGTTGCTGGCGCTGGTGGTTGGCGGCACAGACAGCTTCGATGTTGGCCACAACCTGCTGATAGCAATCAGCCTTGTGGACGGTGCGGTAGGTGGCCGGGGTCATGGCGTCGATGAGCACGTTGAGCACGTCGACGCGAGGAGTCATGAGCGCATCGATCGCCTGTGAGTCCAGCTTGACGCCTGAGGTTCGCACCGCAATGCCGAGGATCCCAGCTTGGCGAGCGTGGGCGACCATCACGGGCCATTCGGGATGCAGTAGCGGGTCACCGAAGCCGCCGAGGATGATTCTCGCGTCGTCACGGCTGGCCAACTCATCGATCAGCCGCTTGTACATGTCCATGCTCATCGGTCCACGCCCGCCGATTGCCGAGCCCCGCGGTCGAAGCGTCGTGTTCGGAAGCGAATCCTCAGTGGTCAGTTCGATTTCGACTTCCTCGGGCAAGGCCCCAATCTGGTCGTACCTGTGGTCGAGCAGCCAGCCGGAGACGGCCGTGGCATCAAAAGTGCCGTCGGCGGCCTCGCGCAGTACGTGGGCAACACGGTCGGCCGCGCACTGCGTATCAACAATACAGCGGCCAACGGCATGGCTGATCTCGGCCGGCACGGCGTAATAGGCACTCTGGTTGGCCAAGTCCTTGCGTGGTTCGTCCGGCCGGTAGGCCGTGATCCGGCACAAGGGTTGGCCCGCTTTGGCCAGCTCGCCGAGCAGGGCGGGCTGGCAGACAACGGCGGACAGACCGGGAGCCGTCTGGGTGAGGGCCAGACGCATCTCACCACGCACCTGTTCATAGTGACCGATGAGCCGATCCAGCAAATCAGGGTCCAGCAGCGGTGCGGCCGGCGGGACGGCCACGACCGCCTCGGCATGGTCCATCTGGCAGATGGCGTCGATCAACCATGGGTTGAGGCTCTCGTCGAAGACACTGGTGCCGACCAGACCGCCGCGCCAGGCATCGAGCGACCACTTCCGTCCGCTGGCGACCATCTCACGCCACGGCACCGAACCGGCATCATGCGTCTGAACAACAACATCGAGGCCCGCAACGGCCGCGTCCGCAAGAGGCTTCTCGCGATGATGCACGACCAGATGGGCGCGGTCGATTCGCTTGGCTGCCAGCGCGCGTTTCAACGTCCGGCGCAGGACCGTTTCGCCCAGCAGATCATCGTTGAGGCGAGCCCGCGTGCCGAGTGCCCCTCGTACGAAATCAGCTTCGATGACAGCGATGGTCTTCATAAGCTCGGCTCAGGGTTCCCGCCTTCGCTGCGCTTCGGCGTGGCGAGCAGGGTTCGGGGTTCAGGGTTCAGAGATAAAGGCCAGAGGATGAAGGATGAAGGATGAGTCAAGAAGGACTCACCGTCGGTTCTGGCTGATAGCTGATCGCTGATAGCTGACAGCTCTCTTCCCATACCCTTACTCCTTGGCAATCGCGGCGTCAAAGCGGGCCAGGCACTCGCTGAGTATCTCGCGGGCGATACCGGCCCCTTCGATGATCGCCTCGACGAACTGGATGTCGCGACTCAATTGGCTCCGGGCCCGTGAGACGTCATCGTGATCGCCCATGGCGATGCGACGGTCGGCGCTGAACCGCTGCAACTCCGCGTGCTGTGAGACCGCGCTGACGATCTCGTACGTCCGAACCAATTGGCGCATGCGCACGCGCAGGGCGTCGACCTCGACAATCCGCCGGTTGAACTCGGCCGGTCGGTCCAGCAGACCGGTGAGCTCCTTGAGCACCGCGAGCATTCGGTCGCACGTTTGCCGCATCTCGTCGACGTCCTCCAGACGCTTCTCGACCTCAGTCCTGCCGGCAGCCAGGCGTGAACGGTCGTTCCAGTTGAGCTTGCTGAGATACTCGAACTTCGCGGGCGGTATCGGACGGGTGCAGTACCGCTCGGCCATTTCGGAGAGCTTCATCACCGTCGTACCGGCCTTGCGCACGCCGCCTTCTGTGGCGTCGATGACCCTGCCGGACGGCAAGGCGGCAAAGTCGCCCTCGAACTGCTGCAGGTATGTGAAAAGCTGCTCGTCAGTGTAGATGTCGTTGCCGTGGATGTCCTTGGCTTTGATCAGGATCTTGCGAGCCCGGACGATCCGCTCCCATTCCTTCATCTCGATGGAGTAGAAGCGGTTCAGCTCCGGCCGCCACAGGTCGTGAATGGCCACGCCGGGCAGATAGTACACGTGGTCGGTGCAGCCGAGGTCCTGGCCGACGAAGGTGATCGGCTCACAGCCCATGTAGACGGCGAGATACAGTGACAAGTGGGCGACGGTGGCACCGGCCTTGAGACCGTCGCGTGCAGCCAGCTTGCGGCCCAGAATCGAGGTGGCGAAGCTGTTGGACAGGATCGAGACCGGCCCTTTGTAGAGATCGAGCACGCCCCAGTTGACCTTGGGTTCGGCGACCATGTGCGTGCCGCCGAAATCCTGCACACCTTCGAAAAACCGCTTGGTCAGCTCGTGATAGTCCAGGACGGTGACGAAATCGGGCTTGATCCCCCGATCCAGCAACGTCTTGTAGATCGCATGCACCGCGATGATGACGGCCTTGCCCTTGAGCGCCGCAAGCTGGTCGATGTTGCGCCTCAACGACGGACCGGCCGAGACGACGATGGCCGGGCAGCCGGCGAAACGCTCGCGGAGAACGTCGATCGGCGGAGTGCCCAGGAGCCGCGGCAAATTGTTGGCAACGTTGCGGCAGGTGACTCGGGAATTCGTCACCAGCGTGACCAGGCTCATGCGGCAGTAGGTCATATGGTCGGTGAGAAGCTTGCGCATCGCGGCCTGGAACTCGCCGGCAGTTCGCTCGGAAGGGGCGTGTGCAACAAACTGGGCACCCAGCATGATCGCGGTGTTGTGCGGCTCGAGACGGGTCTGGACTTCGTTCTTGTCGGTGCTGGTCAGGATGATGCACCGGTCGGAACGGATGACGTCGGCCAGGTCCACGGTTTCCATCGCGGCCTTGAGAATCGCCAGATTCGGCTCGGTCACGATAATGAACGCTTCACCCTTGAGCCGCGAGAACAGGGCCCGCACGTGGTAACCAAGCCCGAATCCGCTGACGATGTAACACAAAGAGTCGCCGATTTCGACGGAATCAGCCCAACGCTTGGCTTCTGTCTCGGGGTCGATGCGGCTGTGGAGATAGAAGGGGCGCTCGGAGCCGGGTATCCGCACGGCAACAGTTGACGCGCTATGCTTGGCAGGCTCGACCACGACCGACCCATCGTCCATGCATTCATCGATGCGTTGGGCAAGCCGCAGGTCGCTGTGGAATAGGGCGGCCATATTCCGGCAGTACATCTCGTCGCGTACGAGGGGGTTGGTTGCTGGTGCCGATCCTGACAAAACCCGTCCTCCCCGATTCTGTCGTGTCAGTCGACAAAACTGGTCTTGACCGCCAGGGCATCCTTCAGACGTTCGAGGTACTCATCGCGAGAGATCTCGACCGCGCCGAACCGCTGAAGGTGCGGCGTCGTGAATTGTACGTCAAGCAGGGTGAAACCGCGACTGCGCATCTGCTCGACCAGGGCCACCAAAGCCACTTTCGAGGCATCGCGATGGCGAGAGAACATGGATTCGCCGAAGAACGCCCCGCCGATAGCCACGCCGTAGAGCCCGCCGGCCAACTCGCCCGCCTGCCCTTGACCGACCCCCGAAAGTCGGTCAAGGGCCCGCCAGCTTTCGACCGAATGGGCCAGCCCCAGTTCGTGAAGGCGGCAATAGGCCCGCACGATCTCCTCAGAAATCCAGGTGCCCTCGCGGCGGTCCGAGCAGCCCCGCATAACCTCCTCAAAGGCAGTGTTGATGCGGATCTCGAACCGGCCGCTACGGTATGTCTGAAGGCAGGTCTTCGAGGCGCGGAAGGCATCGAGCGGAATAATGGCCCGCGGGTCAGGGCTGAACCACTGAATCTCACCCTCCACGTCCATGGGAAAGATGCCGTTGGCATACGCGGCAACGAGAACCTGGGGGGTGAGGGGGAGTCTCTTCATGTCCCCAGAAGGTACCGACGACGGTCGGCACCGGCAACCGCACGAATCTTACGCCCTGCTCGCCCTGCAGGGAATGCGTCACCGGACTACTTGGCCATGCCGACCAGCTCTGCAATGAGCCCCTTGGCGGCTTCACGGATCTCCTGGTAGGTCATCTCGATGGTCGCAATTCCATAGTTCAGGTGCATATGGGGAGTCTTCTCGCCGAATGCGGCAGTGGCCGGTTCGCCGTCGAAGTACGACACTTCGTAATCGATGCTCCTGACCAATGATGAGTCGGGGGCCTTGGTCCAGACTCGAAAAGAGAGTGGCCGGGTCATGCCCATCTCCGGCGGCTGACGCTCGTCCGGGCCCATGTTGAAATGAACATCAACGCGGTACGAACCAAGGTCCATCGTATCGATGAGCATCCAACTGAGTTCGTTCTGGGCGGCCGTGAACTTGCCCATAGCCGTCCTGGCTGCTCGATAGCCCTCCTCGTATTGCCTGAGTCTCATCAGGTACTGGCATCGTCGGTAATATGGCATCGGGTCGTCCGGCATCTGCTTGATTTTGGCTTCGGCCTCGGACAGAAGTCGCGTGTAGTCCTTGCCTTGATCAGGTATCTCACGCCTCGACGCTTGCGCCGGCTGGGCGTCTGCCGCCGGTGGAACAACCGTCGCCGAGCGTGTCTGGTGCTTTTCGTTGCTCCTGCAGCCGACCAGGGCCACACACGCTACAGTGAGGATCGCACGAATTGCGGCGTTGGACATGGCAGACTCTCCCCTGAAAGGATAACAAGGCCGGGCGCTCCGTGGCTCAACGGTGAGGAAGGGAGCATCCGGCGATCTGAAATCCACAATCTGACATTTGAGGTCAGTTCCTCATGGCCATGCAAGGCGGTGGCCATGCCACCCGAGCTGATAGCTAAGAGCTTCCTACGTACTCATCCCCCCGAGCTTCTTGTCAATCAACTCCCCCACCATCTTGGGATCCGCCTTCCCCCCGGAAACCTTCATCACCTGGCCGGTGAGAAACCCGCGGGCCTGCTGTTTCTTCTTGGGGTTGGCCAGAGCATCCTGGACGGCCTTCTCGTTGGCGGCGAATGCCTGGTCGACCCAGACCTGCATCTGGCCGGTGTCGCGGACCTGGATGAGGCCCTCACGCTGGGCGATGGCCGTGGGCATGTCGGGGCTATCGAGCATCTTGCCGGCGATGGACGCCGCAATAGTGGCGCTGACCAGCCCTTCGGCGGTGATGCGCGACAGCTCGCCAAGACGGGCCGCGTCAATGCCGAGTTGGGCGATGGTACACTTGCCCTCGTTGGCTTTGGCCGACCAGAAGCTGATGAACTGCTTGCCAAGCGTCGGCGGATGTCCATAGCCGGCGGCCTCCTCGAACAGATCGGCCGTCGCCCTGTCGTTGAGAATGGTCGCAGCATCGGCGGCGGTCAGGCCGTATTCGCTTTCCATCCGGGCTTGCCGCTCCAGGGGCAGTTCGCCAACACTGGCTTCGAGGCGATCAAGCCACTCGTCGTCCACCACGACCGGCACCAGATCGGGGTCGGGGAAGTAGCGGTAGTCGTGGGCCTCTTCCTTGCCCCGCTGGAACTCGGTGACGCCTCGGACGTCGTCCCATCCGCGGTTCTCCTTGGGGCTCGTGCCGATGACATAACCCGGGTCGGCCATCCAGTCGTTGATGTGCCGCTCGATCTCGTAGGCGATGGCGTCACGGACGGCCTTGAAGCTGTTGAGGTTCTTGACCTCGCAGATGGGCGTGCGGTACTCACGGCCGTCG
>CAZTQK010000308.1:0-7683 GCA_964615635.1 uncultured Planctomycetales bacterium
TCATCAGTGAAACCAAATCAGGGGTAAAACGATGAGGAAATGCCAAACTCCAGAGCCGGCTAAAGCCGGCTGAGAGAAGAGGATGAGCGAGAGAACGAGCGCCCGTCCGAAACCAGCCCTACAAGGGGCTGGCCTACAGCCCGCCTTCGGCGGGAAAGCCCCGTCAAACGGGGCTCAACGTGAGCTGCCCTACTCGCATCTTCGCCTCCTTGATGCAAAAAGCTGTTACGCTCGGGGTTCTGAACGGGTCGCCTACGGTGTCACGCACCCTCCCGTGCCTGGGGTCTTGCCTGCAGGAGGCGACTTGCGTTCAAATGGTATCATGGGTGCCGAGGAGATGTCGCATGTGCATGTCGGACAATCAAGCTTCAATCGCGGCGGCCGGCAAAAGCAAGGCGCCAAGTCCCTCTCCCACGGCTGATCCTGCGACCCGCACGCTGGTGGTCTATCAGACTCGGCCGGAGGAGTCCGAGAAGGGCGACGTGTGGAACGCGGAGTATGGCCTGATGTGGGTGCCGAAGGATTGGGAGTACCTTCCTCCCGGCGATGCCTTCATCACCCGCTTCGTCAAGCGGGGGCCTCACTGGGCACTGAGGGGCAAGTTCAACCGCAAGAAGCGCTATCGACAAAAACTGGGCATTTACGCTCCGTCGGCGACCATCCGCGAGGCCGTGGCGGCCGCCGAGCAGACCGAGGCTGTTCGCAAGGAGAAGCAGGCCAAGGCAGCCGTTGTCCGTGAAAAGGCCGAGGACCGCTATCGGCGCGAGTTCGAGCGAGCCTGCCTGGAATTCCTTGCCTTCAGCAAGAAGCACGCGAAGCTTTCGGCCGAGATCGCCCGCGAGACCGCGGCCCGCGCCTGCGAGAAGTACAGTGGCCGTGTGGGGCGGACGCAGAAGCTCGACCTGGCCGCCAAGGCGGCCCTCGCCGTCCGGGCCTGCATCCGGCACAAGTACACGCGATATGAAGAGCACGTGCCCCTGATTCCCGACCCCGCCCTGGAGGAAGAATACCGCACTGCTCGCCAGATGGCTCATGAGGAGGTGGATGAGTTTCTGGAGAGGCACCGGGAGAGCGGCGAGCCGAGATGAGACCGATACGGGCATTGGTTCGAATCATGCGTTGGATGACTCTTGCCGTCTGCACCTGCACGGCGATCCTGCTAATGAGCATTCTTGTTTATGCTGCATTCAGTCGAGTTCCGTTGCTATTCATGCGGCAATGGGTATTCGAGGATAGCTTGGTGAGGGTCGCTCTGGTAGACGAACTGCTCGAAATTACCTCCGAGTCATCCTACTCAGACAGGACTGAGCTTCTTCGCGCCGCAAAGAGCGAACAAGAGTACATAGACCAGCTGTACAGAAGCCTTGATCTGATCCGGAAGGGCGCCGTCACTGAAGAGTCGGGAGACACAGTGAAGGACTACCAAGCGAGGAGTAGCGAGAGGGACTCGCTTCTCATGCTCTACTTCTTGAAACCAGTTGAACGCAGCTGGGCAATCTGGGATAGCGGGACGTTCAGGGGGACGCGGAAAGTCTCCTACAGACTGAGCTTCCTGTGTTGTCCGATCTGGATTCCACTGATTGTCCTGCCTGTCTATCCAGCCCTAGTCATTATCCGCGGGCCCTATCGTCGCCACCGCCGCCACAAGAAGGGGCTATGCTTGAAATGTGGCTACAACCTCACCGGCAACGTCAGCGGTGTGTGCCCGGAGTGCGGGAGGCCGATACGGATGGCTGAGCCCGGAAAGGACAGGTGACGTGTGGCAAGGCTGCACTGGTTCTGGCGAGCACTACTTGCAGTTGTGGTCGGCATCGTGGCTACACATCATCTGTCATGGCTGCGCTACCAAGTCGGCAGAGGGATAGCGCAGGAACTACTGGCCCGCAGGGTAATTACAGCTGGTCAGGCTTGGAATCTGGGGGAGTACTACTCCCAATCAGCTGGTCCGTTAATCACGATGATGACGTACGGGCTTCTGTCTCTTATCCCGCGTTCGACGAAGAAACCAAGTGGGGAGATACTCTGCCGCAAGTGCAACCATATCTTGCGCGGACTGACCGAGCCGCGCTGCCCGGAGTGCGGGGAGAGGATATGAAACGCCCAGGAAGGATATGGCAGATACTCAAGTGGGCGGGACTGGCTTTCTCGCTGACCCTCTTCCTGGGGTGGGCGATCCCGATTCCGGCCACGTTAGGCCACGTCACCCGGCCCAGGGTCGCCTCGGACGGCCACTTCTGGCATTGGCTCTACTCCCTCGGCAGGGGTCGCCTGATGCTCGGCCATGTCGGCTATGTCCCGGAGTTCGATCCTTTCCTGCTTCCCGGTGTGAGCTTTGCTAATCCCGTGCGAGCTACCCGATGGCTGCCGGCTTATGGTCCTGCGACCAGAGGTATGGGCTGGTGGATCTCCATTCCTCTGTGGATACCGTTCCTGGTTTTCGCGTCTCCCACAGTCTATCTGTTCCAGCGTAACCGCCACCACATCTCTCCGGGCCACTGCCAGAACTGCGGCTACAACCTGACCGGTAACGTCAGCGGCGTGTGCCCGGAGTGCGGGGAGAGGATATGGGATGGCCCTCGCAAATCCAACGACGGCCTGAGCAGCCTGGCGCGACCGTGTGTTGTCTCGTCTTGTGCGCATGGTAGCATATCCGGGAGGCGGTGCTCCGTGCATGAGAAACACGTTTTGCAGAGTCCTGAGCGTTCTTCTCCTGCTCACCGCAATGCTGGTCGCATTGGAATGGTTCAGGAGTGGATCTCATTGGGACGAGGTTTCGATCGGCGCGGCCGGCCGCATGGTCTCTCTGGCGTCGGAGCCCGGTCAGGTATGTCTCGCGCTGTTTGTCTCTCCGCCGGGATTGCCCGACACCCGGCTGCCACGGATTTCTTGTCATAGCGAAAAAGTGTCTGGCGACAACTTCTGGGTTGATGCGAGAATCCGCAACGGGTTCGGCTGGCGACTCCTGGGGGTCGGGTATGCTTATCAGAGTTCTGGTGCCCAGGCAACGCGGGTGTTCTTCGTACCTCATTGGCTGATTGGCGTGATGCTTTCGGCCTACCCGCTGCTTCGGAGCTGGAGACGATGGCGGTCGCGTCCCTGCAGCTATCCGGCTTGCGCAAAGTGCGGATATAACCTCACCGGAAACGTGAGCGGTGTGTGCCCGGAGTGCGGGGAGAAGATCGTGCCGAAGCGGCAGGCCTGATTCAACCAGCGTTTTGAACCGCCAAGGCGCGAAGGCGCCAAGACCCCAAGAAGACAAGAGGCAAATCGCCGCGTCCCGCGGGCTCCGCACGGGCCGGTCAGCGTCGACCGAGATGACAGCCGTTTCCTCCGTGTTCCAAATCCTGCTCCCGGGGTCATCCCGGGTCCGGTGCCGGTTCGATGGTGGCCCGCATTGAGCCTTTGCACCGCTTGAGCCGCCAGTCGGTCCCGTAGGCGTGGATCTGGTCGCTCTCGAGTCCAACGGTCTTCGCTCGGCCGCAAGAGGCGATCACAGTCCTGATCTGCCGCAACGGGGGGCTGCGGTTGTCCGGCTCGCCGCCGGCTCGCCGGGCTAGGCTTCGATTTGACAGGCACTTCGGTGCGTTCGAGGCCGACGTGGCAGAGACCGGGTGGTTCCTGGGGAGCCATCGCCGCCACTGAGGGGTCCGTGACAGAATCGGCGGGGAAACGCCGCAGTTCTGTAAGGGGGCTCTCTCAGAACCGCGACCTTGGCTCGCAGTGGCGACCGTAAGGGAGCGTCCTCATTCTAGTGTGGCCGCTTTGTGATCTGGACCCTCGCTTCCGCCTTCGTCAAGGCTACGGCGGACAGGTACGCTCGGGCTTCTGAAAGAGCCGCCCAGAGCGTCACTGATCCGCCACTGTGGAGGGTGACACGGCGGGCTTGTGAGCGCCCGGAGGCGAGATACAATCAGGGGCTGTGAGCCCTGGACGGCCGTAGGCCGAAGGGCAAGCGAGAGACCCTGGACAGGCAGCACCTCATTTCCAGATGCCGTTCCACAGAATAGACAGGGTTCTCGAGGAGGCAGTGTTAGTATGGCAACGGAGAAGGCGAAGGGGCTCCAGGTCAGCGAGCTGACTTTCCTGCGACATCTGGCACACAAGTTCGACATTCCCGTACCCGACCATCTCACGGCTGATGCGACGCTCTCGCAGGTGCGCGACGCGCTGGCTCGATGGGGCGGCAAGGGCATCGTCAAGCCTGACATCTTGTCGGGGTACCGGGGCAAGTCGGGCGGCGTGTTCACGGTGACCGATCCCCGGGACGCGATGAAGAAGCTCAAGGCCGCCGCGGCCGTGGAGATCAACGGCAAGATCGCCCGGACCTCCTACATGGTGCAGCACGTACCGGCGGAAAAGGAGCTCTACACGGCCATTACCTACGATTCACACTTTCTCTCGCCCGCGTTCACGCTGGCGATGGAAGGCGGTGTGGATGTCGAGGGGATCGGCGAGTCCCGAAAGAAGACGATTCCCATTGACGTTTTCGAGGGGCTCAACGCGTACCAGGCGTCGGCCATGCTCGAGGAACTGGACTGTCCGGGGCAATATGTGAGTCTGCTGGCCCGGACGTTCGTCAATTTCTGGGACCTGTTCATCGCGACCGGCATGCGCATGGCTGAGATCAACCCCTGGCGGGTGACGCCCGACAAACAGGTCTTCGCCTGCGATTTCAAGGGCATCTTCGATGATGCCAACTACAAATTCGGCGAATACGAGTTGATTGTGCCGGAGTATCCCGAGGGCAGGACTGAGTTCGAGGAGGAGATGGCCGAATGGTCCGCCTCCAGTCACCAAGGCCAGGCACACGTGGCGGAACTGGGCGGCAAGAAGGTTCTTCCGATCCTGTTCGGCGGAGGGGCGAGCACGATTATCATCGAGACGCTGGAGGAGCACGGGGGCGAGCCCATCTTTCTGTCGGATTTCGGCGGCAACCCTACTTATGAACGGATGTACGGCACGGCCGAGCGGTGTTTTCGGCACAAGCTGCGCGATGCTCGGTTGTTGCTGATCCTTGGCGGGAAGGCGAACAACACGCTCATTGATGTCACCTTTCAGGCCATGGCCGACGCGCTGCGCAGTTACGTGGCCGGCAACGGACCGATCAGCATTCCGGTGGTGATCGGCCGGGGCGGGCCCAGGATGGTGCAAGGCTTCCTGGCCATGCAACGTGCCCTCGAGGAACTGCGTTTGCCCTACGTGATCTTCGGTCCGGATACGCCACTGACGCTCGTGGCCGAATATGCCGCGAAGCTGGCCAGTGTTATCTAGCAGGTGTGTGTCATGCGAGCCAAGACCCTAGCGGATCTTCTGAAGAAGGGCGATCGAATCGCGGTCAGTAACGTGACCGGCCGTGAGGCCTCAAAAGTGTGCGTCGCCTCTCAGGCGTACTGCAACAACATCGTCGGCGGCTGGGCGCTGGGCCGGGGCGGTGAGACGGTTCGCTGCTCCAAGGGAGACGATATTCCCGTGTTCGCCGATTGCGCCACGTTGATGCAGGAGCTGCCTCCCGAGAAGCGGCCCAACAAGGTGATCGTGTATTCGCCGCCGACGGCGGTCTACGGGGACGTCAAGGAGACGCTCAACTACGGGTCGCAGTGCGTCGAGACCATTTTCATCATTACCGAGCATGTGGCGGTGGAGGTCTCGGCGAAGATCCACAACCTGGCCAAGGACGCGGGCATTGACGTTGTGGGCTGCAACACCCTTGGCGTGATCAACACACACGATCGAGTGCGCGCGGGGGCCGTCGGCGGAGATGAGCCGGACGAGAGTTTTGTACCCGGCAGTGCCGCGATCATCTCCAACTCCGGCAATATGGTTAACACGATCGCGTCGTACCTGGCTTCGGTGGGCATTGGGACGTCGTTCGGCGTTTCCACGGGCAAGGATGTGCTCATCCTGACGCCGCTGGTGGAGATGCTGCGGCTTGCCCAGATGGATGAACGTACCAAGTTGGTGGCGCTGTACGTCGAGCCGGGAGGCCTCTACGAGCGAGAGGCGATTGCGCTGGCAGAATCGGGGCAATTCACCAAGCCGATGGTGGTCTATGTGGCCGGTCGAGTGGCCGAGAAGCGATCGGTGTCGCTGGGTCACGCCGGTTCGGTGGTCGAGGGCGGCGGCACCAGCGCCTCGGCCAAGGCCGCCGAGTTTGACAGGTATTTTGGAGTTGGACCGTTTGGCTTTGAGCTGCGTTACATCAAGCGCGAGGAGTTGCCCAGCGGGCTCAGCCGGGGCATTCGCGTGCGCAGCCTGCATGACATACCCGCGGCCGTCCAGCTCGTATACCGGGCGCTGGGCATCGAACGCGATTTCCCGCCTCGGAGCGAGATGAAACTGAATCCCTGGCTCGTCAACGTCGGCGACCTGAGCAAGCGAATCCCCGCGGCGCTGATGCCGACGCCCGGCACGATTCCCGAGCCTTGGGGGGCGCAGTTTGCCAGGCTGACGCAATCCGGGCTGGGCACGTCCATGACCCGGCGACCCATGCGGAACCAGTCTCACGCCTCCTCCAATGATGGGCGAGTCACGCGGATTTACGGTCTGGACGTGACGGAACTGATGCGACAGCGGTCGTTCGGGGAGGCGCTGATTCTCTACTGGACCGGTGACGAGCCTTCACGCCCGTTCGAACCGAAGCTGGTGGAAATGAGCCTCATCGCGGCTCTGACGAACGGTCCGGGGACGCTGTCGGCACAGGCGGCCAAGCTTTCGGCGTCGGCCGGCAACTCGCCGCACACGGCGATGATCGCGACACTGGCTACTGTCGGGGATTCACACGGCGGCAACGGGCGGGAGGCAGTGAAGTTTCTCGCCGACATCTTCCGGGATACGACTCTCAGGGACCCTTACGATCCCAATCATGGCCTGGACATCAAGGCGATGGCCCACCAGGCGGCCCAGGCATTCAAACAGCGTAAGAATGCTGCCAAGGACGCCGGCGTTGACTATGCCCGCATCCCTTGTCTGGGGCATCCCGTGTTCGCCGACCAGGACGTCAACTACGATCCTCGCGAACGGGCTGTCGCGGCCTACATGGAGTCACAGGGGATCTACAACGTGTTTCTGCACTTCTACCACGAGTTGGCCCAGTCGCTGCGTGACATCGGTGTGGCCAAGAAGGTCTGGGCGGTCAACGTGGACGCGGCCATTGCCACGATTTGGCTGGGCATCGCCTGGCCCAGGCTACGCGATCGCAGCATGACCTTCGAACGGGCCGCGGATCTGGCGTTCCTGGGCTTTGCCTTGGGCAGGGCGGCCGGTGGGGCCGGTGAATTCCTCGATCACCGCGACTACGGCACACCCCTGGACATGCGCATCCCGGTGGAGGAGTGCAAGGCACTCGTTGGCTGATCGCCCGCCCCGTAGGGTCCCGCTCTGTGGGGCCGACGCCCTCGTCGGCCAATCTCGCAGTGGCATCCCGGGAGGCGTTTTCAGGAGCGGGGGTGAGAAATGACGAATGACGACGTCCGAATGACCAATGAAACCCGAATGACGAAATCCGAAGGCCGACAGAGCCAGAGATGTCTTGGCGCTTCGACTGCCGCGTCCGAATCGTTTGGATTCGCCCTTTGAAGGTGAGACTCGCGAGATGTACGTCTTTCAGTTGACCCTTGTCCCATTATCATCGGTTGATGAGGCTGCCGACGACGAAGGTGACGGAGGCCAGGACGAGGATGCGGT
>CAZTQK010000309.1:0-7675 GCA_964615635.1 uncultured Planctomycetales bacterium
GAAGGGATGCCCCACACCTGCCTCTTGGTTGCGATTAAATCGACAGGCCCTGAATTGCTGGGCTATTCTCATGCCGTCCCTGCGGGACGAAAAGACCGGATGCGCGGGGTACCCAACCTGCTTCCTGCAGATGGGAGAGCGGCGATCAAAGTCGCATCTCTGGCTGGGCTGGCGAGGACGCTGCCGGCCCCGTCGAGGTAGACCAACCCAACTCTCGCCGACGTTCCTCATCCCTCCACATCGCCTCGGCGAACTCGGCGTCGGTCAGATGCCTGACTTGCCCGTCACCGAACAGGACCCACCGCTCCTTCGGCGCCAGGATTCGCGGCTCACAGGTCGTGAATGGTTCTCGTTCGTATGCGATGACGATATCCGGGTCCGGCGCAGGCTTACCGTTGCCGGGCCTGTAAACGTAAGAAGAGTAGGTGAGCCTGTCGCCCGGTACGTCGTGGGGATCATCGGGGTCGAAAGGAGAGAGCAGCGTCTTCGGCGACATCGAGTATTCGCTGATGATGGACTCCAGTGAAGGTGGGTACGCCGCGTGCGTCTCCGCGTGTTGCTCCACCAACAGGCCAAGTGCCATCAGATTCGCGGCGGGTATTGTGCTTTTGGATGCATCACGTGTTACACGGAAAACCACCATGTTTAGGCATGTACTTCCTATCACCATCACAAAGCAGGTCGCCAATAGCAGGCCCACTCCGCCTCTTGCAGTCCTTGTGAACTGCTCAGCCGGCGGCGCTGGCGCTCTCACGAAAGCTGCGAAACACATGCCTGCCGCCGCCAGCGCCAAAGGCCATGACATGCAAGCCCCGGTGTTCATGAGGGGGAACGCGGTCAAGAGGCTCAGGCCGGCCAACAATAATGTTGCGACCATCAGCCAACGGACGGTTCGCAAGCGAGGTTGAAACGGGTTACTGATTACGTTTTGTTGCCGCGGCGAACTTGAAGGCGATTCACTCATCGCGCACCTCACACTTTCAGCACGCCGCCCCCATAGGCCTTGAGGAACGTGCGGAACTCCGCGTCGGGCGCCTGTCCGGCCGTGTGGACCTGGATGGCCTTCGGCTCGCCGCCGAGGATCTGGTACGCCCTTGTCAGGGCCAGGTCGGACGCAATGCCGGTCTGGTAGCGGTGGGTTCGGAGCTTCTGATAGCTCAGCATAAGCGGTTTGCCCCAGGGGATGCCCGTCTGCACTGGCACTAGTTGAGAGAGGAATGTCCAGTTGGCACTATTTGACAACGCCCCGTAGGCCGGGGGGATGAAATGCAACCCGTCCGGCGTCTTGCCGTCAACGTAAGCCAATACCGCCACCGACAAGGCGTCGTGGTTGGCCAGGTGCGACGAGGCGATGACGAGCCAGGAGTCGGGCGTGGCGATGGTGCCAACGTGCGGACCGACGTTCAACAGCACTTGCTCGGCCAGGGTGATGACCATTCGCAGGCGACTGCGGATGTCCGGAATGTAGTTGACCTCGACGTATTTCTCGTGAAAGCTGCCGGCCTCGAAGTGCATCTGGAATCGACTGTCGTCGCGCAGCCAGCCCACCGCGATCTTGTGGCCGTGCGTGTAGCCAGCCAGAACGTGCGAACTGAGTCGCGGCAGGTAGATGATGTGGTCGACTTCGCGGATGACCCTGGCGACATACGGCCGCTCCCGCCAGTGCGAGTCGCTGAACGGCAAGGAAGCCTCGAAATACCCTGCCTCGTAGCCATAGTCGTCGAAGAAGCACGGCCGGGCGCCCGAATCCACGATGGCTTCGTGCAGCCCGTTTTTCCGCGTCAGGTTTTCCGTCGAGCCGTGCCGCTTATCCCCCTTGGCCAGCCGGACGTATTCCACGCCGCCCTGATCGCCGACCAGCACGCGCCCGGCCCCACGGTCCAGCAATTCCGCCACGATTCCTCTCACGGCGTTCGGAGAGGTTGTGCCCGGGTGCCGATGCGCCGAGTTTGACGACAGCTTCACGAAGACCGAATCGCCGCGCCGAAGCCACGACCAGTCCAGTTGCCGGCAGACGTCGCGGACTGCCATCTGCGGGCTCAGATCGCCATCTCGCGGAAACAGGCCCAGGACGACCTTGTCCGACGAATCCGGGCGGCTGGGTGCCGTCGCCGGATGGCTGCCGGACAGGGTGATCCTTGCCGTGTGCATGCAACCCGGCAGCATCGCTGCTGACGCGACTGCCGCCGCACCGTGCTTCAGGAGCTTGCGTCTGCTGATTTGTTCGCTCACGTCGTGAACCTCTTTGGGCCTTGTGGTCACTGGTTTCTCTTGCCTGCGACGATTGGGCGAAGGGGCATCAGTCTTTCGAGTGTCGCCGAGACGTCTTTCGCTCCGGACCACGGCTGCCCGGTCGCTGTCCGGACTTCCGCGATTTCGATCCACTCTTGCCGGCCGTTACTGGCTTGCCTTTCACCATACGTTCCGGACGCGGTTTGTACTTCTTGAGAAGCCGGACTTCCGAGGAACTCAACGGCCGGAACTCTCCCGGCCCAAGCCCGCGCAGCGACAACGGTCCGATCCGGATTCGGATCAGTCTGCGGACCGCGTGGCCGACCTTGGCCAGCACACGGCGGACCTCGCGGTTTCTGCCCTCGCGCAGCGTGATCTCGACCACGCTCTGATCGCGGGCCGCGTGGATGATGGTTGCCTCGGACACCCGCGTTTTGCCCTCCGCCAGCCAGATCCCTTTTCGCAGGGCCTCCAGTTGCTCCGTGGTGACCAGTCCATTGACATGGGCACGGTAGGTCCTGGGTATACTGTGGCGAGGGTGCGTCAACTGCTGGGCCAGTTCGCCGTCATTCGTCATCAGCAGCAGGCCCGTCGTGTCGGCATCCAACCGTCCGACCGGAAACAGGCGTTCGCGCACGCCCCCCAGAAGATCGACGGCTCGGGGTCGCCCATCGGGGTCGAAGTTCGTGCAATGCACCCCTTTGGGTTTGTGCAGCAGGAAGTAGACCTTGCGCTCGGCGCGAAGAAGGTGCCCGTCAACGGCGATTCTGTCGATTTCGGGATCGACCAGCACCGGCAGGGAATGCACCTTACGACCATTGACCGCGACACGGCCGTCCAGAATGATCTGTTCGCACTCTCTCCGCGAAGCCAGCCCCGTCGCCGCGAGCACCTTCTGCAGTCTTTCCGTCGGCATGTATCGATTCCTCGCGGCCTGGTCAAATCACAGCAGAGCGATTGCGGTCCGGTTAGAGCCCGATTGCCTCGTGCCCATTGATGATGACACGCCGCCGTTTGTACGTCTTGTCGACGCAACCGGCGATATCGTAACCTCTTGCCGCTATCCGTGGCAACCGCCATGCGAATGCGTCTTCGCAGGATGATGACACAAGAGCAGGTGCTCAGGTTAGATCGGTTGATGAGCCGACGAGTGTGCTCACCGTGTACATTGGGGGTCGGCCAGGACGCCATCACCGCTCAGGCACCTTTGCAGCGATCCGAAATCGTTCTGGTCGACGTCGCCGTCATCATCCAGATCGGCAGCCTGGCAGCTTGGGTTGTTCTGCAGAGTCTGACTTCCCGTCAGGCAGGTGGCCATGATCTGGATGTCGTTGTAGTCAACGTCGAAATCGCGATCAAGATCGGGTCGAACCATGGGGCCGGTGAGGGCTGCCAACAGGACCGCGAAATCGGCTTGGTCCACGTCCCCGTCACCATCCGTGTCCGCGCCGATCAAGTCCTGTGCGTCGACTGTCAAGGCGCAGGCCGCGGGCAACAAGAACCGGCTGTAGGGTATGCCGGGCCCGGTGGCGCAACCTTCAAACTTGACTTGATCGCTCCAATCCACGTCGCCGTCATCGTTGAGATCGGCAAGCCGCGAGGTCTCATCCGCTCCCATATCCACGAGCCCGGATTGAATCCTCGGTTGCCCGTCGATGTCGGTCTCGAAGAAACCTGCCGCGAACTGCGGGTCGCCCGCGTCCCGGCAGGGAGACCGGACGGAGATATGAAAATCGTTATCCATCCAGGTGACAGGATCGCCGTCCGGTCCCGCGGGCATGATGAAGACAGGGTCGACCGAGGTATTGCCATCCAACCAGCTCAGCGTCGTTTGTGGGTCTTTGCCCACCTGCTGCAAACCGCCCTCGATATTGCAGTAGGCGGTGGTGAGCCGTGCAGAGCCCCCGAGATACACCTGTGGCCCGCTTGGGGCATGATTCAGCCAAAGAATGC
Organism: uncultured Planctomycetales bacterium; assembly: GCA_964615635.1. Taxonomy (GTDB): domain Bacteria; phylum Planctomycetota; class Phycisphaerae; order UBA1845; family PWPN01; genus JAUCQB01. Next base: position 4,186 of record CAZTQK010000309.1, read on the forward strand.
TGTTTCCGGTTTCCGCGACGCCAGTGTCGGAAACCATCAGGCCGCCAGCCCTCTGCGTAGCGGTGTTCTCAGCCAGCGTGCAGCCGCGAACCGTCATAGAGGAACTACCTCGCGCCGAAGCCGCTCCACCCACCGCACTCGCCGAGTTGCCGTGAAGGAGACTGTTCGTGATGAACACAGGCGAGTTGTAGGCATCAATGCCTGCGCCGAGCGGGGCGGAGTTGCCTGCGATGGTCGAGTTGCTGACGTTCAGACCGACGCTCCCGACATGGATCGCGCCGCCCGAGTTAGTCGCGGTGTTCGAAATGACCTCGCATCGACTCAATTGCAGCGCGCAAGTGGAGGTCCGGATCGCCCCGCCGGTGTCGGACCAGCCGTTCCGCAGGGTCAACCCGCGTAGCGTGCAGGACCCGCCACCGGTCAGCGTCAGGCAGCGGCCGACGGACTTGCCGTCGATGATTGTCCGGCCGCCGTATGCGCCCTCGATGACCAGGTTCGGGTAGTTGCGGCTGATTTGAAGGTTCTCCCCGAAGGTACCTGCGGAGACATAGATCGTCGCTACGTCAACGTAACGGTCGCACACCTGCTGGATGCGCCGCAGCGGTCTCAAGGGGCTGAGTCCATCGTTGTCGTCGCTGCCCGGCGCGAAACCGTCCTCCGGGATTTCATCGTTGACGTAGTAGTTGCGGGACCCGACGGGCTGGACGTACTCGGCTGTTGCGGTCTTGTTGCCTTGACACGTGAAGCTCAGAGTGGAGTTGTAGGTCAACGTGTTGCCGTTGGCGCCCGCCCAGCGGCTGAAGTTGTAGCCGCTCAACGCCGGAGCCGTCAGTTGGATGGAGCGACCCAGCAGCATGGTGTACGTGTAGTTGGTGTAGTTGGGGTGCGTTCCGCTCACAAACAGATTCGTGTTTGGTGTCGACTGCACGGTCAGGATGTAAAGAGGTCCAATCGTGAAGTCGCGGTCGGACAAGTCGTACACGGTCGGGCTCAAGAGGCTCGCCGCGCGAACGCGATAGTGAGTGCCCGCCGGCAGCCTGTGGCCTTCCCAGATGAACATGCGACTATTGAACTGTCGCTCCTGCGCATCGGGCACAGGTAGCCAAGTTGCGCCGCTGTCGGCGGAGTATTGCAGCTTGATCTTCTCGTTGGCGGAGAAGCCCGTGCCGGAGGCGTTCCAGCGAATGACCATGTCGCCGTTGTCGGGAAGAACCTCGCAGCCGTTCGGGGAGATGATCTGAAGGTGCTTGCCCGTCTCGGCCCCCTTGAACGAAATCGCCGGATCGCCGTGAAGGCACAGAGCCAAATACCACGATCGCCAGTTGTCCCTGTAGATTCGATAGGGGGCCTCCTTCATCATCGCCGTTCCGAACGCCTCGCCCACCGTCGGCAGCCCGTTCTGGAAGACTTCCTTGAAGAAGAGGGTGGCGTGGTAGTCGGTGCTGGCCGCGCTTCGGGTGGCTCCAAGATACGCGACCGCTCCGCCGTTTGCGTTTCGAATAAAGGCTTCGCTGATGCAGGGTTCCTGTTGGTCGTAGGCGGCAGTCGACGAGGCGGTCACGTACATGATGCTGGGCCGGCTGGCGTTGGTGAGCGCCGCCCCCATGGCCGCGCTGATCCCCGCGCTGCTGCCGCCGTTGCTGGAGCCCCACAGGTAAACATGGTGATAGCCCCAGTTGAGCCGAGTTGTCATGTGTTCCGGCGTGACGCTGTAGTCCCCGCAGGTTGTCGTGTCCCATGTCGAGTAGGTCGTGAACAGCAGGTCGAGCGGCATGGCCTGCCAATAGGGGTGGATCACGTTGCGGTAGAGGTTACGCATCGGAGCTTCGCTCTCGGCCACGGGATCGTGGTCGTCGTAGCCAACGGGTCGGGCCAGGCCGGACATGAACCAAGTCAGGTTGCTGCTGATCAGCATGGTTCCGGAGAAACCGCTGGCCGGGGCGTTCTCAAACTGGCCGACCTTGTTCACATAGGCCGTTGCCTGCGCGGACGTTTGCACCGGGATGCGGCCAACCCAGACCTCGGGTGTCAAATCGGTGTTATCCACCTGAGCCTCACCATAGATGCTATCACCGTCGGCATTCCAATCCCCGTCCAAGCACCCGTAGTACAAATCAACGGGGATATTCCCCTCGACGTAGCGGGGCGGCACCACGCTCTCCGTGCCGCCCAACGCCACCCACACTGTCCCATGATTCTCATAGTACTGCTTGACGCAGTTGCGAATCTTGTCCGGCAAGTCGACGCCCGTGAAAGCGGCCTGAATCGTCTCGATCGTAACGAGCTGACCGGTCTTGCCCTGCAGGGTCCGCCGATCGACCAGCGGCTGGAAGGCCGCGGCAAGGGCGTTGGTGGTAATCAGGAGATAGATAGCCGTGCTGTCGCCTGCAGTGATGATCGACGGTGCGTTTGTTGCGCCGGCCGGTTGGGCGCCTTCCTGCCGGTGCAAGGGCGCGAACCGTTCGACATCTTGTGGATTGGACACGAGATCGAGAACGCGTTGCCTGGCCGTGTCCGTCATCGGAACCATGGTGTCCGTTGACACAATTCCTTCCTCGTAGCTCAATGTTGCCGTGATCGAAGTGGCCAGCAACAACTCCAGGCGGCCTGCGTCATATCGGACGGGGTTGAGATGAACAACGGCCAACTGATAGCCCCCCAGGCGGCTGGTGCCGACGAGATTGCCGGTCTGGGCTGGGAACACCGTGTTCGTCTCGAATACGGCGTCGTTCGGTTTAATGAATCTGGCGGGCAGTTCATCTGGTGTCTGATCCGGCTGAGCGGGGTAAACCACGATGCCCGCAGCTACCGGGCTTTCGGTCGCTGTTACCTGAAGATCGGTGACAACCGCGCCCGGCGGGATGACCAGATACACTAGGCGGCTCGGCAGATTCGGAAAACCCGGTGCCTGCCCGGTCGCAACCGCGCCTTCGAGCTGAACGTGAGTGTACGGCCCCTCATCGGTCAAGGTCAGTTGATCAACAACCGCGTCCCAACTGGCGAAGATGGTTCTCCCCAAAGACTGACCGGGCAGCCAGATCGTCGATGCAACAAAGCTTGCCAGCATTATCGTGAGTTTCTTCATACTTGACTTGTGCAGCCCCTCGTCTGGGCAGGCGCGGCGCTGGTGCTCATATGCACTTGCCGTGGCGCCCCTGCCTGCCTTTCGTGTGTCCTGTTGTGGCTCCTACGCGTTTCTTCGAGAGCCAGACCGCAAGAGGACGCTGCCCGGGAGCCTCCGATCAGGCAGCGGCCAGAACCTTGTGGTTGGATTGCCACTCCGGCATGGAAGACAGCTTCGGCTTGGCGTGATGGTCAGAGCCGTCTCTGTAGCGACTGACGCATCTCTGGGTGAGCTCGCACTTCTTTCTCGACCTCGCCTGCCGTACGAGTGGTCTGCCCCGGAGTCTCAACTCGGATTCTCGGGCGGATCCCTCGCCTTGCAGCCCTCCGCAACCCGAGCGCACAGAGACACCCTCTCGGGCTGCCA
>CAZTQK010000310.1:0-7648 GCA_964615635.1 uncultured Planctomycetales bacterium
CGACAGGGCACGCGGCGCGGCGGCAGGACTGGACGGGCCATCAGGCTTTGTTTTGGGCTCCTTGGACACACCGATAAGGTAGCTGAATCAGGCGATCCCGCAAAGCCAGGCGGACCCGTTGGGAGAGCCGAAGACCGAGGGTACAATCTCGGGTCGACAAGCCAGGTGACACGACCAACCGCCGAGGGAAGCCAGGCATGTATGAAACCATCCCGCCGCTGCAAACCTGCCCTACCCGCCCGAGAAGGTCTCTTGGACGCATCGCCATTGCCATCGTCCTGGGCGTTCTCTGCGGGCTCATGCTGGTGCGATTCCTGGACCGGTCCGCCGGCCCCCCGGCTGATCCCCGAGTCGTGACTCCTCGCGGCGACCTGATGCAGGCTGAGAAGACCACGATCGAACTGTTCGAGAGGTCCGCCCCTTCGGTGGTCAACATCACCAACGTGGCCCTGCGGCGAGACCGCTGGCGGTTGAACGTAATGGAGATTCCCCAGGGGGCCGGGTCGGGGTTCATCTGGGACAACAGCGGCCACGTCGTTACCAACTACCACGTCATCCACGGCGCCAACGCCCTGAGGGTCACGCTCAGCGACCAATCCCGCTATGATGCAGTCGTGGTGGGGGCTGAGCCGGACAAGGACGTGGCGGTTCTGAAGATCAACGTCCCGGCCGGCAAGCTTTCAGCGATTCCGATCGGCACGTCACACGATCTTCAGGTCGGCCAAGCCGTGTTCGCCATCGGCAACCCCTTCGGCCTTGACCACACGCTCACCACCGGCGTGGTCAGCGCCCTCGGCCGGACAATCCAATCAATGACCCAGCGAACCATCGACGATGTGATCCAGACCGACGCCGCGATCAATCCGGGCAACTCGGGCGGGCCGCTGTTGGACAGCGCCGGCCGGTTGATCGGCGTGAACACGGCGATCTTCAGCCCATCGGGCTCCAGTGCCGGCATCGGGTTCGCGGTTCCGGTTGATACCGTCAACCGAGTGGTCCCTCAACTGATCGCCCACGGGCGGACTCTTCGGCCGCGACTGGGCATCCACCTGATGAACGAGCGGGTCAATAGGCAGTTCGTGGCAAGATTCGGCACCAAAGGGGTCATGGTTGGAGACGTTGAAGAAGGCTCGGGAGCCGCGGCAGCCGGGCTGCGAGGGATTCGCCAGACGCCCGAGGGCGACATTGTGCCGGGCGATATCATCGAGCAAATCGACGGCCAGGCCGTCGGCTCGATCGACGAGTTGCTCAATGCCCTCGAGAAACGTCAAAAGGGCCAAACGGTCAAGGTGACCATTCTGCGGGATGGTCACAATCAGACAGTGGAAGTCGTTTTGCAGTAAGGGCTTACATGCGCGCTAGGACGGCAGGCGGGCCCTGCAGCGAGACCGGCAGGCCGTGAGCGGATCGCGTCACGGCGCTACTTGCTGGGCCAATTCTCGGATTCGGTCCTCGCGGTTTTCAGAAAGGCCTCGATTCTGGCCACGATATCGGGATGAGCCTCGGCGAGGTCGCGAGTCTCTCCGAGATCCTCCTTCAGGTTGTACAGACTCAGCTTGCCGCCGTTCTTTCGTATTGCCTTCCAGTCGCCCGTGCGAACAGCCTGCGAAAAACCTCTCTCGTGGAACTCCCAATAGAGAGGCTCGTGGTCTTTCTGCGGCTTGCCCAGCAGAGCATTGACCATGGAGATGCCGTCGATGTTCGCCGGCACGCGAGCACCGGCCAGTTCCGCGGCGGTCGGCAGGAAATCCCACATGGCCCAGACCTGGCGGCTGACGACGCCTGCCTTAATCCGGCCCGACCAACGGGCGATCATCGGCACGCGGATGCCGCCCTCATACATGTCGCGCTTCATTCCTCGCAGGGGCCCGCTGCTGTGGAAGAACTCCGCCTTGCCACCGCCCTCGGAAGCGGGACCGTTGTCGCTGGTGAAGAAAACCAACGTCTTGCCATCAAGTCCGAGATCCTTGAGCCGCTCCATCAGCTTGCCGACGTCGGCATCCATTCGTGTGATCATGGCGGCGTAGTTCTTCTCGGGCTGAGGCCAGTCCTCGTCCGAGTAGGGAGCATCGCTGGGCACTTCGAGCTTGGCGTGCGGGATGGTGTAGGCGAGGTAGAGAAAGAACATCCTATCCTTGTTCTGTTCGACAAAGCCCAAGGCTTCCTGGGTCATCAGATCGTGAGAATACTGTTCACGCTTGCCGTCGGCGTTGCCGGACAGAACGACCTTCTCCTGGTTCTTCCACAGGTAGTCCGGATAGTAGCTGTGGGCATGGGTCTGATTGAGGTAACCGAACCAGAAGTCGAATCCCTGACGGTTAGGGATGCCGGTGGTGTCAGGCTCGCCGAGACCCCATTTCCCGACGATGCCGGTGACGTATCCGGCCTGTTTGAGTACTTCCGCGACGGTCACGTCCTCGGGCCGCAGCGGAACCCGCTTGCCGTCCTTGCCCGCGTTGCCGCGGACCCAGGTGTGGCCGGTGTGCTGCCCCGTCATCAGAGTCGATCGGGCCGGAGCGCAAACGGTGCAACCCGAGTAGAAGTCGGTGAATCGCGAGCCTTCGGCCGCCAGGCGATCGATGTTCGGCGTCCGGATCTGCTTCTGGCCGTAACAACCCAGGTCGCCATAGCCCAGATCGTCGGCGAGGATGAAGATGATGTTCGGGCGATCGGCGGCGGCACTCGTTGACACCAGTGCCAGGCAGAGCGTGATCAATTGCATGATTCTCATGTGTCGTCTCCAGGCTATGAGGTCAGTGAGGCAGTCTATCATTTTCGACGAGCGCGGCAAGCAGACTGGCGGCGATAGCCTCGCTGTGCTATGACAGGACAGCGGGATGACATGGACCCGGTGGTCCGTACAGTGTCTTTGGCGGAGGCAAGCAACGATGAGCGCGAAGAAGATCCTGATGATCGTCGGCGATTTCGTCGAGGACTACGAGGTGATGGTGCCCTTCCAGGCCCTGCAGATGGTCGGGCACACGGTACACGCGGTCTGCCCGGGCAAGAAGGCGGGTGAGAAGGTGCGGACGGCCATCCACGATTTCGAAGGCGATCAGACCTACAGCGAGAAGCCCGGGCACAACTTCTCGCTGAACGCGACGTTCGCCGGGCTGTCGCCGGATGATTACCACGCGCTGGTCATCCCCGGCGGGCGGGCTCCGGAATACCTGCGGCTCAACGAGCAGGTGATCAAGATCGTCCAGCATTTCGTGCGGACGAAGAAACCCATCGCCTCGCTATGCCATGGCCCGCAGCTTCTGGCTGCCGCGGGGGCCCTGAAGGGCAAGAATTGCAGTGCGTACCCGGCCGTGGGGCCTGACATCGCCGGCGCCGGCGGCACCTACGTCGAAATCGGCATCGATCAAGCCCACGTCTGCGGCAACCTGGTCACTGCCCCCGCCTGGCCGGCGCACCCGGCATGGCTGGCCAAGTTCCTGGAGGTGCTGGGGACGAAGATCGAGGCGTAGGAGGAGGCTGTTAGACCTCTAGGCTGTTAGACTGTTAGGCTGATGAACCGCTCGCCTTTTTCAGCCGATTCTGCCCCAGTAGTTGATCGAAACGTGGGCTCGGTTGACGTCCGTGTCGATGCGGACGGAGATCAGGACGTGGAAGAAGCCCCTGCGGTAATCGTCGGGATCGCGCATCGAGCTCTCAAGGGTCATCGCGTTGCCGGTGTAAACATGAGAACCCTTGCCCATGTCGGTCCATAGGTAAGTGCAGGTCAGCGCCCCGGGGCTCGTCCCGCCCGACCTGGACCCGCTGATGTACCAGCCCGCCTGTTCCAGCTTGCGCGCATAGTGGTGATTGAGTCGCTTGGCGATGGCTCCGTGAGTCTCATCCTTGACCAACTGGTCGCTCAGATCGACGTCAAACTCGATCCCCAGGCCGGGCGGCAGAATGCACAGGCCATGCCGCTCGATCTCCTGTCGGATTCCTCTGATCAATGTGCCGGGAGAGTCGGAACCGAGCTCTCGCCTGATGCGATCTTCGCTGCCGGACGCATGGCTTTCGGAAATGCCCGAGTATGAAGTACCGGACATCGGTTCTTTGATGTCGTTGACCGCCGAGATCACGAGTGCCCTTCTGTTCAAGAAGTCGTCGACCTGGGCCGGACTGGGTCTGCGGCTGGGGGCGCAACCACAGAGACCACAGGACGCAAGCACCAGGATGCTGATGACCAGACGAGTTGGACTCATGTCATCCTCCTTGAATGTTTCGGTCATTACAGGGAAGCGGTCGCATCGGAGACCGCCCCTTTCTGCCGGTTGGGTCGCGGTCCTTAAGACCACGGGGATAAACCCCGTGGCTCGTCAAGGCGGGTAAAGCCCCCACCTCACTGAACCCTGCTCGCCACGCCGAAGCCTCGGCGAAGGTGGGAACCCTCACACCGTCTTCCACTCGTGCAGCCACTGGTATCGGGCCGGCAGGTGGGCGTGGAAGCTCTCGGTACACTCGCGAAGGGCCTGCTTATCCTTCTCGGTCAGCGGCTTGTCACGCTCGTATGAGGCCTTCACGTTTTCGTCAAGTTGCTCGGCGGCGGTCACACCCGGAATGACGGCCGAGATGCGTTTCTCGGCCAGCATGGCCTTGAGCAGACTGCGGGCCCGGGTGTCCACCTTGCCCTCGAACTTGGTGGGCGTGCCGCCGACAAAGGTGGCCCCGGCCGCGAACGGCTTGATCCCGATCACGCCGACGTCTTTCTTCCTGGCCAGATCGAGCAGGCTGTCGCCCTTGAAGGCAGTAGTCAGAAACATGTACGGGAACAGGATGACGGAGAACTGCGGGTAATCGTTGAGCACGCGGCGGAAGACCTCGGGCTTGTGAGCCGAGACGCCCAGGAAACGGACTTTGCCCTGCTTGCGGGCCTTCTCGAATACCTCGACGACCATGTCGAGCACGCGCGGGCTGATCTCGAGCATCGTCTCCTGCTTGGTCTGACCGTCGCCCCAGGTAGCCCCCACCGGTCGCCAGAGGTCGAGCATGTCGGTGTTGTAGGCCTTGAGGCGGTCGTCGATGGCCTGTGTCATGCCTTCCCTGGACAACTCCTTCTCGTATTCGCTGGTCAGCTTCTCCGGCCAGGAGGCAAAACCGATGTGCCACTTGTCGCGATTGCCCTTCATCGCCTTTCCGTAGAGGGCGCACTCCTCGACGATGTTGTTGTCGACGTAGTTCATGCCCAGCTCGACGGCCCGCTGCAAAACCGGCACGCGATCCTCGACCGTATGCCCGCCGTGGCCGCCGAGACTGATCTCGGAAATCATCAGCCCGGTCTTGCCCAGTCGTCGATATCCCATCTTCGGGTTGTAGTTGAGGATCTTCGACGTATCGGCCGGTCGAGTCTGGGCGGCGGAGGCCTGGCCCGCCAGGGTCACCGAGGCCATCGCTGCCGAAGTGGTCTTCAGGAACTCACGCCGGGTCGGTTTGTTTTGACTCATGCCCTGTTCTCCTGGCTCACTTGCCGTAACGTTTGCGGAACTCCTCCGCGGCCTTGGCCCGCCGCTCCTTCTCGGCCGGATCCAGCTTGTTAATGTACCAACTGTGGTTGGGGGAACTCAACACCTCATCCAGCTTGGCTTGGAGCTTCTTGGCAGCTTCGGCTTTGGCGGCATCGCTGGAGCTTGTGTTGGCGTGGGCCAATTCGCGCAACTCGGGGACGTACTCGCTGTAGAAATGCTTGGCCACCTCGTATGTGCCGTGCCAGTGGGTGTAATCCGGGCCCATCATCGAAGCCCCGTGCCGAGCCCGCCGTCCTTCATGATGCCAGATCTCATACCAGACGAAGTCGATTTTATTGGCGAACTCGACCGGTACCAGCAACGGCTTGGCCAGGGCGTAGAGTTCCAGGCCGGGCTTGGCAAACTTGTCGTGATAAAGCTCGACCAGGCTGTCGTACTGAACGTAGAAGTTGTCCACCCACTGCTTCTCGTGGCAGTTGAGGCAGACGTTCTGCATGTTGGCGCGGCGGGTCTTCCAGTCGATGTCAGCCCCGGGCAGTCCCATCTTCTTGTCGCTGACCTCGGGTCGGATCGAAACGGCCGGCCGGTTGTTCCAACTGATCCGCAGGCCGATGTCGTGGTTGAGCGGCTGCGTCTTGGTGGCGCTCATGTGGCAAGTGGCGCAGGTCGGGGCGGAGCTGTAGTCCTCGCCGAGGATCCACTTGGGGGAGTCCATATTGAGCTTCTCGCGGAATGCCTTGAAAGCGATGCCGTGCTTGGACTCCTCATAGATTTCCTTCTGCGGGTGATCCGGTCCCATGTGGCACTTGCCGCAGGCGTCGGGGTGGCGGGCCTGCCAGGCGGAGAAGCTGTGCCGGCTGTGACAGGCTGCGCAAGACCCCTCCGAGCCATCCGGGTTGATCCGGCCGATGCCCGTGTTGGGCCAGGTGGCGGCGTCGAGCTTGCCGCCGGGCAGTACCTTGATTTCCGAGCCATGACATTGCCAGCAGCCGTTGACCACGGCGGCGCTGACCCCGTTGGGAAAGGCCGGCGTCTTCATCGCGTTGTTGCCTTCGACAACCTCGGCCAAGGTGTTGTCCAGTGAGCCGAGAATACGGCCGCCCTTGGAGTGGTGAGACTCGGCGAACTGCTTGGTTTCCATCTCGTGGCAGCGGGCTCAATCCTTGGGCGACACGATGGTGGCAATCAACTCGCCTTCATGCTTGAAGGCGTCCGGATCGCCCTCCTGCGCCGCATGGCACTCGTAGCAGCCGATCTTCGCCCGATAGTGCTTGCTGGAACCCCATTGCTGATAGATCGGGGTGTTCTCCGTCCGGTGGCATTCAATGCACGCCTTGGTCTTGGCGGACAGTTCGGGCAAACCCCAGGGGGCGGCGCAGACGAGCGTCGCGGCGGCCAAAATGGCTGCGGCCGCGGTTCCGGCGATTGTCTTTGCGTTGTGCATGTGATCGTCACTCCTTTTCAATCAGCGGTCTCGGCTTGCGACCGATGGTAATCCTGACGCGATGGACCGTACAGCCTGCGATACGTCAGCTCGCCGGACAGAACCGGCACCGACATGCGCACAAACACCGTGTAAAGCAGAAGCCCGAATGCCCAGATGCCGAGGCTGACCAACACCTCGTTGATCGTGGGCACGTACTCGACGATTTCTCCCAAAGGCGTCGGAATGAACGCCGGAACGATCAGGCCCATCCCCTTCTCAATCCAGATTCCCACGATGGCCAGGACGCACGCCGTGTTCAACACCTTGAGACCGCGGGAGGACGGCAACACCAACAGCACGGTTGCCACAGAGTTGAACACAACCGCCGTCCAGATCCACGGGACCAGGGCGTTTCGGCCGTGCAGCCCGAGAAACAGATATCGCGACGAGGCCGTATGCGCGGAGTCCGAGTAGAACTCGGTGAACAACTCGCAGCCCAGCAGGAACAGATTGATGAGGGCGGCGATCTGGACGATCCGCCGGAGGGTCAACAAGGCCTCGTCGCGGACGCGATACGAGGTGTATCGCCGTACGATCTGCAGGGTCAGAATGATGAACGCCGGCCCGGCGGCGAATGCACTGGCCAGGAATCGCGGCGCGATGATCGCCGAGTTCCAGAACGGCCGTCCGCCCAGGCCGACATACAGAAAGGCCGTCACCGTGTGAATGCTGACCGCCCAGACGATCGCGATGAAAACAAACG
>CAZTQK010000311.1:0-7626 GCA_964615635.1 uncultured Planctomycetales bacterium
TTTTGGCTACGGTGATGCACTCCGAAGTCAGCTTCTTCATCGGATGGGCGGTAGCATACCGGGATGCCGCCCGGCTGAAAACGGATCACGGACAAATCCAGGCACCGTTGAGGCGACTGCGAGGGGGTCAAGGGTGATCAGGCTACTGGGCGGAGCTCTTGGCCCGGGCCTCCGCGGTCTGTCGAATCGCTGCGGATGTGGCCTTGATCCCGTTCACGTCGTTGAGCATGCAGTTGAGGCCTGCGGCAGTGAGCACGCGTCCGGCAGGCAACTGGACCTGCTTCTCGAAGCCGCTTTCCCGGTCAATGCCGCCGCGGAAGAGCTTCTCTTCGCCGAGCGTGCCGTCCTTGTTGAGTGGGCGGGCCCAGACGCCCATCCGTTTGACGTCCCACTCGGGAGCGATGCCGGCGCCAAAGCCCGTCGCGACGTAGCCGGGCGGCAACTCAATCTGTGCTTCGAGCCCGGCGTCACGTTCCCAACCTGTCCGCAGTTCCTCCGGTTCGCCCAGCGAGCCGTCGGGCATGAGCGGCCGAATGCGCATCCACATCGTGGTGATGTTGTCGTAGTGTGCACGAGCGCCGAGGCCGGTGATCACAAATCCCGGCGGCGCCTCGAGATATCCTTCAACCTTGTCGTTCGCCTCGACCTTGTGGTCGGTCAGTACCAGCGACAGGCGTTCGGCCGTGCGAACCGAAGGGGCATCTGCCGTGGCCGGGGCTGGGCCGAGATCATACACGTGTACATGATCGACGTAAGCACTCGCCGCGTCGAGGTCTCGCCAGCGGAAGAAGCCGAGCCCGATCGTGGCCTGCTTGCCCGTCGCAACCCAGCGATGCTCGAACCGCATCCACTTGCCATCCGTCCAATACCACTGGCTGGAGTTGAGCCCATCGAAGTTCTCGCCACCACTCGGATCGACGAAGAGCCGAACCCGCGTGTCCCCGCGAGGCCCGTTCTTGACCGCCGTCAAACCCATGGCCGATAGCACGTAGGTGTGCCCCGGCGTGGTCGCGATTTTCTGGGAGAGCGTGCTCTTGAGAAACACCTGTTCGCGCTTCTCGCCGGCGAAGTGCGTGAATCCGGCCATGCGGCTGCCCCAACGCGTGCCGATGCCGAGCTTCTTGAGCTCGGACTCGCTCGCCATGCCCACATCAGGCGAATCCAACACGTTCGCCGGAGAGGCTTGCCACCCGCTCAAGCCTTCCTCGAACTCCGCGTTGGCGACCTCCACCATTTTGCGATATCGCATCGGTTCGCGATCTGCTCCGGCGACCACCTTGGGCGGAGCGAGCTTGACGAAGCAGGTCGGGTAAGCATTGTGCGACAGGAGAAGGGCCTCGATCTCACCGGTCCGGGGCATACGCACACGGTAGAGCGGAGTTCGCCACACCAGCCCGGTCGGACCTGTGGAGGTCATCCGGAACTGGTAATCATGACTCGGCCAGACGGGGATCGTCGCCTCGGTTTTGCCCTTCTCCATGTCCACGTGTTGCAGATCAGGGCCTGCTCCCTTCATGCCGGGGCCTCGGATTTCGATGCGTGTGGGAGCCGGGAAGTTCTGCGACCAGGTGAGCTTGAGCTTGCTGTCCTGTGGCGCGGCCGCGGTCAGATTGAAGATCACCGGCAGCGCTCCTGGCTGGGGTTCGCCGTAGACCGTGGCGTGCATATCGCCTCTGATGATTACGACGTCTTTCTGCTCGGGAAGCTGGCCTTTGTGCGGAATGGCAGAGACCTCGATCTGGTATCGCTCGCCGACCGCGACCGGAAACTCATCGTGTGCAAAAAGGAACGGAGCGGCGTGGGGACCGTTCTCGGGCCCGCAAGCCAAGCCGGTCTTGGGGCCGGCGACGAGCTTGCCGTCGGCCGTGCGCACGAGGATCACCAGGTCGCAGCAGTTGTGCTCGGTTGGCGGGTCCATAAGGATCGGCGAGACGTTCAGCGAGATCATCCGTACGTTCGGTGTTTGCGGGATGAACCAGACACGGTCAGTGTCGTACACCCAACCCTCTTCATCGGCGCTCTCAATGGGCGATCGCTTCAGGTCGGTCGGCTCCTCGAGGATGCGGATCGCCAGGTCGCTTTCCGGTTGCGGGGTGCCGTCGACATACAACAGACCACCATCGTAGGCGTTGCCGATCGAATGGAGGTAGGGTATCCAGGCCTTGCCGTCCTCACGCCACAGGCGGACGCCATAGGTGCGTCCCGGAATCATCGGGGCCTGTCCGGAGATCCAACGGGCCATTCCCCATTCCATCGAATGACCGGAGGAGAACGTCTTTGTCGGGCCGATCTGTCGTCCGCCGATCCCGCCTTCGACGAGAGCGGCGCGGAAGATTCCCGGCTCGGATGCGACCATCAGCGTGATGCTGACCAGCTCCGTCGACGTGGCGGTGAAAGTCTGCACGAATTCGCGGGACGACCACCCCCAGACGCAGCCGTCCGGCTGGTACACATGATCGATGACCAGATCGGCGCTGTTGACCCGGCTCTCGTCGGCTTGGGCCCCCGAGATGATCCGCGGATAGATGGGGCCATGCTCGACGAACGTGAAGTCCATCAGTCCGTAGCAGAAGGGGAATTCGGTGTATCCCTCGTCGGCCATGCCCGTGTTGCCGATCTCGACCCGCTTGTCCTGCGTCCAAACCGACCGGGTCTTGGGCAGGTGGGGGGCATTGTCCTCTGCGCCGACCATCCGGTAGAAGAGCTGACGCCCGCGGGGCCGTTCCTTGTCAGCAGCTTCCTCGGCGATTGCGGGTACTGCCCCGATTGCCAGGCCGGCGAAACCAAGCATGGCGAGTCGGCGGTGGTTAGTAGCCATCGTGGACCTCCTCTGATTGCCTCTTACGCTGTGATTGCGAGCCTCAGGCACACGGACTCACAGAACCGTATCTTCTTATGCAATAATATCTTGTGCGACTCGCGGGTCATGGTATCTGATCGTGAGCATCCTGTCAACCCGCTGATTCGTTCTGATACGGTTGCAGTCTGGCTTAGACGACCCTGATCGTCATTCATGGGTCCCACGTGGTGAGACAGCCTGAGGAACAAGGGCCGGGATGTCGGTCAGTCCGAAGCCGGTCGTCTTGCCCTGCCATGTATCGCGGCGAGCAAGAGTCTGCTTGATGTCCTCCAGGACGCCGGCCTTGTCCAGGCACCACTCCGGGGCCAGGAGAATCTCGCGAGGAGCGTCCGCATGCATGCGCTGAATGACCATCGTGGCCGGCAGAATCTCGAGCACGTCACAGACCAGATCGACGTACTCGCGACGGCCCAGCAGCGCAATCTCACCGTGGGCATGCTGTGCGGCCATGACTGTGTCGCGCATGACGTGGAGCAGATGGATCTTGATGCCGTCGATGGGCAGTTGGGCCAGTCGGCGGTGGGTGTCGAGCATCATCTCGCGCGTCTCGCCGGGCAGGCCGAGCACGGTATGTGTGCAGATCTTGATTCCGCGGTCGCGGGTCATCTCGATGGCGTCGAGGAACTCCCGGTAGCCGTGACCGCGATTGATCGTCTTAAGCGTGGCGTCATGGGCGCTCTGCAGGCCGTATTCGAGCCAGACCTCGCCACGGTCGGCATATTCGGCGATCAGGTCGATCTTTGCCCGATCAACGCAATCCGGCCGGGTTCCGATGGATAAGCCGACGATCTGGGGGAACTTTGATGCTTCGTCGTACAGTTCTCTGAGGTGCTCGACCGGAGCGTAGGTATTGGTGTACGCCTGAAAATAGGCGATGAACTTCGTTGCTCTCGACCGGCGCCGGGTCTGCTCGATCCCGCGTTCGAGTTGCTCGCGGACGACGGCCGGGTCTGTCCGGGCGTTGGGGCTGAAACCGGCGTTGTTGCAGAAGGTGCAGCCCCCGTACCCCCGGGTGCCGTCGCGGTTCGGACAGGTAAAACCTGCGTGAACGGTCACCTTGTGAACCCGGCAGCCATATCGCCGACGCAGGTAACAACTGAACGGATAGTAACGGGGCGAATCGGTCATCTCTCACTCGTCAACCCGGTGCAGGCCCGGCCCGCAAGGCAAGGAACCTCCGGTGCCTTTGCTCTGGTTCGAGGCAGGGGCGTGCTCGACCAGCCTTCGTTCTGCGTGCGAGCATCGCCGTGTATTGTCCTATCATAGCCTCTCAGCGGCATGGTGTCATCGCGCAGGAGCGGCCGTCTTCCCTCCTCTGTGCATGCACAAGACTGTGGCAGCCGGCAAAAGGGCAAGCGCTGCCGTGTGCGACTGCTGTGTCAGCAGTGACTCTGTCCGCCAGGACTGCTCAGAGAGCGGTGGCACGGATGAGGCTTGGCCCGGAACAACAGATGCATCCTTCCCTCTGGAGCCCGCGACGTTTCGGGAATCCCTTCCCCTCACCTCGGCAATCAGGCGCCCCCAGGGTCGACGGTGACGTGTATGTTGTCGCCTCACGGGATCCGCGTCAGCGTGACCGCCGCTTCAGTGGTCTGGCCGACGGCAGGGGGGTCGATGGGCAGAAAGCCCGGCAGGGGAGGATCGAGCCTGGCCTTGGCAGTGACCGTGGCCGCGCCTTGCCAGGAGGCTCCGATCGGCGAAGTCAAGCGGATCGAGCCGGCCAGCAATCGCCGGATCGCGGCGGCGTCCAGAGCCACCCCGGTCGCAGCGCACCAGCGATCGACCGGAATCTCGAAGGTCCTTGTCTTTCCCGGCTCCGTGTGAAACTCGGATGTGTCTAGTCTCAGGTAGAACCACGTGCCGATCTGTTCGATACCGACCATGAAAGAGGAGGTCGTCTCGTTGATGGTTACGGCGAATCGGCCGGTCGCGGCAGGGTAGGGGCGGCAGAGCTCATTGAGCCGTTCGATCTTGTCTTCCCGTGAGGTCTTCTCTGCCAGGTGATCCAGCGTTTTGGTCTCTGGCTTAAGGTTGGTCAATATGCACAGGCCTTCGGCTGCCGCTCGCCGAACGTCGGCCTGTTCATGGTTGCTCAGGCCCACCAGTCGGCGAGGGCCGACCGCCTCCAGGACGGCCATGCCTTGCTCCCGGTTCGCGGTGTCACTTGCCATATCCAGGATGGGACGGAGGTTGGTAAAGCTTCCGCAGCCGATAAGGAGCACCGCTGCCTGGCGGATGTCCTGACGCTTGGCCGCGAGCATGTCGAGGAACACAGACAGGTTCTGATCGTCGACATGTCCGGCGAACTCGGCCGCCACCGAGGCCTCGTCACCTCCCTTGCTGAGGCGCTCGGCAGCCAGTCGGGCGGTGGTCATGTGTGCGACCTTCTCGCCGCTGTCGATCGCCGAGCTGGTTGCAGACTTGAACACCCAGTAACTGCCGATGCCGAGGACGGCCAGGCCCGCGAGACCTGCGATGAGCTTCCACGGCAGGGCCGACAGAACCGATGGCTTGCCCTCCACCGGCCGGGGCTGCGGGCGGCGGACGACGCCGGTGACCTGGTTCGCGCCGCACTCCGGACAGGTGATCGTATCGTCGTCCAGCGGGGCCTGGCACATGATGCAGTTGCGGAGTTCCTTCTTCTCCTTGGGAGCCTCGACGCCGATCCACGAGTCTTCGCCCAGGTCGACCTGTTTCCACTGGAACGGCAGCCGCACCTGGCCGATGCGGAAGGTCTGATGACAACCGGTGCAAACGGCTGTCTTACCCATGCCCTCGGTTTGCGTTCGATATCGCCGCTGACAGTGCGGACAGGCGACTCGGATCATCATTCACCTCGACGTCGGGCGTTCATCGTTGCCGATGAACGTGGGATTGGGGTTTGGGGGCCGGGGATGGGCGAAAACTGCGTCGGTTGGTCGCCTGATCCTCGGTCCGCGGCCGCCAAAGTGCTTGCGTACGATTATAATCCCGGTCCGGAATCATAATCGCCCCGGCCAACCGCATGTTGTATGAAAGAAGAGGCGGCATGACAAGGGCGGTGAATGGGGATTGGAACTTGGGTTCTGGGGGCCGGCGATAATGCCCGCAACAGGGTTCGGTTCCACCAGCCCCCACCCGCCAATCCCCAGGCCCGGCCAGTTGGCGGACAGGACCAGGGTGCTGGAAAGGACCAAACCATGACGCAAAACGTTCAGACAAAGAAACGCCGGCCGTGGTGGCTCCGGTTGATTCTCTATCTCAGCCCTCTCTGGATCATTCTCGCGGTCGTCCTGAGCGTGGAGATCTCCGGTCGTCGGGCGTACAACCTGGCGATACAGGAAGCCCGAGACATCGGCGGACCGGTGACGATCGAGGAAATCGAGGCGGCTCGCAAGGCCTGGCCGGATGATGAGAACGGGGCCCTGGTTCTTCTTCGGGTTCGCGACCGACTCGATGCCATTGGCAAAGAGGCCGCAGCCACAACGCTCCCAGTTCTGGGCACCCTCAAGGACGAACTCGGATACCGCTGGTCAGATGACACCATTCAGGCTGTGGAAGCGTTTCTTCAGCAACACGCGGCGGTGTTTGCAGAGATCGACCGCCTGAGACAATATGAGGGCGGGCGCATTCCGTTTGAGATGAAATCGAACCCGATCGATACCTTGGTGCCAGATCGGGCGTTCCTTCGGCACTCGGCCAAGCTGGTCTTTCTGAGGATGGAGTCGCAGGCGATTCTGGGCGATACCTCGCGAGTAGCAGATGACATTGACCTTCTCTTCCGTCACGGGCGCCTGTTGGATGGCGAGGGGACACTGATATCGAGCCTCATCAGGCTGGCCATCGGCGCGCTTGCCGAGGACGGAGTCCAGCGAGTCCTATCCTTGCGCTCGCTGAGCGATCGGCAATCGCGGCAACTTGATGAGATGCTTTCCGCGTTTGAGCGGACGGACTGCCTGGAAAGCGGATACCGCGGCGAGCGGGCCCTCTTTCTCATGATCACAGAGGAGGCGAACCTTCGTCGCGCCGGGGCCACGGGGAACAACCCGACATTCGCAACATTCCCTACGGAGCTGCCTTTGCTGCATGGCGTTTTCCAGATGGACCGGGCTGCCGGTTTGCGGATGTACAATCGGATCGTGAAGTCGAACACCCGCCAGGATCGTCTCAAGGCAGTGATGGAGAATGAGGCAGAGAAGGCATCGTTGCCACGCCTTTATTTGGCGACGCGGATAATGATCCCTTCTCTTGCACGCTCCGTAGTCCTGGACCAGAACTGCATGGCTCAAGTGCGCGCAGCCAGGACCGGCCTGGCGATTGAGCGATTTCGCTCCGACCATAGTCGCTTCCCGCAGCGGTTAGAGGAACTCGTGCCGCAGTACATGCCTGCCTTGTTGACCGACCCGTTCGACGACAAGCCGCTACGATACCGGGTGACCGACGACGCGGTGATCATCTACAGCATCGGCGAGGACGGCGTCGACGACGGCGGGTATGTGAGCCACCGGACAGCGCCCGAAACGTCGCCGACAGACTGGGGTTTCGTCCTGCTCAAGCCCGAGTCTCGCGGCCGACCGGCCAGTACCACGGCACCCGCGACGCAAGGAGCCGAGGCCACTGCCGTCTCAACGGGTTCGGCGAGGTGAGCCACACCCGCGAGGGGCCGGGTGGGATCTTTGTGACCGGTTGAAATTGAATCTGTGTGCGCCACGGTAGCGTCTCATCAGATTCATCACGAAAACACGAAAGAACGAAAAAACGAAAGAGACCGCCGGGTGCCCCATCCA
>CAZTQK010000312.1:0-7609 GCA_964615635.1 uncultured Planctomycetales bacterium
CACCTTGCTCCCAATCTCATCAAACCGTTTCCGCTCGTTGCCTATCGCATGAGCCACTGCTGTTTGTCCGCCAGCCGTTCCGGAATGACGCTTTTTCGCGTGACCTGGCTGCCCGGAAATCTGTACGGAATCGCCAGCGTCTTGCGGAACACGAAGTACCGCTTGTTTGTCTCACTCTCCGGCTTGCTCGTGTCAAAAGCCGGGTTCTTCTCTCTTCTGACTTCGCCCGACAGACCGCCGACGAAGATCGTGAAGCTTGTGGCCTTCGGATCGAAGTCCTTGAAGATCGCCACGCTGTGCCGGGCTCGATCCTCACCCCGCAGCAGCTTGCCGATTGCCCGCTCGGGGGTGAGCAGCAACGGGTCTTCGGCCCGGCGTTCAACAGCCCGGAAAGCCTCGGGGCTGACCCGGACCTCGCTCTGGATTACCTGCAGCGTGTTGGTGACCAGCTCGAACGTCGGGTAGAAGTCCACTTCCTGATCACTCGGGTTCTCGACCGAGTAGAGCATGAACCAGTACACCACTGGTTCCGGCTTGCCCGGCACGACGACCGACACCTTCTGCGGGTCCTGGAACCGGAAGGTTAGCTCCCAGGAAACCGGAGCCGCCGACGGCTCGAACGCCACCGGCGCCGGCTGGGAGGTCGCTGCGGACAGCATACACAAGCTTATGCACTGCAACAGGTTAAGCATGCTAACATCCCTGAGTGCTGTCTGTGCCTGGCTCTCTATCTATCGGCCGACCACCGCGCGGTCCTTCCCCGCCCAGCTAGTGAACCATCTATTCTATGTATTGGCCCTGCCACGTCAAGCCGGGGAGAGGGCGTTTGGCTGCGGCGACTCGGGAGTGTTGGCCAAGTCGTGGCGACCGGCTATGCGGGCAGGCGCGGCGGTGTGCCACTGCTGTGTCAGCAGTGGCCCAAACACTGCTCACAGAGCAGTGGCACACAGATGAGGCCTGCCGCCAAACAGAAGTCTCACCCCGCGACGAGTTGGTGCCTGTCACGCCTCCGCCATGTAGGGATACTTGAACCCCTTGGGCGGCAGGAACGTCTCCTTGATGGTGCGCGGGGAGACCCAGCGTTCGAGGTTGAGCCAACTGCCCGCCTTGTCGTTGGTCCCTGAAGCCCGGGCCCCGCCGAAGGGCTGCTGGCCGACGACCGCCCCAGTAGGCTTGTCGTTGACGTAGAAGTTGCCCGCAGCGTGCCGCAGAGCCCGCATCGCCTTGACGATGGCCGCACGATCCAGGGCGAAGATCGCTCCTGTCAGGGCGTAGGGCGACGTCTTGTCGCAGAGCCGAAGCGTCTCTTCGTATTCCTTCTCGGGATATACGTAAAGGGTCAGCACCGGCCCAAAGATCTCCTCGGCCATCAGCTTCGACTTGGGGTCCTTGCTGACCACGACCGTCGGCTCGATGAAGTAGCCTTTGGAGTCGTCGCATCCGCCGCCGACGATGATCTCCATGTCCGGGCTCTTGCGGGCGAACTCGATGTACTCGCGGATGGTCTTGAATGCTTTGGCGTCGATGACCGCACCCATGAAGTTGCTGAAGTCGGTGACGTCGCCCATCTTAATCTGGGCGATGTCAGCGACCATCTGCTCTTTGACCTTGGGCCAGAGGCTGTCGGGGATGTACGCCCGTGACGCGGCCGAGCATTTCTGTCCTTGAAACTCGAAGGCCCCGCGCACCAGGGCGGTCACCAGTGCGTCGACTTCGGCGCTGCCGTGGGCGAAAATGAAGTCCTTACCGCCGGTCTCGCCGACGATGCGCGGGTAGGAGAAGTACTTGCGGATATCCGACCCGACCGCCAGCCAGATCGTCGAGAAGACATAGGTGCTGCCCGTGAAATGGATGCCGCCGAGGTCGAGGTGGTTCAGCGCCGGCGGGGCGATTACCGGGCCCGGTCCGGGGATCATGTTGATCACTCCCGGCGGCATGCCTGCCTCTTCGAGCACCTTCATGATGAAGTAGGCCGGCAGCACGGCGGCCGATGCGGGCTTCCACACGATGGTGTTGCCCATCAGCGCCGGCGCAGTCGGGAGGTTGCCCGCGATCGAGGTGAAATTGAACGGTGTCAGGGCGAGCACGAAGCCCTCCAGCGGGCGATGCTCCATGTAGTTCATCATCCCCGGCGGAGAGAGCGGCTGATCACCATATACCTGCTCCATGAAATGGGGGTTGAACCTCCAGAAGTCAATGAGTTCGCAGGCCGAGTCGATCTCAGCCTGGTGCGGCGTTTTGGACATGTTGAGCATCGTCGCCGCGTTGAGCGTCATACGGTACTTGCCGGCAAGCAGATCGGCGGCCTTCAGCAGCACGATGGCCCGCGAATCCCAAGGCATCTCAGACCAGCCGGGCTTGGCGGCGTTGGCCGCCGCGATCGCCTGGTGGACGTGCTCCTCGCTGCCGACGTGGTAACTCCCCAGCACGTGCCGGTGGTCGTGCGGGCAAACCATCTTCTCCAATTTGCCGCTGCGGACCTCTTTGCCGCCGATGATCATCGGCACCTGCACGTCGGCGCCCAGCATCCCCTTGAGGCAGTCTTTCAGGGCCGATCGTTCCCGACTGCCCGGGGCATAACTCAGGACGGGTTCGTTGAGGGGTTGCGGTACCTTGAAAATGCCGTTGAACATCTGATCCTCCTCGTGGCATGTGACCGGTGAAAAGAGACGGGCAAGAGTCTCGACGATTTGTGCTTGAAGGTCAAGCCTGCCGAGGCGGTGTCAACGACCGGAGGGTGCATCTGCCAAGCCATGGCGGCTGGCAGTGCGGGCAGGCACCGTCGTGTGCCGTGTCAGCAGTGCCCCTCACACTCTGCTCAGAGAGCAGTGGTACACCGATGGCGCCTGCCTCTGAACAGAAGATGTATTCGAGATCAAAGGTCGTCCCTGGCGATCCCCGGCATAATCGTTTATGAAAACCGGAAGCGGTTGCACGAATCGAGCGTTTGGACGAGGGATGTACCGTGAGCTCAAAGTGTATTCACGTGACCCTGCTGTTCAGCGGGCTGGCGATTCTGATCTGGTCCGGCCTCTGGCCCAAGGGCCGGCTCAACTGGCTGATGGAGACGCTGCCGGCCATGGTCGGCGGGGCGTTCCTCGTGGTCACCTATCGGCGGTTCCGGTTCAGCACGGTCAGCTACAGCCTGGCGTGGTTCTTCGCGATCATTTTGATGATCGGCGGCCACTACACCTATTCCGAAGTGCCCATCGGTAACTGGTTTCGCGACGCCTTTGGCCTGTCGCGCAACCACTTCGATCGCCTTGGGCATGTCTTCCAAGGCGTGATCCCGGCCATCTTCGCCCGCGAACTGCTGCTCCGCACGTCCCCGCTTCGTCCGGGCAAGTGGTTGTTCACCGTGTGCGTGGCCCTGGCTCTGGCGATCAGCGCCGCCTATGAACTGTTCGAGTGGCAGTATGCCGTGATCTTCGGTGGCCAGCAGGCGGACGACTTTCTCGGCAGCCAGGGTGACATCTGGGACGCCCAGAAGGACATGTTCATGGCACTGTGCGGGGCCGTCGCCTCGCTGCTGCTGCTCGGCAAGTGGCAGGATCGGCAGATCGAGGCGCTGGTTGCTGACGCATCAGCGCGAGCGACAAGGGTCGAGGGGTAGGGGCGAGGGACGGAAGAAACGCCGAAGAGGGCGTCGGCACGACTCGGCATGGGCACGATTCGCGGTCCAACGAGGGATTCATCATGCGATCGAAGCGGATTGCGGTGTTGGCTCTGACGACGTGGAGTGTGATCGTTGCGCTCGGGAGTGCATCTCACCGAGCTATCGCCGCGGCGCCAACCACTCGCCCGGAGTTCGAGGCCTCGCCGGTTCATTCGACGTGGGAAGATCTTCTCGAAGGCGTCAAAACGGTCGATCAATGGCGCGATCGCAAGGAAACGATCCGCCGGCAGTTTCTGGAACTGATCCGTGATGATCGCAAGCCCGCCAAGCCGCCGCTCGATTTGCAGGTTCACGAGAGCGCTGACGTCGACGGTCTCTACACCCGCAAGCTGATCAGCTACAACGTCGAGGTCGATGAGCGGGCGCACGCGTACCTGGCGATCCCGCGTAATCTGACCGGCCCGACGCCGGCGATCGTGGCATTGCACGGCACCTTCAAGCAGGGCAAGGAACAGGCGGCCGGCCTGGTCGACAACCCCGACAAGGCCTGGCTCGATCACTTCGCCCGGCGTGGCTACGTGGTCATCGCGCCGGATCACTTCACGGCCGGCCATCGCGTCCCGTCGGAAGGTCCGTATGAAACCGCCCGATTTTACGCCAAGCACCCCGAATGGACGGCCGTCGGCAAGTTCACCTATGAGCATTCCATCGCCATCGATGTCCTGCAGTCGTTGCCCGAGGTGGATCCCGACAAGATCGGCGTGCTCGGCCATTCGCTGGGCGGGCAGGGGACGTACTTCCTCGCCGCGTACGATCAGCGGATCAGAGCGGCGGCGTGCAACTGCAGTGCCCCCATGTTTCGCCAGAACCCCAGGGTGCTCGAATGGGCCCGCAATCGCTGGTACATCTACCTCAAGCCACTGCGGCCGCAGTTGCTCGAAGGCCGTCTGCCGCCGATCGATATGCACCACATCATCGCACTCATTGCCCCACGTCCTTTCCTGGATCTCTCCGGCCTCAACGACGGCAACCCGATGACTCAGCGGCAGCGGGTGCTGATGAACATGGAGATCATGCGGGTCTACGAACTGGAGCAATCGCCGCAGAACTTCGCTTTCTACGTACACGGGCGCGGTCATTCAGCAGCTTACGAGTCTCGCCAACTGATGGCCGCCTGGATGGACGTCCACCTCAAGCCGCCATCCGCCACGGCCGCGAAGCTGGTAGGAGGCAGATAAGCTTGCAGGGCCAACGACGGCATCCCTGCTTGTGAGATTGATCTTCGGGTGTGTCTGGGTTAGTCGTGTTGTGCGATCTCGGCCGATACCTGCAACTGATTCCTCGGTATGGGCTGGAGTTGGCACGGGCGGCTGGCCCCTCGCAGTAAGCTGTATCAAATAACGCGGGACTGAGGTAAGGGAGGAATATCATGTTCTCCGGTAAAATGGGAAGACTCATCGCAGCGTGTTTTGTCATGGCGGCCGTGGTGGCTGCTTTCTCTTGGGCGGCCTCTGCCCCGGCGACCGATGAGGCGGCGAGGCCGACGGTGAGAGTATGCGGTATTCGTGTGGTCGGAGCGGGTTTCGAGGATGGCGAAGGTTTGAAGGGGCGACCTTTCAACTCGGTTCAAGGTACGACGGTTGCGGTCCTTGTACGGACGCCCGGCGGCGGACTGATCGAGTTTGACGAGGATGGGAGCAGTCTGTCGGTCTTCACTGACGACAAAGGTGGCAAGCTGATAGACGACGAGGACTTGCTTGGCGAGGGTTTCAGCGACTTCCCGGAGATCAGCAAGGATGGCAAGTGTGCCCTACTGGAGGTGTTCGGCAAGGGCATCCCGGGCAAAGGAGCCCGGGAGTTGCGTCTCAAGGGCAGCCTTTCCTTCAAGAGTGCAACGCAGACGAAGATGGTCATGCAGAAAGGCGTGGCGCTGAAGAAAGGAACGAAGTTTGAAGTCGGTCCCATCGCGGTCACGGTGAAGGACGTTGGCAAGCCGGACTGGGGCAAGGAGCCGTTAGAGATCACCCTCGAAATGAATGAACCGGGTGAAACCATTGCGGCTGTAAGATTCCTCGACGAACAGGGCAAAGAGATCAAATCTAAAGGGACCTCGTCCGGGTCGACGAGGCTCGGCAAGCTGGTCTGGATCAAGCGAGGCTACAAGTTGGCCAAGAAGGTCGAGAGCGTCACCGTCGAGATTTCATACTGGACGGATATGAAGATGACGCAGATTCCGTTTGATCTCACGGCCGGAGTTGCGCTATCTCAGTAGACTCAGGCGAAAGTCGCCACCCGCCATCGCCGCCCAATGTGGTTCTGGGTCCGTGACAGTCCAGGCGGCTCTTTCAGGACCCCGAGCGTGAGCGAGGGGCCAGGCCACAACGTGGCCTGCAAGGCCGCCGCTCCCTTACGGTCGCGGTTCTGAAAGGGAACCCTCGCGTTCGCCCGCCGAATCTGTCACGGACCCTAAAGCCTGGGCTCGCGGTGTGCGATGTTCCTGATGAACGGCCAACTCACTCTTCCGCATGCTTGACTGGCTCTCCTGACGCGCCTACATTCCCATCATGATGACCAAGAGACAGCGTGTTGAATCGGTGTTGCAGGGGCAACGGCCGGATTGCTCGCCCGTGAGCTTCTGGCACCATTTCGAACCGCATCAGATCACCGGTCAGGCGGCCCTGGATGCACACCTGCGGCACCTGGAGACCTACGACCTCGATTTCCTCAAGGTCATGAACGATCACCACTATCCGCGAGGTGATGTGAACCTCGTTCAGTCAGCGGCGGA
This sequence comes from uncultured Planctomycetales bacterium, assembly GCA_964615635.1. GTDB lineage: Bacteria > Planctomycetota > Phycisphaerae > UBA1845 > PWPN01 > JAUCQB01. The sequence continues at coordinate 6,405 of CAZTQK010000312.1, forward strand.
CCTGCGGAAGATCAAGCCGCTGCCCGGCGATGCGGGACAGTTGGCTGGGCAACTCGAACTGCTGCGGAGCCTTCGCAAGCGGCTGGGTGATGACCTGCTCACCTGCACGACGATCTTCAGCGCGTGGACGGTGCTGCGGGTCTGGGTCGCCCCGCCGAGCGACAAGCACGGCCCGCCCAAGATCATCGGTGAGGATCAGCGCGACGACGTGCTGACGAATCTGCTGAGAGAAGACCGGTCGGCGGTGAAGGCTGCCGTGCAGGCGATCGGCACGATGCTGGCGTCCTTTGCTCGCGAGTGTGGTGCCGCCGGGGCCATGGGCATCTTCCTGTCCGTGCGGGACGACTGGGTTGACCGCCCGGCCAACGGCGAGGGAGTATATGACGACATCGTCCTGCCGACGGACATGGAGATCCTGGGCGCCGTCAGAGATGCGCCGTTTAACGTGCTTCACGTGTGCGGCCGTCCGATGCATTTCGAGCGATTCGCTGACTACCCCGTGGCGGTGATCAACTGGGCCGATCGTGCGGCCGGACCGAGCATCGCCTACGCCTGCGAGATCGCCAGGCCCGCGGTGGCCGGTGGCGTGGACAACCTCAAGACGCTGCCTGAAGGGAAACCGGAAGACTGCGCGGCCGAGGTCCGCGACGCCCTTCGGCAGGCCGGCAACCGTCCGATCCTGATTACTCCCGGATGCACCTACGATCCCAAGGCCGTACCTGCGGAGAATCTCAAAGCCATGGTGGCCACGGCCCACTGTGGTTGAGAGCCGCTCATGTTGCTCGCTTCCCTTAGAACCCGGCGCAAGCGACGGGCCACACCCCGGACGGGTCCGTGGCAGTTTCGGCGGGGGGACGCTGTGGTTTTTTTCAGAACCCCGACCGTAAGGGAGCGGCTCCCGTGTGGTGTTGGCCGCTTTACGGCCTGGCCTGTCCTTGTCCGACCTGCAAAGGTCGGCCAAGGGCCCCTCGCTCACGCTCGGGGTTCCGAAAGAGCCGCCTAGACTGTCCCGCACCCACCCCGGACTGTGAAGCGCTTGGATGATTGCGCCCGGTATCCGCGCCGCGTAGAATTCCCGCTTCTGAAACGCCGACCGACTTGTCGGAGACTGACGCGTGGGACGAACGTTGATCATTCTCAAACCGGATTGCATCTAGCGACGGCTCATGGGCCGCATTGTTCAGCGATTCGAAGACAAGGGCCTG
>CAZTQK010000313.1:0-7608 GCA_964615635.1 uncultured Planctomycetales bacterium
CGATTGCCGCGCCGAAGGAGTATCACCTGAACCGCGATCTCCTGCTGCGGATCTGGTGGGACGACGAGAAGGAACCGAGCGTCGACTGCCCGATGGTGGACTTCTTCTGCGATCCGGCCGGCCTCCGCGAGGTCGTCAACACGGCGCTGACCAACAAGAAGCGCGGCTGGAACGCCTACTTCCAGATGCCCTTCCGCAAATCGGCCAAGGTCATGCTCGTCTACGAAGGCCCCGAGCCGCCCGGCGAGAAACTGTGGGCAATGATGCCCTGTTACAGCTACGTCATGTGGCGATCGATGCCTGTGCCGCCGCAGGCACCCTACTTTCACGCATGGTGGAACCAGAAAGCGGTCCTCACCGGAAAGGAAGAGTACCCGGCGCTGCGCGCCCAGGGCCGCGGCGAGTTCATCGGATGGAACGTGACGGTCCGGCGGCCGGGGTCGGCCGGCTACCCGGTGGACATGAACGAGAAGTTCTACATCGACGGCGAGGAAACGGCATCGGTGGAGTTCCAGGGCATCGAAGACTCGTTCGGCTTCAGTTGGGGATTCCCCGAAGTGGAGAACATCTACCCGATGCTCGGCTACTGGCCGTTCATGAAGGGCGCGGCGGCCTATCGATTCTTCCTCAACGACTCGATCGCCTTCGGCAAATCCCTGATCGTGGACATCGGCTATGGGGTCAATGAAGACGCCATGTTCCGCCGTGAGTTCAGCAAGCCTGGCACGCAGCTCCAGTTCTCGAGCACCTGCTACTGGTATCAGACTGAGCCCCATCTGCCCTTCCCGCCGATGATCCCGGCTGCCGAGCGGGCCCCGGCGCCCGAGCAGATGTTCTGGCCGGAGGAAGCGCCTGCACCGCCATCGGCCGAGGATCTGCGATCTCGCGGCGTCAAGCTACACATGGCTTGCGGATACCCGGAAAAGGAGATCCTGTTCGCAGAACCGGGCTTCGGCGCCGCCGTCACACAGGGTGCCACGTGGACCGGCTGGCCTCCCCCCATCTTCCACTGTCGGTCGCACGACCATGAGATTCAAGTCGAACTCACCGTTCCACAGAGTGCCGAAGGAACTCTTCGGCTCTACCTGATCGATCCTGACAGCTTCGAGGGCGGTCGAAAACAGGAGATCTTCATTGGGAACAAGAGCATCGGCACGTTTGAGAAGTTTCAGGAAGGCCGCTGGATCGATGCGCCAGTCACTCGCGACATGACCGCCGACGGCAGGTTGCTGGTCAGGGTCGCCAATCGCACCGGCAAGGGCAACGCGGTAGTCTCGATGATCGAATGGGTGACGCCGAGGTGAGCCGGAAGGCCCCAGAAGGGATTCTGGGGCCAGCGAAGCATCTGATCTGGGGTCGGGGGGACGCGAAGCCGTGACGAGGACAAACCAATAAATGGAGATCACCATGAATAAGGAAGCATTCAGCAGACGCGGCATTCTCAAGGCGGCGGCGCAGTCGGGCGCGGCCCTCTGCGTGGCGGCAGCGGGCTCCGCTCCCCTGGCAGCGCAGGCTCAGACCGGCGGCAGGGACCCCGCGCAGGGCGATCAGCGTTTGTCGCTCGAGCTACTGCGGCAATGGGAGTCGCTCCGCTACGGCATGTTCATCCACTTTGGGATGAGCACGTACGTGCAGAACGAGCTACCCGATGGCAAGGCCCCTGCTTCAACCTACGCACCGGACAAGCTCGACGTCGACCAATGGATCTCGGTCGCGCGCGACGCAGGAATGAAGTATGTGGTCCTGACCACCAAGCACGTGGCCGGGCACTGCCTCTGGCCGAGCAAACACACCACCTACACCGTGGCCAACAGCGGCAACAAGACCGACGTCGTCGAGCAATTCGTCAAAGCTTGCGAGAAACGCGGCGTGCTGCCCGGCTTCTACTACTGTTCGTGGGACAATCACAACCGTTTCGGCAGCCGCACGCCCTCGGACCCGGGCGCCATCTGGGAGTTCGGCATGAACAAGTTCGCCGAGACGGAGCGAAGGACCTCTACGCAGCCCTCCGCCCCGCTGCCGGCGTACACCACCTCGGTCTACCAGGGCTTCCAGACAATGCAGATCACCGAGCTCCTCACCCGGTACGGCCCGATCGCCGAAACCTGGATCGACATCCCCGGCGTCCTCGGCCGCGGATACCGCGAGTACCTGTACAATGCGATCGCCCGACTGCAGCCGCAGACAGTGATCATGATGAACAGCGGCATCAGCAGCGGCGAAGCGTACCCCGTGGATTACGCCTGGCCCTCCGATATCATCGCCATTGAGCGCAGACTGCCCCCCGACAAAGGCCATGAGAAATGGCGAACGATCGAAGGCCGACGCTATTACATGCCCGGAGAGGTGTGCGACCCGATCGGAAAGGACTGGTTCTTCACGCCGGACGACAGACCGAGATCAGACGATGCTTTGGTGGAGATCCTTCAGAACTGTCTTGACCGCGGTGTCAACCTGCTTCTGGACGTTCCGCCGGACAAGCATGGATTGATTCCTGACATCCACGTGAAGGCCTTGCAGCGGTTGAGAGAGAACGCGAAGATCTGACGGCGGGCTTTCGATATCAGCTCTTGGCCTTGCGCTTCACCAGTTCCCTGAATTGTCCCGCGGCAGCCGGCTCGAAGTCAGTGGGAACCGGGCACGTGCCCCCAGGAACCACTCGGGGCGTGAGCAGCACAGTCTCGAACTCTGCCGTTCCGCTGCGCGTAAGTTCAAGAAGCTTGTCCATGGCCATCATGCCCACGTCCTTCCAGAACACGTCAACCGCCGTGATCGTCGGGAGCGGATCGCCGCGCCACAGGGAACAGTCGCACCCAACCTGGTCGAAATCTTCCGCGGGCTTCATCCCCGCCTTGATGCAACCCAGGAGTGCTGCCACGGACGACACTGAGTCCACAGAGAAAACCGCATCCGCCCTTGCTTTCTTCAACAGCGAACCGGCGAGATCGGCGGCAGCGTATTCCGTCACGTTCAGCGGCAATCGCACGCTATGAACACTCGCGCCGCAAGCGCGAGCAGCCTCCTGCAGGCCCGCCAAACGCAGCTTGTGTACGTCTCGCATGACCTTGTAGCGGACGAAAGCCCATCGCTTGCGTCCGCGGCCCGCCAACAGCCGCCCGGCCGCCTCACCCAGCGAAACGTTGTCGACATCGATCGCGTTGGTCGGCCAGGCGGCCAGCGAGCGCGGAAAAACAAGCACGATCCGGCGGCCACGTCTGTGCCGGACACGCAGGAGCTTCTCCAAGAGGGCATTCGGCGTCCTGGCGATGGTCCCGAAGACGCCGCCGTCGATCACCTGTTCCACGGGACGAATGCGGTCCTCATTGGCGTTCTGGTCCGTGGCCGTGAGGATCGGGTAGACCTCGCGCTCGGTCGCCCGCTGGATAACCCCGCCCATGAAGGCGCCTTCAAAGGCCCAGTGATGCCACGTCTGGGACATTGAGCCGTCGATGTCGTGAACGACCAGCGCAAAAAAGAGCGAAGCCTTTGTCGGCAGTCCCGACGCGAACAGATTGGCGCGATAGCCCATCCGTTCCGCGGTGGTGCGGACCTTCTCAATCGTATCCGGATGAAACTGCCGCAACCACTCCGGGCGCCCGGCGAGAATCAGCGAGACGGTGGTCACCGAAACGCCGACGCGCTCGGCGACGTCGGCCAATGTGACTCGTCCGGATCTACCCTTCTTGACTCTGGCCATTGCGGCTCTGCGTTTTGCTGCACGGAGAGCGTCCCGGAGCAACCCCGGTTCAAACACAGTGTTCAACCGATGATGCACCTGTCAGATCGCTGCCGTGAAACCGGTTCATCAAACCGGCTGCGATGCATTTTAGTGAAATCTTTTGTGCCCAAGCAAACATCCGAGCCGCTGTGGAGCGGCCTGCGATCTATGGGACGTGAACTGTTCGCGGCGCAGTGACGCCGCGATCGACAGGCGCGAAAAACGCTTTCCAGTCTGTTTTTCTATTGCTAAATTGTTTTAGGCGTAGTACGATCATGAAGACCAAACGCCTGATTCCGTCCGCCGGCCAGGCCCGCTACGCAGGGGTCTGCGAGAGGGGATCGAACGAATGAGAACGACGATTATCTTCGCAGTCACCCTGACAACCGTGCTCGCCTTGAAGCCGCGGCTTTGGGCACAATCGTGGTCAACGGCCCAGAAACTCAACGACCCCGGCCAGACCAACGGCGACATCAAGGAACCGGCCATCTGCGCAGGGGCCGGCGGCGGATTCCATGTCGCCTACCGGTACCACATCGCCGGCGGTCCTGTCCAAATGATTCACCGCCGCTACCAGGGGGGTGCGCTGTCACCGGCCAAGGTTCTCCATCAGACCACGATCTTCGGCGGTGACATCTGCGAAGCCGGCAACGGCGACATTCACGTCGTCTGGGAGAACTGGGATGACACACCCGATATCGGATGGAGCAAGTCCTGCGACGGCGGGCTGACGTGGACGCCGCCGACCGAGATCACGAACTACACCAACGTCGGCAAGATCCCGCTACTCGCACACTACGGAGCCGCCAACAGCGGCGAAGTCGTCATGAGCTGCGGCAAGGCCGACGGCAAGACCCTTTGGTACAACAAGTACGACGGCACGTCGTGGAGCGGCTATGGAGCCTCCACCGGAACCAACTACAACAGCGAATATGAGCTGTTCGGGATGTGCCGCTCATTGCAGGACGGATCGGTCTATCGCTGCAGCGCCTGGGGAGACCACCTCCACTTCTTGCGTTACAACGGCTTCGGTTGGACCTCGACACAAGTCAGCGCCCCCGGCGACTTCTTCCCGCGACAATCGATCGCGGTCAATCCGGCCGGGCAGGTCATGGTTGTCTGGGAACAGGACAACAACTTCTTGTCCAACCTCTACACCCCCGGCATCGGCTGGGGCACCGTGACGGTTATCCAGTCCGACGGGCACTACGGAGCGGTCGCCGCCGTTCCGGGCAGCAACGACTTCTTCGCCATCTACGTGAAGGAAATGAACCGAATCCGCGGTCGGCGATGGACGAACAACATCTGGCAGGCCGAAGAGACCATCTCCGTGGATCAGCCGCAACGCTTCACCGTCAATGCCCAGGTCGCTGCCGGCTCGGGCGGCTCCCTCTATGCCTGCTGGGAGTACTGGGAGCCGATCGGCTCGAACGACCGAGCCCAGGCCTACTACTCCGTCAAGCTTGCCGGACCTCCGCCGCCGACCGGCACAATCAGCGGTTTTGTCCGAGATCAGTACCAGAACGGCGTGAACGGAGCCTCGGTCAGCACATCAGGCGCAGGTGCAACCGTTACCGCTACCAACGGTTCATATTCGATCACCGCTCCGGTCGGCACCTGCAACATCGTTGCCGCGAAGGATTATTACACCGGTCAAGTCGTCTACAACGTGCAGGTCTACGAGAATCAGACAACCACCGTCGATCTTCTGCTGAGCGGCCAGCCGCCGGCTCCGGTAACCTCTCTGACCGTCTCGGAAGGCAACACGGTCAATACTCTGAACTGGCAGAATCCGCCCAGCGGCAATCTCAGCGGGATCATGATCCGGTACAGCACGACCGCCCCCCCGGCCAGTTCGATTGACGGACTGCCTCTGCTGGACCAGCCGGCATCACCCGGCAGCCAGGGGCAGTTTGCTCACTCCGGCCTGACCAACGGGACCCGCGTCTACTACACGGCCTTCACGTACTTCAGCGGGGCCGGCAGGTACTACGCCGACGGCGTCATCGCGAGCGGATCGCCGGCCGTACGTCCAGACTTCGATCGCGATGGTGACGTGGATCAGAAGGACTTCGGCCATCTCCAGGCTTGCTTCTCGGGAGCCTTCGTCCCACAGGAGAACCCGGATTGCCTGAATGCCCGCCTGGATGCTCAGGACACGGATGTTGACACGGATGATCTGCTCATTTTCCTCGGCTGCCTGAGCGGACCGGATACGCGGGCTGAGACGAGCTGTGCCGACTAGTCAATCCACGCGCCTAACTCGCCCTGCGAGGCACTGCTTCTTAACGAGATCAGGATGCAATGAGCGGAGGCGCAGTCACCGGGCCGACATCACATGCCTTACACCCGACCCTTGAGGTATACTGCAAGCCATGCCGGAGACTGACCTGAGCCATCTAATCCTGATCGTCGCGGGAGCGTCGTTGCGAGGCGAGGCTGCCGACCGCCCACTGGCCTATCAACTCGCCCAGGAGGCCGCCAAGCGGCTTGGCCCTGAGTCGCCGTGGAAACCGCTGGTCATCAGCGACGTGCTCTACATCAACGACAAAAGGCTGGCCGCACAGCCGGTCATCTCGGTCGGCGGCCCGGGGGTCAACCACCTGTCCGCCTTGCTCTATCGGGAGCTTCCCTCGGTCATGACCATCGACAACGTCCTGATCATCCAGATGGATATTGAGCTAACCGACCGACGCTGCTGCTTCTGGGGCATGGACCACGGGCAGACCGTCGAGGCCCTGGACCTGCTCCTCAAAAGGGGTTACCTGGATCGCTTTCTCGAAGGGGTGAGGCAGAGGAGCCGGGGTCCGTGACACTCTGAGCGGGAAGGCGCTACGGCCGTTTCAGAACCGCGAACGTGAGGGAGCGGCGATCACTCTCCATCGGTGCCGCACGACGCACAGCATTCAGAACCGCGACCGTCAGGGAGCGGCCCCTCTACGGCATTTCCGCTTTCTGGCCTGGCTTGGCCTGCCCTTGACCGCTTATGGAAATCGGTCAAGGGCCCCTCGCTCACGCTCGTGGTTCTGAAAGAGCCGCCTAGGTTGTCGCGGACCCGAGGAGCCAATAGAAGCGAACCCTTGCTTGTCAAGAACGCCGCAAACACCTAACATATTGAACCCAAATCGGCGGTTGGGGCACGAATCGACCCGGCAAGGTCGCGGACCACCTCCTACGTTTGGGTTGACGGGCCGGACGGTCGATACAAGGCTTCGTGCCCGAGTCCGAATGATATTGACGAAAGGATATTGGATTGGCTACCCCCACTAACAAGCGACGTTACCTGTTCACTTCGGAGTCCGTTTCCCAGGGACATCCCGACAAGGTGTGCGACCAGATTTCGGATGCCGTCCTCGACAGCCTGCTTCGGCATGACCCGATGGCCCGGGTGGCCCTCGAGACGATGGTCACCACCGGGCTGATCGTGATGGCCGGCGAGATCACCGTCCACAACACGGCTGCCGAGCGAGCCCTGGCCGACGCCGAGACCACCGCCCGCGAGACGGTCCGCGAGATCGGCTATACCGACTCGGCCATCGGGTTCGACCATCGCAGTTGTGCCGTCCTGCGGGCCATCCACTCGCAGTCACCGGACATCAGCCAAGGCGTGACCAAAGGTAAAGGCCGCCACAAGGAGCAGGGTGCCGGCGACCAGGGCCTGATGTTCGGCTTCGCCTGCCGTGAAACGAAAGTACTGATGCCGCTGCCGATCCATCTGGCTCACCGCTTGGTCGAGCGGCTGACCGAGGCACGCGACAACGGCGAACTCAAGTGGCTGCGCCCCGACGCCAAGAGCCAGGTAACCATCGACTATGACGGCGGCGTGCCCAGGCGGATTGACACGGTCGTCATCTCCACGCAACATACCGAGGACGTTGTTGACAAGTCCG
>CAZTQK010000314.1:0-7588 GCA_964615635.1 uncultured Planctomycetales bacterium
GTCCTCGGCTTCGACTATCGAACCGATCCTGAAATTCTCAAGGAAGGCATCCGGTCGTTCTTCTATGCCATACCCCCCGGCATGCCGTATGACCGTCTTCCGGATGATGTCGTCTTCGTCGTCGAACGCCGCACGCTGACCCCCGTCCCAGACCGCCCGACACACGCGCCTGTTGAGGCCGACGGAAGCTAGCCTGGTCGGGGCTACCAAGCGACGGCCAGGATATCGGACCTTGCGGGCCCTCAAACAGCCGCCACCCACTCTTGGCGGATCGTCAACGTCCGTTAACTCAAGTCGGTCATGCCCCCTTCCGACAGACCACACATGCGTCCACAGGGGGCAGTCTGCCCTGCCAGGGACGCCTCGGTCCGGCAGTTTCCGACCGCTGCCTTTGGAGAACAGAAGGACCGCGCAACATTCGATGGAATCACACAAGGAGGACCGCGTTGAGAGCGTTTATCACAGGTATCACGGGCCAGGATGGCTCATACCTCGCCGAGCTTCTCCTGAGCAAGGGCTACGAAGTACACGGCGTGATCCGGCGGTCCAGCTCGATCAATACGCATCGCATCGACCATTTATACGAAGAACCGACCGTCGGAATCCGTCATCTCTACCTGCACTACGGCGACATGACGGACGCCTCCATGCTGTCCGCCGTGCTCCGAAGGGTCAAGCCGACGGAGATCTACAACCTGGCGGCCCAGAGCCACGTACGCGTCAGTTTCGACATGCCCGACTACACCTGCCAGGTCGATGCCGGGGGCGCGGTTCGCCTCCTCGAAGCGGTACGCGACGCCGAGGTTGCCTGCCGCTACTACCAGGCGTCCACCAGTGAGATGTACGGGAATGCGCCCGCGCCGCAGGGTCTCGACACGCCCTTCCAACCCTGCAGTCCTTATGCGGTGGCCAAGCTCTGCGCCCACTGGATGACCATTTGTTATCGTGAAAGCTACGGGATGCACGCCTCCAACGGAATCCTCTTCAACCACGAATCACCACGACGAGGCGAGACGTTCGTCACTCGCAAGATCACGCGGGGTATCGCCCGTATCCTCAAGGGCGAGCTCGATACGCTGTGCCTCGGCAACCTGGAAGCCAAACGCGACTGGGGATACGCGGGCGACTACGTTGAAGCCATGTACAGGATGCTGCAGCAGGACCGGCCCGATGACTACGTGATCGCCACCGGTGAATGCCATACTGTCCGCGAGTTTCTTCAAGAGTCGTTCTCACTGGTCAACCTGGATTGGGAGCGATTCGTCAGGATCGACCGACGGTACTTCCGACCGACCGAAGTGAACGAGCTGTGCGGCGACGCATCCAAAGCCCGAGCCGTGCTGGGCTGGAAACCCAAGACGACCTTCAAGCAGCTCGTCCGCATGATGCTCAAGGCGGACATGCAGGCCGTCGGCCTCGATCTCGATTCGGGATACGCCGCCGGCGCCAAGTCGAAACCACCCAGCGTCGGTGAATGGCTCACCCAGATCGAGCAAGACGACCGGCAGCCGGCTGCTAGAGACCTCCAGGAAGCGGTGGTCGCGAAGTAATCCGCAACACGGAGCCATTATGTCAAGTGGTACGATCGCCAGCCCAGCCCTGCTTGATCGATCCGTCGCACGGCCGTCCGCGATCGATCTTGACAGCGTCGAACGTCAGATCCGAGAGCATCGAACCTGGGATGCTCGCAATCGCTATTATCATGATCAACTGCGCCGGGCTTTTCGAATGCACATTCCCCCGGGGGCTCGCGTCCTGGAGATCGGCTGCGGAATCGGCGATTTCCTGGCCGACCTCAAGCCCTCCCGCGGCCTGGGCGTCGAATTCTCACAAACGCTGGTTGATCTTGCCCGCAGAGCCCATCCCGAACTCGACTTCCGTCTCGTCTCCGAGGACGCTTTCGAATTCGCGGAGCCGTTCGACTACATAGTCCTCGCCAATTCAATCGGGTCGCTCAAGGACATCCAATCGGTCCTGACCCGCCTGAGGCAGGCTTGCCGGCCTGACACGCGCCTCGTAATCGCCTACTTCAATGCTTTGTGGGAGCCGATTCTCAATCTGGCCAGCTTCCTCAACCTCCGCCGAAAGGCCAAAGGCCTCAATTGGCTCTCCGTGCAAGACGTGCATAACTTGTGCGAGCTCAGCGGATTCGACATCACCCGGGAGACAACCGACCTTCTGTTCCCCAAGAAGATTCCGCTGCTGGCCTCGCTGGTCAACCGCGTACTTGCCCGGATCTGGCCGCTGACCGGTGCAAACCTGATTACCATGTTCGTTGCCCGTCCCGACGTGCCGCCCGAAAACGCCGAAAGACTGACCGTCAGCGTAATCGTCCCCACCAGGGACGAACGCGGAAACATCGGTGATGCCATCGAGCGAACACCCGATATGGGCGCTCACACCGAATTGATCTTCGTCGACGGCAACAGCACCGACGGGACCGTCGAACAAATCGAGAGACTGCGCTGCCTGCACCCCGACCGCGACATCAAGCTGCTCCACCAAGGTACCGGTCGAGGCAAAGGGGACGCGGTCCGCAAAGGGTTTGCAGCCGCCGGGGGCGACGTTCTTATGATTCTCGACTCGGATCTGACCGTCGCGCCGGAGGACCTGCCCAAGTTCCTTGACGTCATCGCCTCAGGGCAGGCCGAGTTCGTCAACGGAAGCCGGCTTGTCTATCCCATGGAAGCGCAGGCGATGCGTTTTCTCAACAAGTGCGCCAACCGCTTTTTCGGGATCCTCTTCTCATGGCTGTTGAACATGCGCATCCGCGACACGCTTTGCGGCACGAAAGCACTGCTGCGCCGCAACTACGATAAGATCGCAGACAACCGCCACTACTTCGGCGAATTCGACCCTTTCGGCGATTTTGACCTGATTTTCGGGGCTGCCAAGGCCGGGTTGAAGTTTGCCGAGATACCGGTGCGGTACGGAGCGCGCCGGTATGGCCAGATCAAGATCCGCCGGTTTCGCGACGGCTGGCTCCTGATGCGTATGAGCTGGATTGCTCTCAAGAAGCTGAAGATGTATTGACCTGGCCGCGGAACAGGGCACGCGTATGGCTTCGATGTGCGCAAATACCCGATCTCTTGCCGAAGTGACGGTCGCCGAGCCATCCGGTGATGGGACGTATCTCCGGCAGCTTCACCGGCATCGCCTGATGTGGGAGAGCAAGCCGGCGGTTCGTGTCCAATATGGCTACTGGTACCGGATGATTGCCGACCAGATGACCGACCTGTCACCTTCCTATGAACTGGGGTGTGGATGCGGCAACTTCAAGACCTTTCGCCCGGACGTAACGGCCACCGATTCCATCGCCACACCCTGGTGCGAACAGGTTGTGGACGCCTGCCACATGCCCTTTGACAGCAACTCAGTCGGGAATCTGGTGCTCTTCGACGTCCTGCATCACATTCCCGATCCACTCGAGGTCTTCCAGGAAGCGTCTCGCGTGCTGCGACCCCAAGGGCGGATCATCGTTGTCGAGCCGCTGCTCACCGCCTGGTCGCGGATCGTGTACCACTTTCACCATGAGCCGTACGACGAGAGCAGCGATTTCTTCAGCGTCCCCTGCTGCCCCATTCAGGCTTCCGCGGACTACGCAAACGAGGCCACCGCCACTATCCTATTCCGGAAGCATCGTTCCGCGTTCCTTGAGCACGTTCCTGAACTCCGATGGGTTTGCGGCCGTGAGTTCTCGTGCCTGATCTATCCGCTGACCGGGGGATTCCAGGCGTTCTGCCTGATGCCCGCATTTGCGGTCGAGCCGCTCTGCCGGGTTGAGGACTTTCTGATCTCAACAATGAGGTGCCGCTTTCTGGCACTCAGGATCATGGTGGTGCTCGAAAAGAAGAGCCCGCCCGAGCAGACAGGTCCCGTTTAGGGCTGAGGCCAAACCTACGCAAGCGAATCCGTACACTTCCGCGGGCTGTTCTCTCTAGAGATTGTGACCCAGTTGGGCCCCGATCACCTGCTTGCGACTCTTCCACCGATTGGACCGAGTGAATGTTGCCGTGCGTCCGGTCAGGACTCGCCGCAGAAGTCGCTGGGCCGGAGCCTCGAAGCAGTAATAGCTGGCTGACGACACCAGCACGAGAACGCCCACAAACACCGCCATGAACCAAGGTGTCGACAACCAGGAGCTGCTGACGACTCCTCGGACAGCCAGCGCCGCCACGACCAGTTGCAGCGGGAAATGGAGCAAGTAGATCGAGTATGATGCGTTCCCCAGCAATGAGAGTCGCCTCCCAAATGATTCGCGGTGGTTTTCGACGAGCGCCAACGACAGGATGGTTGACGGGAAGAGCACGATGGCCGGCAACTCGATCACCACAAAGGAGACCAACACAACAAAGTGCGCGTCAAATCGCCACAGAAATGGCACCGAGCGGAGCGACAACCATCCGGCCCGAAAACCCGACATATTGGCCAGAATGAACAATCCCCAGCCGAGGCATGTCAACCCGAGCACCCACCGCATCACTCCGCGGGCGCGGTGCGTCGCCGTGATACGCTCGTGGAGGAGGAACACGCAGCCGCCCATGAAGAAGAACCCGATTCCTTGTCCGATATCAGCGTTGTACCTGGAGACAAACAGGAAACCCACGAGCGACGTGGCCGCCAGTACCGGCAGGCGAACGGGCAGTAATCTGCACCACAGGAAGAACAACGCATAGAGCAGCACTTCCACCGAGACCGACCATATGGGAGCATTGAACGAATAACCTTCCTCGAATCCCCATGAAGAGGCGAACAGCAGATTCAGCAGGAAATGCCTCGCATCATTAAGCGGATAGACAAAATACTCGCCGGTGGCGCGCGTCATCCATGCCTGGCCCGCGGCGACGAGCAGGAGCGTCACCAAATGCAGCGGATACAGCCGCGAAAAGCGGAACACGGCGAAATCCCACAGCGTCACGGTGCTGCCCGCGACCGCGCGTGAATAGCGCCAATAGAACACGAAACCTGAAAGGCAGAAGAACAGGTAGACGGCCATCCAACCTTGGGTATAGAAGACCCGAAGCCCAACGGACATGGGCAGTTCGGCCATCTTCGCGGTCGGCAGCAGCTCAAAGTGGTGCCAGTGCCAGAGCACAACGCTAAGAGCGGCCAACCCGCGCAACGCGTCCAAAGAATCGAAGCGTTTCAGGCAGGTCTGGCCGGGGGTGGTCATGGTGTATCGTTACCATCTGGATCGACAGTGAGATTAACCTGTACCGTCAGGGCGGCCGCAGTACGCCGCCGATTCGAGTTCTCCGCTGTCGAGCTGGGCGTGACTGGCTCCTGACAGCTGTGCAGACACCCAGCCACTCCACAGCATTCCAGTATTCTCGGACGTGTCGCCTCGCCGGTGTAACTTCAATCAGGATGTTTCGGGATTACTGAGCAGGGCCAGCAATCCCCGACATTATCGGACGTGACCAAGCCGGGGCCCAGGATGCTCAACCGTCCAAGAGACTCCCGCTTTCGCCGTCCCGAGCGCCGCCGCCTTTCCCCAAACATGTCCACAGGTTGGGCACTCCTCCATACGGCTGTTGCCGCGGCCCCAATCCACCCACGTTTCCCACAGCCCTCACAAACCCTGTAGAATCAACAGGATAGACCTCTTGCCAGACGGAACTCTGTTGGGTATGCTGTTAGGTTTGCATGGTTGGCGGGCCTGAACCGCCATGTGAAGACGCTGTTCAGAATTCGGATGGCGAGCATGAGCAACCAAGTGGACCCTGAGCTGCTGAAGATCATGGTATGCCCGGAGAGCCATGCACGCCTCATACAGGTAGGCGACTGGTTGTGCAGCACTGATCCGGCCACCCGCCGACGTTACCCCGTCCGGGATGGGCTGCCTATCATGCTCGTCGAGGAATCCGAGGTGCTGGACGAGGCCGAATTCAACAAGCTGATGCAACAGGCTCATTGAGCGATGGAGACTTATGAGAACCGAAAAGGGTGACAAGGGCGGCAAGCACCGCATCAACAGAAACAAACGCCGGTTTTCAGACCGAGGCGGCGAGGGCTGGAAGGGACCGATCATCGACTACAAGGAAGTCGAACTGCTCCGAAAGTTCCTCACCGCCAGCAGCAAGATGATGTCGCGCAAGCGCGCCGGTACGAGTGCGACCGAGCAGCGGGCCGTCCGCTTGGCCATCAAACGGGCCCGCTTCATGGCCCTGCTGCCGTACGTGGGAATCTGACCCCGGACCATCGTGGCCCGAAGCCGCCAGTGGTCCGCCACCCGCGCCCGTAGCTCAATTGGACAGAGCATCTGGCTTCGGACCAGAGGGTTGGCGGTTCGAGTCCGTCCGGGCGTAATCACATCTCTGACCAGCGCGGGCATGCACCGCTCACCACATGATGCTCGGCGCGCATAATGCTTGAGTCGCATCATTTCATTAGAACGCCGAACGGGGTCCATGACAGTTTAGGCGGGGTGCCAGTGGCAGCTTACTCGCCCTGGCGCAGCCTCGGCGAAGCCAGGTCTGCCAGTGTTCTTTCAGAACCGCGACCGTGAGGAAGCGGCGCGGCGATTGAAACCTCGCATTACCCCTACGCCCCTTCAGAACCGCGACCGTGAGCAGCGGCCCCGGCGTCGTACGGCCGCTTTGCCGCCTGTCGCCACGTCGACGAGGCTCAAGGGTCTCGAAAGGCCGCCTAAACTGTCACGGACCCGACCGAACGCTCCCGCCGCGTGCGGGACTGGGGGCTCCCGGCTTCGCCCTTCGACATGCTGGGGCCTGCGTCGTGGCGAGCGGGGGGCGGGAGTTGGAGGCGGTGCCGGGTGACGGGGTCTACCCTGCGCCGTGGCGAGCGGGGGGCGGGAACTGGGGATGAACGCCACACCCGCGACGGCGGGCGCGCTTGGACGTGATGAGCGCGCTTCAGGACCTATCACAGGGCCAAAATGGCCCGTTTGGGGGCCAAAAGGTGCTGAAATAGCGCTAATTTGGCGGTTTTGTCTCGGGCTTGATTTCGGTGTAAGTTCATAGATCACAATGGGATGCCTCCCGCCACGGCTTGGGTTCGTTTGGTAAAAACGCGTTTTCAGTCTGGCGAGCCCGTGGACGGTCGATCAGCGGTGACTGACAACCAGCCACCGTTCACCGAGCACGTGTATCCGGTTTTCAAAGATCCGGGTGTCTCTGGCTGCTTGAATGCAGGGATAGAATGACCCGTGTTCCGCAAAGACGGCCGGGAGCGGAGCCCGCCGAGGACTTGGCGCGGGCTTCGCCGGCAACCCCAAGTGAATGACGAATGACGAAATCCGAATGACCAATGAAATCCGAAGCACGAATGACGAATGAAAGGCGCCGCGCTTGAGGTTACGGTACTTGTTGTGACAAACGACCGTCCCCAGGAGCAACGCCATTCACAGCTTCATGCAGCGTTATCAGGAAGGTGTCATCGGCGTCCTCAGCGGTTCTGGCCGAGTGCTGTGTCGCGGCACGCTTCGTTCGATCAGCCACGCCGAGGGAAACGCCGAGTGAGGACTGAAGACATGGCCCGCAGATCATGGGATTGGCGCAGATGGAGAACAACTGGGGCCGACGCCCTCGTCGGCCCTTCCTCTCGCCCGGTGCCACTGGCTGCCGGC
>CAZTQK010000315.1:0-7546 GCA_964615635.1 uncultured Planctomycetales bacterium
TTGCTTCCCATCCGTTCACACCCAGCAGCGTCGCCGGCCAAGGTGATGATCGCCTGGGCCATTTCTGACGCTTCGAAACTGGAAAGCTGCCACCCGTTGTGCAGATGGGAGATCTGCCGAGTTGCGCCCGAGGTCGGCGTTGCGATAACCGCTCGCCGACAGGCCATGGCCTCGGCCAAAGCCAGACCGAACGACTCGGTCCGGCTGCACAGCACGAACGCATCGAGTGCGCTGTAGAAAGCTGGCATATCCTGGACGAACGACACGAATCGAATCGTTTCCGTCAGGCTGCGATCCGCGGCCAACCTGGCCAGCGAGTCGTGCTCGTTTCCCCGGCCGGCAATGACCAGGAGAAGCGGTAGACCTTGTCGCCGGGCAATCGACGCCGCCTCAATCAACAGATCGACGCCTTTCTCGCGAGACAGCCTTCCGGCCGTGCCGACGACGAACGGGCGAGGCGTCACCTTGTCGATGCCCCATTCGCCGTGCCATCTCTTGCGGCCTGTCGCATCGAATTCAGATCGCTCGCAATCCACGCCATGCGGTATCGCGAACACCTTGTCGCGACGGACGCCCTGCCAGCGGACGATTCGCTCGCGGTCTTCGGTGTTGAGCGTAACGATCGCCGTCGCCGCCATGCCGGCCAGCCTATGCCTGAGCATCTGCGGCAATCGCCAGCAGTGGAGGCCCTCGATCCGTCCGCCCAACCATTTGGCTGCCAAGCGACGGTGGTCACAGGCGTCGACCATCTGATGAACCCAGACCGCCGGAGCGGATGCCCGTTTTGCCAGCCATGGCAGAACCCAGAATCGCGGCCGCCCGCAGGCGTTAATGATCAGGCCGTCGGGGCGTTCGCGCCGGAGCATGGCGTTGAATTCCCGGGCCAAACCCCGCAGGTTACCGGTGCGCTGCCGGGGGAGAATCTCGAGTCGGATGCCGCTCTCGCGAGCAACGTCAAACACCGCTTCGTCGCAATCCTGACCAGGCAGCCAACAGATCGATGCATCGAGACCACGCCGTCGTGCCGTCTGGGCCATCCCGACAATGTATTGCTCCGCGCCTCCGAAGTGCGGGGCATCGGTGACGAACACGAGTTGACGAACCATCCGCCTCATGCGGTCTCACTCTTCGCGGCCGACTTCTTGTCGAGCCAGTTTGCAGCGTCGTTCGCGGCTGGCGACGTTCGCCGATTCAGCGGGTGCCACTGGCCGCTTGTCCGCCGGTGCATGACTGACCAGCCGAAGACAGCCCTGCCGAGTTCCAAAGCTGCAACGAGCGCGCAGGAGGCGCCCGGCGCATTGGAACGCCATGCGATAAATATCGGTCTCTGGCTATTGCAGTTGAGGTGATATTGAGACGTTGAGCAGGTCTGCTGACGGACCAGAAACGTCTCTCGTGCTTGCCTGCACTTGTGTATTATCGGCCGTTTCGGCGGCTTCCTCTTCGATATCGGACGTTCGAGCGGCATCAGCAACAGGCGAGGCTTTTGGGTGGGCGGCGACATCCAGGCAAGCAGCGAAGTTCCTCGCCACGCACGCACGGTCATAGCGGTCAACGGCGGCCCAATTCCGCCCCCATTCGAGCCGTCCGGAGAGATGATCGGCAATGATCCGTTCCATGGCCGCCGCTACTTGCGGTTCGTCTTCGAGAGCGCTCACGGTCGATGCCCCGGCTTCGCGGACGATACGGGCCGTGTCTCCTTTCGTCGGCACGAGAGCCAGCAGATGCGTCGGCAGGGCCAGCAGTTCGAAAGTCTTTCCCGGGATGCTCGTTTCGCCGTGCCGGCACTGGGGTACGACAACGATGGCGCATGCCGCACCGGCGGTCAAGCGCACGGCTGCCGCGTGGCTCAGGTATCCCGCCAGACTCAGCCAACGCGGGCGGTCTTCCTGCCACCTCCGCTGTTGGTCAGCGTCGAGTGTTCCGGCAATCACCAAGTGCACGCGGTTCGCCCATTCCGGATGACGTCCAAGCACGGACTGCAGCGGCGTCACGATGCGGCTGACTTCGCGGCGCCCATAGAAGGCCCCTGCGGCAACGAAGACACACTCTTCTCTGTTGTCCGGTGTGATATCAAGGGCTGCCGCCAGATCGTCACGGTCAAAGCCGTTGGTGACGCAGCAGATCGACTCGGGCCTGCGGTCTGGGAATCGTCGTCGGTACTCGTCGGCCAGCGAAGGGCAAGTGGTGATCACCATCGCGGCATGCCGCATGATCTGCGTTTCCAGGCGAAGCATCGATCGCGCCGTTCGCCCCGCCGCTGGTAATCGGTCGAAGTCGCTGACCAGCGGGTCACGGACGTCGGCCACCCAGGACACACCCGTCCGCCGAGCGATCCGAAGGGCCACTCGGTGAACGAAATGCGGCGGACCGCTCGAGACGATCACCTCATACGGGTTCTTGCGATGCTGACGAAGGGCGAAACGCGCGGCCGGGCCCACCCAGAGCGACTGTGGATCACCGCAACCGCACCGCTGCACAAGGGTCGACAGCCTCCAGTGCAAACCGTCCTCAATGCGGCCGGCCCACCCCGCGCGGGGCACGAGCCTCGCCAGCGATCTCGCCGTGCATGCCGGTTCATGACCAGACACTCGGTACACACGGCAACCATCGGGCACGTCGGCAAGAAGCGACTCGTCTCTCCACGGAAAGCGATTGTGGCCGGCCGTGAGGACGTCGACGCCCCACCCGTAGCGAGGCAGGTACTTGGCCAGCTTGGCGGGCCGCTGCACGGCACTGCCGCCGATGGGCGGGAAGATGTAGCTGATCAACAGCGCACGGCCGGCGCACGTTTCGGCCGCGATCTCCGGCCGTCGCCGAACCCAGTCGGCCCACCGCTGTCGATGCTCATCTACCGTCATCGAATCGCCCATTTTCAACACGCCGTTCCCGCCAGCGCCGGTCGCGGTTCTCGTGAGATCGGAGCCTCCATCGTCACGAACTGAACCTGGCCCGGCGATATCCCCCGAAAACCCGGGCGAATCCGCTCGAGGTGCCGGATCATGATCTCTGCCGTTGCCAGGGCCATTACCGGCCCGCACTCCAGCGGATCACGCACCGCCTGTTCCCACAACTCCATCAGCCGGTCACGACGAACCCAGTTCAGAACGCGGGCGTTTGTAGTCGTCAGCACATCCAGGCCGCCCGTCGCCCGCCAAGTCGCGAATGTCCAGGCCCGGCCGGCGTTGCCGCCGGTGCCCCACTTCCGCGTCCACGGATGGCGCAGCCCGGTCCACCAATGGTGAATCTTCTCTTTCTGCCAGCAATACTCTCGAAGCCACCGGCTCTCGCTGATCGGCAGACCGCTGTAGGCGGTCCGCTGCACGCGGGCCAGCCTTGGGAACTGTCGCCTGATTACCTCCATGAAAAGCAGCTTTCCGCGTCGCAACCGCGGCGGCGTCCGCTCGCGCCAGGTGAGCATGGCGTTGTCACAGGCCGGACAGCGCACCCAGGCGTTGTCGCGGAGCATGGCCGTCCCGAGAACGTCGATCCGTCCGCTGCGCGAAGTGGCGGCGACGTACTCCGCCTTGCCCAGCGGGTCTTCAGTCGGGGCGAGGCGCCAGGTCGTGTCAATTCGTTCTTGCCAACGGTTGTAGCTTTCCTTTGCGAGCACAGACAACAAGAGGCCGTTGATGATCGTGGCATCCCCCCCGGCGTGAAGGCGATAGCGGGCCCAAGGGCTCTGGTGCGGTACGACACCCTCGGAGACGTCCTCGTCGCGAGGTACATAGGCACCGCCGACAACGCCCTGCATATAGCCTTCCAGCAACATGGAACCGCGGTGTCCCGCGAGGTGGGTTCTCATCATGGCAGCCGGGGCCATGTGGGCAGCATTGTGCAGCCCGTCGGTAGCGATGATTGCCTGGTTGAGCCGCTCGGACAGGTCTTTTTCGTCGAGCGGAACCCATTCATGCGCCGTCCCGGCCGCCCGTGCCAGGCTTCGACCGTAGCGGACGTCGTCAGAGAACGGCCAGCCGACGGTAAAGCATGACGGCAACCGGCCGATCTCCGCGCACATACCCAGCAGCATTCGCGAATCGAGACCTCCGCTGATCCCCAGCAGCAGGGGTGCTTCGCAGTCCGTGTGACGCCGGACCGTGCTGCAGAGAATCGACGTGTACTGCTGGATGGCCTGCTCGCGATCGCAGTCGTGCGCGTCGGCAAAGCGAAAATCCCAGTACCGCTGTGTTCCGCAATGACCCGGCGACCAGCGCAGCACGTGGCCGCTCTTGAGCCAGTTGACACCTTCAATCAGCGTGTGTTCATCCGTCATGTTCTCGCAGCGGAGCAGGTCGCAGAACCCGGCGTCGCTGAGGGTCAGCGGCTCACCGGTCGCTTGCCACACAACGCGGGCTGTCGGACCGATCAACAGGCGGTCGGCTCGGGCGGCATAGAACACGGGAATCAGGCCAAGCTTGTCATTGAACACATTCCATTGACGGCGCGACTGCTCGTACCACGCACCGCAGAATGCGCCGTCGATTTCTTCGAAGATGCCGAACCCTTGGGATTGCAGGCGACGCAGAACAGCTTCCGCGATCACCTCGCGCGAGTGCGCCCGGCCTTGAATCCACTCGGCAGGAAGGAGCATCTCGCCGGCCCACAACAGCACATCACGGCCGTCAGTGTAGGCGCAAGCTCCGGAGATTGGCCCGGCCGGTCTCATCGCGACGACCGCTGCCGCCCAGTCAACCCCGGCACAGGCCTGGGTTTGAACGGCGCCGGCTTCCCGGTTCTCCGGCGACAAGACGCCCAGCGCGTCGAGCATCCCGGCCACGAAGACGCGGGCCTGCTCCGCTTGCGGATCACAGACCAGAAGTACTCCCGGACTCAAGACAGAGCCTCCCTCTTGGTCCGCACAGTGCGGTGCGCGTCACCCACCCGGCGCGTACACCGAGCCCTGCAACAGTGCGTCATCACTATATCGGTCGTTAGGAAGTCGATCTGAGGCTATCGGAAGGACCGATAATGCTCGGCTCTCCCCCTTAACAAGGGGGTACGTGTTTAGCGTGCAAGACAGCGGGTCAGGCACCTTTTTGCGGGCTCCCCTGCATGGCATCGTGCCCGCTGGCCTCGTTGACCTTCCCCGGGTCACCCTGCGAACCGCGTCAGGCAAAAAGGAGCCAGACCCCAGCACGCTAAACACGTACACAAGGGGGAGCCGGAGGGGGTTTCTCACTGGCCGTACGGAATGACTCCACGCGCCGCGTCGATGTCGCTGTCGGCGAACGTGGCGTGCCAGCGATGAGGAATGCAGAACTCGGCGGCCAGCGGGCTGATCCACAACGGCAGGTCCTGGCGAGGCAGGAAGCGGTTGGCTTTCAGTGCATCGGCCAGCACCGAATCATCACCGGCCAGGCAACTGATCTGGACAACACCCTCTGACGCAAGATGTCCGACGATGACGCTCACCAGCCATTGCCAGACATCCGGGCGGTCCCACGGTGCGAGAATGTCCACGATGCGGCCGTCGATTCGGTCGCTGGAGCCTCGGCAAGTCCGCCAGATGATGTAGCCGGCAGGCCCGGCTGCGTCGCGGGCAATCGTCAAACGGTAGTGCCCGGCCGGGTGGGCCTTGAACAGCCAGCGCAGCCCCTCGGCCGAGCGATCGAAGTGGCAAAATGCCCCGTTGAGACTCTGGTGTTGCCGCGCCAAAACGGCATCAAGCTCATGCCAGGGGTCATCAGCCGGCGATCCTCCGAGCGGTGTCAGCGACCAGCCTTCCGGGGCGGGCCATTGCACCGCGTGGTAGCGAACGACGCGAGCCAACTCGGTTGCGATTCGGCGGCCCAAGCCGGCGTCATCGCAGGTGCCGCCTGCTCGGACATTGAGCTTGAAGACCGACAGGCCCTCCTGCTCGACCCACTGCAGCGCGGGCAAGGCCTGTCGTGTGTCGGCAGTACCCTGAATAGTCATCAAGACTCGGCAGGTCTTCTGCGCCTCGCGAAGCAGGAAAATGCCGATGCCGCGGCTGCGGAGATCCTCGCGAACCACCCAGTCCACGAACCATCCTCCGGAAAGCTCGCCGGGCTCGGGCGAATCGACGTGGACCGTTGCGGGCATCACCCCGATATGCCCGACGATCCGGCCGTCAATCTCGGCAACGATGGACTTGCCGCAGCCGTTCAAACGGCCGGGCGAATTCCAGAATTTCCATCGCAGCGTGTCCGCGGTGTGCGGCATGCCGCCAGCAGTCAGAAACGCCGCCAGCGCGTGCAGCTCATCGGATCTGGTCGCTCGGATCTTCATGCTTTCACACACTCACGCGCAACACACAGTCTCGGCGTCGGCCGGAACTGTCCTGGCCGGGTCATCATCGGGCTGCAACCCTCTCCGAGCCAGCTTGCTTCGGCACGCGCAAACAAGATCGTAGTACTCGCGTGCCGTGACCGGCAGGACGTCGTTTTCGTTGACCAGGAAATCGAGCACGCCTGACAGTCGATCCAGAAATGCGTCCCTCGCGCGGCGATCGGGCACATAGGGTGTGCCGCCGATGCCGATGTTCGAGCTGTGAAACGTCAGATGGTACAACTCGGTGCCTCGCCGCAACAACGCCCGACAAAGACGAATCATGTCGTCCAGACCGGTCAGCTCCGGATTGAGCCGGATCAGCCGAAGCAGCCGCATCCGATATAGCAAGCCGACCAGACGCAGCCTTCGCAGCCGAGTTCTCGCCAGCCGCCGATACAGACGACCGGCCCTCTCGAAATTCGGAGTGCTGAAACCCGCGCTGATCGGCACGCAGAGCAACTCGCCGGTCGGTTTGGGCTCAAGCATGCTCTCGCTGCCCAGCCAGTAAGGATTCAGCGGGGCATCGAAGTAATCGGGCCCGCCAAAGGGGGTATGCGAGACAAACGGACAGACGCTGGTCTCGACCCGGTAGCCAAGCTCGAGAAGCAAAGGCGTGTGCATGGCGCTGCTGCCGTAACGGCCCGACCGGTATGCGATCGGTTCAACGCCAAACCGCTCTCGGATTTGCCGCGTCAGAGAGGTCAGTTTGCTGCGTACCAGATCGGTGGCGAGCATGCACGGCATCGAGTGATCATCGTCGGCAGGCAAGTCTGCAAGAGGCTCGGTCACCCACGGATGCAGATGGCCGCCGATATCGCAGCGGCCTTCCTCCAGGAAACGTTGCAGGTGTCCGCCGCCGACACGATCCGCGATGACCGGCGTAGTCACCTGATACGTCGGCCGGACGCCGAAGCGGTCGAAGATCTCCTGAAGACGCGGCAACTCGGCCAGGTGCCCCAGGGACCAGTCACGCGTGGGGTAACGGCCGCTGAAGAGCCCTTCTTCCTCCGTATCGATGTTGACCATCAACTTGGCCATGACCTTATCCCGGAATCGCAACCGGCTCAGCCTTCGAGCGATCGACCAATGCGGCTCGCGAGCAGCATCGCTTTGCCGCAACCTCACTCAACAGGCTCAACCATTGGCTTCCCACGCGGTCGACATCATGACGCTGGCTCGCAAGAGCCTGGGCCTTCTGCCCGAGACGGATACGTTCGTCACGGTTTGCTGTCAGGTGATCCAGTGCTTCGGCCAG
>CAZTQK010000316.1:0-7540 GCA_964615635.1 uncultured Planctomycetales bacterium
ATCGAGCATGCGCCGGTCTTTGACCAGGGCGTAGTTGTCGTTGTAGACGGTCAGCCTCACCCCTGTTTCCGGCTTGACTGATTCGCCGGCAAAGGCCGGGATAGCGACGGCGGCGGCGACGATCAATGTGAATGTGCAACGTGTCATGATAATGCTCTCCAAATCGATGGAAGCTATTAGCTCTTAGCTATTAGCTGTTAGCTCTTGCCTTCCGGCACTTGGCTCCTCTCGTTCTTCCTGAACCCTGAACCCTCAAGGGCCGACGAGGGCGTCGGCCCCACTGGACCCTGAACCCTTACCACGTGTACTCCACGCTGTAGGTAATCGTGACCTCGCCGTTGGCGGGCACGTTCACGTCAAAGGTCATCGTCTGGAAATCCTTCTTCTTCCATTCGTGACTGGCCTCGCGGATCTCCCAGTTGCGGTTGCCGGCCTGGAGCCGTTCGAGCACCTCGACCTTTACCGGCTGATCCTTGTGGTTCCGCAGGCGGATCCGCCAGTCCTGGTCCTCGACGTGCTCGCCGGGCTTCTTCAGGTTCGTCTGCACCCGTTCGCCCTTGATGTCAAAGGCGGTGCCGATCCTGATCTTGATGTCTTCGTTCTTGGGGGTGTGCTCGATGGAGTCCATGCCGATGAACTCGTTCTGCTTGTCGGCATCCATCTGGTACACACGGATCGGTCCCTTGGGCAGAGGAATACCCAATCCTTCGCGCGTTTCCTTGGCGTTCTTGAACTCCAGGATCACGTGTACGTTGTCGCCGTCGCCGCGATACTGGTACTTTCGCGTCACGGGGATCTGCTCAATGTTGATCAGTTCGATCTGCTTGACCTGCTGGTCTTTGATCGTCGCCGGGCGCGATAGTTCGTACAGGTGGTACTCAGCGAAAGCCTTTTCCTCGAACGCCGGCGCCGCCGGGCGGGCCAGTATCGCCATATCTCCCCGCGCCGGCCGGCCGCGTGTCCTGTCCACCTGTTTGACCACGTGCACCTCACCGGCCATCAGCTTGAGGCGGGCGTCTTCGTAGGCCCGCCCGGAACGGTTGTCGATCGTCACCCAGCCCGAGAGGTCGAGCATCTTGCCGTCGGCGTCGGCCACCGCCCGGTAGTCCACCCGCCAGTTGATCTTGCTGGCCCGGTACGAGACCTCGACCAGGTGATCACCGGCCTGCTTGGCGTTGACCAGCCAGACGAGCGTCGGTTGCGTCAGCAAACCACCGGGCAGGGCCGAAAAGCGGATATCACGCACGTTCTTGCCTCGCGGGACCATCTGGATCCCGTCCTTGACGGCCAGGACAACCTGACCGTCGTCAAAGCTCATCAGCTTGCCTTCGATGAGGCTTCCATCGCGGGTGATCAGACCGATGTCCTTGTCGATGTACTTGTCCAGCAGCTTGTTAGCGCTGACCAGGTCGAACTCGTAGTTCTGCTCGATGACCGTGGCATCACCGGCCGGTCTGAGGCTCAGAAAGTGGACGGTGTCGGCCACGATGGTCGCGGCCACATCCTTGAATTTCACCTCCGACCGCCCGGCGGCCACCGGCATCGTCCGCCGTTCGCGGACAATGGCGAAATCCTGGTTGTAGACGGTCAGGCCAACGCCTTCGGTCGGCTCCGCCGGTTGCGTCGTCTGAGCTGACACCAAGGGTGCCACCAGCAGGGTTGCCAGCAGGGCCAGGATTGGCCCGGCGGTTCCCCATGCGCCGTTGCTCTGTCCCGGTGTGCCACTGCTCTGTGAGCAGTGCGGACGTGCTGCCCGCGGTGTGCCACTGCTCTGTGAGCAGTGCGGACGTGTTGCCCGCGGTGTGCCACTGCTCTGTGAGCAGTGCGGACGTGTTGCTCGTGGTGTGCCACTGCTCTGTGAGCAGTGCGGACGTGTTGCCCGCTGGCCCCAGAATCCTTTCTGGGGCCTCCCACGTCGAGGATTCCTATCCTCATTCTCACCGAATGCGGAAGGGATTCCGCCACGGAACACGGCCCGGAAAGGATTCCGGGCCGAGCGGAGTCTCTCTCCCCCCCTTACCAAGGGGGGGGCGGGGGGGGTAGGAGAGGAAAACCAAGACCCCCCTTTATCCCCCCTTATTAAGGGGGGAAGAAAGCGATCCCCCCCTGGTAAGGGGGGAAGGAAATCGCGATGCGTCTCGTGTTCTGAACGTGTCACCATTGGTAATCCACCGTGTATGTGATTTCCTTTTCCGCGTCAGGTTCCAGCGTGAAATCAAAGTGAATCGTGCTCACATCCTCGCGCGTCCACGGGTCGCTTGTCAGCGTGATCTCCCAATTCCGATTCGGTACCAGCCGCTCGACAAAGCGGGCCTGGATCGTTTCATCCTTGTGGTTGCGCATCCGCAGGCGGATGGTTCGGGTCTCCTGCCGGTGGCCCGGACGGGTCATGTTCATCTCAGCCCGCTCGGCGGCTACGTCGAACGCCGTCCCGATGATAAGCTTCATCTCTTCATCTTTGGCGGTGTGGTCGATCTCGGTGGTGTTAATCAACTGCATGTCACCGTCCGGATCCCGTTGCATGATGCGGACCCGCCCCTTGGGCAGCGGCATTCCCAGCTTGTTATCTTTCTCGTTTTTGAATTCCAGGACGACCGACACGTGCCGATGGCTCTCGTCGCTGCCTGCTGGCGAATCGAGAACATACCGCCGGAGTGCCTTCACCCCCTCGGCCTTAAGCAGCTTGAGCTGCTTGATCTGCTGGTCCTTCACCGTGCTGGGGGCCGAGAGCGTGTACAAGTGGTATTCAAAGAAGGACTTCTCAATGAATTCCTTCTCGGCGATCTTACTGAAGAAAAAGTCGACATGCCCGTTCACCGACCACAGCATGTCCCCCGAGACCGAGACCGGCTCAACCTGAACGACCGCCCACGGATCCGGCACCCGGTTGACGTCACCGGCGATGAGCTTGATCCCGGCATCCTTGTAGGTTGATCCTGTGCGATTGTCGATGGTCACCCAGCCCTGCAGGTCAAGCTGATCCTTCTCGCCACGGCCGCCGGGCGTCACCGCGACGACGTAATCCGCCTGCCAGTCGGCATGCCCGCAGGCGTACATGAGCGTCGTCTCGTGCTGGCCGGGACGTTGTGTGCGGATCTTCCAGACCAAGGTGGGCTTGACGAACAGGTCCTTGGGAACATCGGGCATCTGCACCGCCCGGATCTGATCGCGAGAGATCGACTCGGTCTTGCGCATCTGGCCCGAATCCGACGGCGGTTTGTCGGCCAGCACAATGTCACCCTCGTGTGAGCAGAGGAAGCCTTCGTGCTGCTTGCCGTCCTTCAATACACAGGTGATCTTGCGGTCGAGATAGCGTTTGAGGATCGCCCCAGCAGTCGCCAGGTCGTACTCGAAGTTCTGCTCAACGACCTTCGTGCCGATGGGGTCGGTTTCGCTCCAGAATCGCACGCTGGTCGGGTCGATGGTGGCCGCGACGTCGGTGAACCACACAGTGTTATCGCCGGCCCGCAGGTTCAGCACGATGCGGTGGTCCTTGACCAGGGCCATGCCCATTTTGACCGGTCCGCGTGCAGGTGGCGAGGTCGGCATGAACAGCGTCGGGCGGTCGCTCTCGAATTGGTTGAATACCGTCAGCTCGATGTCCTTCTGGATCACGCGGATCGGCTGGCTCTGAGCCTGGGCGACCGGGCCGACCGGAAGGTAGGAAATGACGGTGACAATGAGTGCGATCATGGCCGCCACCCCCACGACAGCCACCAGTCGGCGGGGCAGAACCAGCCGCCGGCCTCGGACCTGCGGCGTGGCCGTGATCCGGTCTCGCATCTCGTCCCAGGAGGGCCGGCGAGGCTGGGCGTCAGCCCCGGCCTGGTCCAGAAGCTGTTCGAGTTGTCGATCCAGGTCGCTGGACACCGATCAGACCTCCACACGCGAGATGAGCCGCCGACGAAGCTGGGCATACGCCCGCGACAACCGGCTTCGCACGGTCCCAGGCGGAATTCCCAGTGTTCTGGCCACCTCATCCGTACTCATCCCCGAAAAATGCCGAAGCGAAACCGTGACCCGGAACTCCTCCGACAAAGCCGCGACGGCCGCGTGAACCTCGACGCTGTTCTCGTTGTCGGCAGGGCACCTGTCTGCAGGATCGTCTTCAAGCTGCGCCGACCGAGGCCGCCGGGCCGCCGTCAGGATCGCATTATGCGCCATCCTGAACAGCCACCCCGGGAACGCCGCCGGGTCCCTCAGCCCGGGCAGGTGCTGCCATGCCTTGCAGAAGACCTCCTGGGCCAGATCCTCGGCCTCATCACGCCGCCGGGTCCTGCCATGCACATAGGCGATCAGCGGCGCGCGGTATCGCTGCACCAACGTCATGAAGGCGTCGGCATCACCTCTGGCCGCCAGCTTGACCGCTTCCGCGTCGGGCAATTCCACGTTTCGCCCCTGTGCCTGCAACGTTAGATTCGTTGTGGGCGATTCTGCTCCCGGAAAACCACTGAGTGATGAGTTTTCTTGAAAAGCACCTGCCAAGTCATGGTACCCGCGCGGTGTGCGGATGCAACGAGGTGAGGCCGGGAGACCTGTGGCGATTGTCCAAGGCTGTCATGGCGGAGAGAGCCTGCTTGCGGTGGGGCCGACTTGGCGGACGGCGTCGCTGCATCACGGCTTGCGCGCCGCGAACTGCAGATGCGCGCAACGGCCGAAGTTCGCCGGGTCGCCGGCCAAACGCTGCTCGATCTTGGCCCACCGGCGCCGCTCCACCGCGTCCTCGATCAGCTCCCGGTGGTGCCGCATCGGCAACACCGTCTTGCCGATCATGCCCAGCATCGTGAGACCCGCCTCGGCCACCACACGCTCGACACCTTTCGGCTCAAACGTGTGGATCTGGAATTGCTCCGACGGATCGCGGGTCAGCCAATGGGTGCGTCCGCTGCGAACGAACCGCTCCAATCCCTCGCGGTCGCCCTTCTCCAGGTAGTAGTCCACGCAGGGCACGCGGTTGTCGAGCGTGGCAACCAAAACGCCGCCGCTCGCCAGACAACGGGCGATCTGTCTCATCGCGTGCTGAGGCGACTCGGTCAGTCCGATCGGTTCGCCCATAGCCATCGCTAACCCAAAATGTCCCTCGGGCAGGGCCGACAGGTCTGCCAGATCGGCCTGGATAAACTCCGCCTTGGCGGCCGCCCCCATTTCTTCAACCTGTCGCCGGGCCTCGTCGAGCATCTTGGCCGACAGATCGACAAACGTGACCCGGTAGCCGCTCTTGAGAAGACGTCGGCCCCATTTGCCCGAGCCGCAACCCAGGTCCGCAATTGGCGAACTCAAATCCGCTGGAATGAAGCGTTTGAGGTGTTCCCACGTCAGGACATCGTGCCACTGCCAGTACGCGTCGTCGTAGATGGACTCGTACCGGCCCGCGACACGGTCGTGGTAACGCTGGTTTCCGGAACGTCGCTGTCGAGCCATGCGGGTATTCTAACGATCCGTGCGGTACCCGGTAAGCACAACCTCGCCCAACAAACCGGCCGGCTTGAAGCGGTATTCGGGCACGCGGTGCTTGGTATTGAAGAAGTTGTGGGGACCGAGGCAGTCGATTTCGTCCTCGTTGCCCATGTGGTGAGGGCCGAGGAAGTTCCGCAGACAGTTGGCTACCTGCAAGGCAATCTGGTTCCGGCCTCGTCGCAAGTGGGCGGTGATGTCGAGCGTGTAGGGGGCCCACAGAATATGCCCGGCATCAGCCCCGTTGACAGATACCCGAGTAGCACTGTGAAACTTGGGACATCGCAATTCCCAA
Source organism: uncultured Planctomycetales bacterium (assembly GCA_964615635.1). Lineage (GTDB taxonomy): Bacteria > Planctomycetota > Phycisphaerae > UBA1845 > PWPN01 > JAUCQB01. The sequence continues at coordinate 5,750 of CAZTQK010000316.1, forward strand.
CGGTCGGCCGGAATGTCCACATGAGCATCGAGCGCGTAGGTCGCGGCACCGGCGTAGAAGGCCAGACCCTGATCGTGCCACGAGCCGACCGCGAGTTTCTTCGGCAGGGGGGCGATGCGGCACTTGTCGCCCTCGACGTAGACACCGAATCGGCCGAGCAGGTACATCGGCTCGATTTCCAGACCCTGCTGCCAACGGAAGTGGATCTCGATTGTGTTCACGCCCGCCTTGAGCCCACCGGGAATCGGGATCCTGCGCAGGCACGGATCAATAAGCCAGGACGGCTGTGTCGGCACGGGGACGACCCGGTCGTCAACCTTGATCTCGAAGCTCTCCGGCGTCTCGAGAAGCAGCTCGGCACCGGCAACCTTCACCTCGCTCATGGCGGTGAAACGCATGAACGCCTGTGGCGCGTTGCCGTGCCGGGCTAAGGCCTGTTCGGCGTCGAGAGTTGACATGGTTCCGACGGAACGACCGTCGATGAACAACTCACCGCGGTCCAGAATCAAGGCGTTGTCACGGTCGATCTGATAGGGCAACGGATCGCCCGGCCGACAGAGCGTCTTCTGCGAAACTTGTACCTCGGGGATGGGCAGCGATGCCCGCCGGCTGCGTTTGAAACAGACGACGTGAGATTTGGCGAAGTCGAAGGACAGCTCGATGCGACATTCGCCGTTTTCACGCGTGTGCTGTGTGGGCAAGAGACGCCCGGTGATGGTCTCCACCTGCATGGGGATGCCGGGGGCATCGAAGACAACGCTGGCGGTGTGGTTCGTCTTCGCGCCGCTGGTCAGGAAGAAGATGTCCTGCTCCTCGGTGCGCCGGTGCATGACCATGATCTCATGGTTTCGAGGATCGTTGCCCAGCACGCGGCAGGCTCTCCTGGCCGCGGGGCCAACCAGGTCGGCGATACACTGCCGGAATTCCGGGGCCTGCCAGTGTCCGAGGCTCATCGCCTCTTCCAGCAACGGCCCGTATGCGTCGGTGGGCTGCCCTTCAATGTGCGTAGGAGCCGGTTCGACGAAGTACAGTCGGCCGCCGGCGGCCGTGAACTTCCGCAGCGTGGTCAGCGTGGACTTGCGCCAGGTCAGGCTGTGGGGGACGATGACAGCATCGTACGAAGCCGAGCCGAGTCTGAGGCTGGCGCCGTCAATTCGGCCATGCCGCTTGAGCAACACTTCGTTGCCGAAATCGAAGTCGATCTGGTGTGCCAGCAAGTATTCGACCAGCCTCTTCAGCGATTCGTTGAGCGGGTCGTTCGGCCATGGGTACCCGCCCGGCTCATGGGTGGCAAAGAAGCTCTCGATCGGGTGCATCACGAGCACGTTGACGACGCGTCGGCCCCGGGTCAGCAGGTACCCCAGCCGGGCGAAATGGGCGCCGAGATCGCCGCTGAGCGGCCACCACGGCTGCTGGAACGACAGACTGGGCGGATAGTCGCGTTTTCGGAAGCCTCGCAGCGAATAGTGGAAAGCATGCTGGCAGACGAGGTTCAAACCCATGGCGTACTGCCAGTCGGCCATCCACTTCTGCTCGCGAAGGCCGAAATGCCATCCTCCACCGGCGAAGGTCTCGCACATGACGCGAGGCTTGTCGAACTGGTGGGCGATGCTCGATGCCTGTTTGACCAGGACTCTCGCCGACGACCAGAAGTCCTTCAGGTCCAGGTCCTTGCCCAGGTGGTCGATGCCCGGATACTGCTGGTAGTAGTAGTGCAGCATCTGGTCGCCAATCACTTGAGTCGCGCAGCGCGGATGCTCCTCCAGCAGATAATGACCAGTGACGACCATC
>CAZTQK010000317.1:0-7532 GCA_964615635.1 uncultured Planctomycetales bacterium
GGTACGTGAGGGTTTCGTTGAGTGCCGGGGCGCGCAGGAGGTACTTGTCAAACACGAGCGGCGTGCTCGGCTCCGACAGCGGGTTCTCAGATGTGACCGCCCGAAGCTGCATCAGCGGCTGGGTGTCTGCCCCGTCTTTCGCCCCAATGTCGATCTGCCACAGCCATGCCCCGGCCTGAGGCTTCTCGCTGATGCAGATGTCCACGACCTCGAACGGCGGAGGCCTGTGGGCATCGGCGGTGAGAACGCGGTACCGGCCGCACTGCGCTGTGCTTGTTTCGGCGGACAAGACAGCGGTGCTTGAGAACAGTACGGCCGACATGGTCAGCGACCACCGGACTACAGAAGGAAATCGGTTCATGTATGTTGCTCCTGCGACTGAGACTCCGAGATGCAGGATAGCCGCAGACCGAGACCTGGGCAACGGCGCTGGCACGGCACGATCGGGAAGATGGCTGCAACTCGACAGTTGTCACGCCTGCTTGGTGATGTCGTCGATGATCGCCTTAATTCGTGCCGTCGCGTCGGCGCGGGCCTTGGCCAGGTCGTCGGGCGGGCCGCGGGTCAGAACGTAGAACTTGCTCTTCGGCTCGGTGCCGCTGGGGCGGGCGATGACCTTGGTGCCGTCCTCCAGCGTGAAGAAGACCACGTCGGCAGCGGGAAGGTCGAAGCGGCCGGCCGGCTTGCCTGTGCGAGCATCTCGGATCTCGCCGGTCTTCAGATCGGCCACCGTTGCGACGGGGATCCTGCCGATCGACGCCGGCGGTTGTGTGCGCAGTCGCTGCATCATGTCCTTGATGCGAGCGGCGCCGTCGGCACCGGGCAGTTCGAGGCTCTTGGCCCCTTCCTGGAAGTAGCCGAACCGCTGGTAGAGCTCCTGCAGCAGATCGTACAGGTTCTTTCCGCGAGCGGCGGTCACGGCGGCCAGGTCGGCGATGCAACACGCGCTGGTGACCGCATCCTTGTCTCGCGTATAAGTACACGGCATGTAGCCGTAACTCTCCTCGGCTCCGAAGATGTACGTCTTGCTTGGCTTGTCGGGCGTGCCTTCCTGCTCGAACTGGCCGATCTTCGCGCCGATCCACTTGAACCCCGTCAGCACCTCGAACACCTCGGCCCCGTAGGCCTTGGCGATCGTCTTCATCATGTCGCCGGAGACAATAGTAGTAATCAGTGCGGCGTTCGTCGGGAATCGCCCGGCCTTGGTCAGCTCCTCGCAGATGTAGTAGGTCAGCAGCGCGGCCGTCTGGTTGCCGGTGAACAGCTCGAAGCCGCCGGAGGGTGAGCGAACGGCGATGCCCACGCGGTCGGCGTCCGGATCGGTCCCGATGACCAGGTCCGCCCCCTCCTTCTTCGCCAGCGCCACGGCCATGTCCAACGCTGCCCCCTCTTCGGGGTTGGGCGACTTGACCGTCGGGAAGTTGCCGTCAGGAGCCGCCTGCTCGGGCACCTCGATCACCTGCTTGAATCCGCGGCGGCGCAGGGCCTCGGGCGTCAGCACACTGCCTGTGCCGTGCAGACCGGTGAACACGATCTTGAGTCTCTCGCCCTGCTGACGACAGACTTCAGGATTCAGGCACGAAGTCTGCACCGCCTGCAAGAACGGTTCGTCGACCTCCTTGCCGATGATCTTGAGCAACCCCTTGGCCTTGGCCTCGGCCGGGGGCATGACTTTGACGTTTCCAAACCCGCCGACCTTCTCGACCTCAGCCATGATGTTCTTATCATGTGGCGGAACCACCGAGACACCGTCGGACCAGTAGGCCTTGAAGCCGTTGTACTGCGGCGGGTTGTGGCTGGCTGTGATGACCACCCCGGCCGTGCATTTGAGGTGGCGGACAGCGAACGACAGCTCGGGCGTCGGCCGAAGACGGTCAAACAGGTGTGCGGGGATGCCGTTAGCGACCATCGCGCAGGCGACGCGCTCAGCGAAGACGTCGCTCATCCAGCGGCAGTCGTAGGCGATGGCTATGCCGGCTTTGCGGGCCGCTTCGCCTTGGCTGGAAATGTAATTAGCCAGCCCCTGAGCCGCGGCACCAACGGTGTACACATTCATCCGGTTCAGGCCGGCTCCGATCACCCCGCGCATGCCGCCGGTGCCGAATTCCAGGCCTCGATAGAACCGATCAGTCAGTTCCTTCTCGTTGTTCGCGGCCAGGAGGTCGCGGATTTCCTTGCGGTCAGCCTCAGCAATGGCCGGGTCATTGATCCAGGATTCGACAGCGTTCTTCACCGATTGGTCCATCATCTGAAGCCTCGAAGAGAAGTCTGTTAGTCTATTAGTCTGTAAGTCTAATGGTCTAGCAGCCTATGGTCCTCCTGAAGTACCCGATCGTCTTTCGGACGCCCTCTTCCAGCGTCACCTTCGGCTCATAGCCGAGCAGTGTCCTTGCCTTGGTCAAGTCCGGGCGGCGTCGGCAGGGATCATCCTGCGGCAGGGGTCTGTACTCGACCTGCAAGGACAGTCCCATCGCCTTCTCGATGGCCTTGACCAATTCGAGCAAGCTGATTTCCGATTCATTGCCCAGATTGATCGGGCCAATGTGCTCACCTTCCATCAAGCGGCGAAGCCCATCCACCAGGTCCGACACATAGCAGAAGCTCCGCGTCTGCTCGCCGCTGCCGTACACGGTCACCGGTTCGCCGCGCAGAGCCTGGCAGATGAAGTTGCTCATCACCCGCCCGTCATCCACGGCCATGTTCGGCCCGTACGTATTGAAGATCCGGGCAATTCGGATGTCCACCTTGTTCTGGCGATGGTAGTCCATCATGAGCGTTTCGGCCACGCGTTTGCCCTCGTCGTAGCAGCTGCGGATACCGATCGGGTTGACGTGCCCCCAATAGGTTTCGGGCTGCGGATGGACGTTCGGATCGCCGTAGACCTCTGAGGTGCTGGCCTGTAGGATCCGCGCCCGAACCCGCTTGGCCAGGCCGAGCATGTTATACGTGCCGATGACATTGGTCTTGATCGTTTTGACAGGATTGTACTGATAATGCACCGGGCTGGCCGGACACGCCAGGTGGTAGATCCTGTCCACCTCCAAGACAATCGGCTCAATCACGTCGTGGCGAAGGAACTCGAAACGGCCGCTGAGGATCAGCTCCTGGTAACGATCGCCGAAGTTCTCCTGGCGACCGGTGAAGTAGTTGTCCAGGCAGATGACGTGGTAACCCTCGTCAAACAGCCGCAGGCACAAGTGTGAGCCGATGAAGCCGGCCCCGCCGGTAACCAGAACGACATCCTTGCCCATTCGCCAGTCTCCCAGGTGCCGCACTCGCGGGACGTAGCGCCCGCAAATCGGCTCAACAGCATGATAGCTGCGGCGTTGGTGTACGTCGAGGTATTATCGGACAGTCGTATGAGCCGGTTGAGATCCGTCTTAGAACATCGAGATGATGGGGCTCCGTCTCAGTCCGTGTTCCTCCCGAAAGCCGGCCCGGCACCGGCGAAACGATCTGATTCTGGTCGCGAATTCTCGGTTTTCGCGTCAGGGCGCTTGACTGCACCCGGCTCTGCTATCCTACACTATGGGAGTGTTTTCGCAGGCGCGGCCCGCTTCGCACGATCTGTGTCTACTCGGACGTGCGGGCGATCCGGACGGGGTTGAGAAGGATTATGGGCTTAGTCAAGACCGTCTTTCACATTCACACTGACTACTCGGACGACAGCAATCTGTCTCTCGATTGTCTGGTCGATGAGGCGAGGGGAAGAGGCGTGGGCTGCGTCGCGGTCACCGACCATGATTCGATCGAAGGAGCGCTGACGCTGGCGGATCGGGTGGGCGACGATCTCCAGGTCATCGTCGGCGAAGAGATTTCGACGGAGGACGGGCATCTGATCGGGCTGTTTCTTCGCGATTTCGTCGAACCGGGGATGTCCATCCGGGAAACGGCCGAGGCCATCCGCGAGCAGGGAGGCCTGGTGGTTGTACCGCACCCCTATAACCGCCTCTTTGACTGCAGCCTCGGCGACCGCGTGTACGACATCCTCGATCTGATCGACATTGTCGAAGTAGCCAACGCCCAGAACCTCCTGAACGGCCCGAACCGCAGGGCCCGCGAACTGGCCCACCGAAACGGCCTGCCGGCGATAGTCGGGACGGACGTACACCACTGCGGCTACCTCGATACCTGCTACCAGATGATGCACAGTTTCAGCGGGCCGACCGAGTTCATGGCCTCGCTACAGCATGCCCAATTGCACGCCCGACCACACCCGCTGAGCTACTTCTTCCGCAGCGCGTGGCTGATCGCCTTCTACAAGCTGGGATTGCCTCTTCCGGCCGGCTACGGCGCAAACGCCGGCGAAGTGCCCGCGAGGGCATCAACGCGGCAGGCGGTTCTGTCGGCGGAGTAGTCCGACCAGCTTTCAGCGTTCAGCTATCAGCCACCTGTGACGGAAGCGGCAACCATGGCGACATACCAGGAGGCCCCGCTACTGCTCCGCGGTTGATTGCTCTTCAGTTTTCTTCGGTTCCTGTGGCGGCCAGGTGAATCGGGCGGCGCACTCAGCAGCCCCGGACAACTCCTTCGCAAAACGATGCAGAAGCCCTATGGACACGAACGCGGCAATTCCTCCGACAATCGGAATTGCAGCAGAGAGGTTCAGTCGAGCGCCGGCCGCCACCCCGCCAATCGACAGAAGAAGACTGACGAGCTGGAGTAGGGCATATGCCACAAAGCCCGCGACTGTCAGGGCAGCGAGAATCCCAAGCGACCGGTCGGGCAGCCGCGTGCCCAAGTGAGCAAGGTAAGACATCAGAAGAATGCCATTCACGCAGTAGAGTGGAGTTAACACCCACTCAGGGTCATGTTCGCCCACGTGGCCAACACGACGCAGCAGAACGTCCGCCACGAGGGCCAGGACGCAGATACTGCAGAATCCATAACGCAACGCACGCCTCAGCCATGGGTCAGCCGGAGAGAACGGTGATTGCGGTTCCGGCGTTGTCAGGAGCCAGACACCGATGAACGGCGTCAACAGCCATGCGAGAAAGAGCAGCGAAGCGCCGATCGAGACCGGCAAACTCGGCATACCGGAGTTTGGGCTTGCTGTCCCCTGTTGCTCTTGGTCAAACCCGAACAGAGATGCAATCGCGATGGCACACAGCAGAATGAGGAAGACGAGCACGGTGCCTGCCAGCCACCACCATACGATCTTCGACCCCAAGGATAACCGACGCACCCAGCCTGCATCCGCATAATGCAGGAAGTCCCCAAGAATGGTGTCACGGACCTTCGTTCCGCACTCTGGGCAAGTGCCATCGTGCTTGAGCGTTCGCAGGTTGTAGTCGCATTCCAGACATGAGATGTCCTGATCGATGCGTCCATCGGCATCAAGCCTGATCGAATGAACTTGCCGGACGGGCCTGGACATCACAAAGCCCCTGTCTTGTCCTGAGTCCCCAGGCAGGGTCCGCCTAAACCGCTGGACTCTGGACGTTCACGGGGGTGATGGTACACTCCCGGTCAGAGATTACGAACAGCCAGAAAACGGAGTTGCCTCATGTCGAACATCATCGCCTGCCGACTTGCCAGTTACGGAGACTATCAAGACCGCGCGTGGACGCACCTGCCGGAGATCGGCATTCGGAACGTCGAGATTCCCGCCCCGTCACCAGAGGAATTGCCGGACGTGAGGAAGAGGCTCGCCGACCACGGTCTGAACGCCACCTCGTTGCAGGGCAAGACGGATATCAAGGAGCCGAACGCCGCCGACGTGCTTAAGCCTCAGTTTGAGGCTTGCGCCGCCCTGGGGGCGAAGGTCTTGTTTCTGAGCCTCAAGGCGGGCGAGACGGACAGGTCCCTGGTCTGGCAGCGGATGCAGACGATCGGCGATCTGGCCCGCTCGTTCGGCGTCACGGTCGGCGTCGAGACCCACCCCGACCTGGTGACCAACGGCGACGTGGGTCTGCAGACGATGAAGGCCGTCAACCACCCGAACGTGCGGATCAACTTCGATACGGCCAACATCTACTTCTACAACCGCAACCGGACGGCCGTGGGCGAACTCACCAAGGTCATCGACTACGTGGGCTCGGTCCACCTCAAGGACACGCCGGGTGGGTTCGACGAGTGGACGTTCCCCGCTCTCGGAACGGGTGTGGTCGATTTCCCGGCCGTTTTCAAGATGCTCGGTGCCCGCGGCTTCGTCGGCCCGTACACGATGGAACTCGAGGGGACGAAGGGCGTCGATCGCAACGAGATCGAGCAACTCGAATACGTCGCCGACTCAGCGGCGTACCTGCGGAAGATCGGGGCGCTCACCTGAGTCGCCAAGTGGTGCCGACGCCCTCGTCGGCACTCTCCGACGGAACAGGTGGAAACGAGGGGAGAGGGGCGAGCAGTAACACACGAAGTCTCACAGAATCACAACGATGGGTCGTTGCCGTTCGGAGATTTCAAATCACAGATTTGAGATTTCAGATTCACGGAAGCGCGATTGGCGACCTGCTACCGATTGTCGAGCCGAATCCAGCCTTGTCGGTCTTCCGTAGTACCGAGCGGATCGGATTCCAGGTCAGTCGTCGCTGCCTGCCGCAGTACACCCCGCTTGTCACCTCCGGCGAGTTGCCAGGCTCGTTCTCGGAGTCCGCGTAGAGGATCTTCTCCCAGCGGCGGCAGGTCATCGTCGAGGTGCGAGAACATGTAGTACCGGATGAGCAGCGAATCGTCGGCCGTGTCGCGCCAGATCTCGACGATGCGAGCCTCCTGCGGCGGGTCGAGCGTGCTGCACGTCTCGATCTCAATATAGCCGCCTCGGTCGGCCACGCGATTGCGGTGCAGGTGCCCAGCCAGATGAAGAATCACATTGGGATGGTCGTTCAGGAGAGCGCGAAATTGCTCCGGGCCCAGCGCTGAGCCGTGCAGTACCTCCAGGGTATGACTCGGATGATGAGAGGCGACGATGACCCGCTCGCCGTGTTCGGCAGCGCTGGCCAGTTCGCGACGAAGGAAGTCTGACTGCTCGTCCGAGATGCAGCCGACCTCATAGATACCCGTCGGGAGCGGTGCGGGTTGATCGCTGGTGTTCAAGCCAATCAGTCGAAGCCCTGGAACCGGCGAGATGCTGTACCATCCCCGGCTGTCCGGAGTCTCGAAACCGTGCCCGGCGGGTCCGGAATCGCCGCCGAACATCGCACCGATGAACTCGTTCCGATCGAAATAGGCCCGATCCGGGTTTGGAGTAACGAACACGGGCGGCTCGAACAATCGCGGCGGGCCCGGATAGGCGGGCGTGACGTTGCCGTGAGCCAGCCAGCCCGTCGAGTCGAATACGGTCGGCAGGAGGAAACCCGGGCGACCGAAGAACGGCAGCGGGGCGACGCGGCGTTCAGTGGGGAGAGCCACGATGGGCAAGAGCCCAATCGCATATCGATCGTGGTTGCCGATCAGGCAATACCAGGGAATCGACGGCTGATCACCATGAATGCCTTGCCGGTAGAGACCCTGGGGCTGAAAAGCCGCATATGGGTCCCGCAACGATGGGGGGCGATCCTCGACAGCTCGATCATCGGGGCCCGAGAGAGGGG
>CAZTQK010000318.1:0-7489 GCA_964615635.1 uncultured Planctomycetales bacterium
ACACGACGAGACGCGAACCGTGCGAGAAATGCGAAACGGCGTTAACATCTTTTGTCCAAGGGACTTGTGGTCTCGGTCTATTCGGGAAGGCGCGGTTCCACGACCACCGATCGGTGGTTTTCTGGGAACCCGCAGCCGAGGACCGGCCCAGGTCAGCGGGTGGTTCTTGGTGCAACAAGGCGTTTCCCCTGTCTGGTACGCCATCCAGATCGTTGCCTACCCTGGATGCTCTGCCCGAATCGAAAGAACGTCATATCTGGGGTTCCGATTCTTCTCTGATTTGCGTATCTTGTTCTGTGCGGGAGAAAGCGAGCACGCGATTCCCGATCGCAGTGAATAGCCCCGTCCGGGCATCACCGTGGTCAAAGGCCTGATAGATCGGAAATCCCACGTCGCGATTCAGGCCGAGGCGCCATCTTGCGGGAGATCTGGCCATGTCTAATCCGGCTGCCCTTGTTCGAAGCGGACTGTTGCTGGTTCCGATCTTGTGGCTAGTCACTACTGGTTGTGTCGGAGGGGCGGCACATGATCCCCGTGGCGAGGTCGACGAGACGCAAATCAGTGTCATCGAGTCCGACAACACAGGATTGGGCGTAACGCTTGCCTTCAGCCTGCCAACGGTGGAAACCGTTGAGGCAGACGGAGAAACTTGGACCCGCCTGCGAATCGCCGGCTTGGAGGACGCCGGCGAGGGCGACGGTTACCCATGCATCCCGGCGTGTCGCCGTCTATTTGCCGTCCCGCAGGGGGCAGACGTCTCACTCACCTCCGTCACTCCGGTCGCAGTCGAACACAGGCAGCTCAATCTTTATCCCTTCCAGGCGTTGCAGGGCGAGTTCCCAACAGATGTCGACCTGTACACGAACCAACTGCCGCCATCTGATATCTATCTCTCGCCTTCCTTCAGTAAAGATCCTGAGGCGTACGAGCAAGACAGACTATATCCCTCAGAGCCGTGCAGCGTAAGGAAGCTTGGAAGCTCGCGCGACCTCGACATCGCTGTTCTCGAATGCTCCTGTGGCCAGTACAACCCTGTGACAGGCCAGATGACATTCTGGTCGTCGATTGACGTGGAGATCGAATTTTCGGGCGGCAGTGGGAGCTTTCTTCCCGAGCGAAGCGAGAATCCGTTCGACAACGGCCGTAGCGCAGCATCGCAGGTCGTGTTGAATCACGATGTCATAGATGACTACCTCTCGAGCAATGCGGCGATCGCCACGAGTATGGGCGAGGAGTTCCTGATTCTGACTCATCCCAGGTATCGACAACAGGCGGACGAACTGGCGGACTGGAAGCGGGACAATGGCATCCTGACCCGCGTGGAGGAGGTGAATGACGGCGCCGGGCCAGGGCCGGACACCCAGTCGGAAATCGATGCCTTCATCGACGACCATTACAACAACTCCAGCGTGCGGCCATCCTATCTTCTGCTCTTCGGTGATCATGACGACATCCCGACCTGGATCATGCAACGACTCATCAAGGATCCGGGCGTGATGCTGGCAACCGACCTTCCTTACGCGCAGGTCAACACCGATCCCGATCCCTACCACATAGACTTCTTCCCCGATCTCGCCTTGGGCAGAATCCCCGTCAATACCGTCGGGCAGGCGCAGACGGTCGTCGACAAGATCATCGCGTACGAATCCGTACCCCCTCAACTGGGAGACGGCACGTCCGTGTTCCAACGTAGCCCCGAGGTGACCATTGCAGGTTCCTTCGAGTGCTGCTGGGAAGACGCCCCGCATGATGGATGGGAATACAATTACTTTGTCTACAACGCCGAGCGGGTGCGATCCCAGATTGCGAGCCAGGGCTACACGGTGCAGCGGATCTACAACACCTTTACCTCACACCACCCGGACTACGAGGGGGACCCGACCCCGCGATACTACAGCACTGGAGAGCCACTACCCTACGATCTTGGCCCGGGAAGCGGATTTGCCTGGGACGGAAACACCCAGGACCTGATTGATGCTTTCAACCAGGGGCGTATGCTCTTCTTCTATTTCGATCACGGAGGTAGCACAGGGTGGAGTCTGCCGCGATTGACCAACCACGAGCCCAACAATCTGCCGAGCCTGGTGAACGCGGACGCGCTACCCGTTGTCTTCTGCATGAATTGCTCTTCAGGCGCGATCGATCTGGATTACGGTTTCGCCGAAGACCTGTTGCGCTTGTCCGGCGGGGGCGCGATCGGAGTGGTTGCCTTCACGCGGATGGCCAACGCCGGACTCGTCGGGCATGTGGCTCTGGGGAGCATCGATGCGCTCTGGCCCGACGTTTTGCCCGATTTCGGGGGTACGACCGCCAAGCACCGTCTTGGGGACATATTCAACCACGCCAAGGCCAATTTGGCCGGCCACGCGGGCACTTACGATCCCAACGACCAGCAGAAGGCTACGTATTATCTCAACACGTTGAACCATGTACGCTTGTTGCAGCTCACCGGCGATCCAACCCTGTCAGTCTGGACGGCCAGCCCTGTCAATCTGCCGGGGGATGTGTTCTTGATTCCAGAGTACGATTACCTCACGCTCCACTATCCGGTAGACGGCGCGGTTATCACTGCCATCGAGAGCACGGGCAGCGACTTCGTGCCGATCGGTCGAGGCGTTGTGACCAATGGCGTGGCGAGGCTCACGTTCTTCAATGTCCCCGAGGATCTTTCGCTCGTCCAGTTCTCGGCTTCCTACGACAACGCGGCGAGTACCGTCCTGACTCTCACGAACGAACCGAGCGCCGAGATCATCGAACCGCTGCCGGATGCTTCCTTCGTGGAGGGGGAAACGATCACATTCCGCGGTGAAAGCGAGGACAAGTTCGGGCAATTGCTGCCAGAATCGAGCGTCAAATGGCGGTCAGACATTGACGGATTGCTTGGGGCGGGGCATGAGATTGAGACCACGCTTTCGGAAGGCACCCATGAGATCACCTTCCAGGTGACCGAAACGGATGGTGGCACGGCGACGGATACCCTGACCCTCACCATTGCCCCGGGGCCCGAGAACCTGCTGCCGTCAGTTGCGATCGATGATCCGGCGAGCGACGTCACCTATAACGTGATGGGGGTGAGTAGCCTCGAAATCACCCTGGTTGGCTCGGCGGTGGATCCTGAAGATGGTGAACTGACCGGCGACTCGTTGGTCTGGGTGCAGGTCTCCGCCGCCGGTGGCGAGGTTGTCATGGGCACCGGCAATACCTTGACGGTTACGCTTGAGGTCACGGCCGGTTTCGCTTGTGTCGAAAAGGTGTACCAGTTCAGACTGATCGCCACGGATAGCGATGGAGAATCAAGCGAGGCCGTGCGGACCATCGCACTCAACCCATGCTGACAGACTCACCGTCCGGGCCGAAGACAACGGGATTCAATAGCGGCAACAGCAGGACCAGCTTTGCCGTGGGCACCTTGCCAGGTCAGAGTTCAATTGAGCGACTGAAGACGACAGCCGCAAGGCCCGCGAAACACGTCCTATAACACGGGTGGGAAGAGCGCGCACGCAAACGACGTGCAGATTCTGGCGAGCCAACGGACAGGACCCCGCGTCTGGTAGCAGAACTGGAAACGACGGCTTTCTCGCGGGTTCCGGGCCATGCTGATCGCCTGGGAAACCGCTTTCTGGTGTCCCGATAAACCGGCAGGGCGAGCATGAACGTCGTAAAAACGAACCGGGCCTCGCATCCTGCGGGGCCGCGGTCTGTGACAAGGAAAGCTAAGGAGAACTAGCTGTCAGTGGTCGTTTGTACGTATGATCCTTGGCGCCCAATACGCCGAAGTCAAGTCCAAGACAGTCCTTCCCCGCCAAGACCGGTGCAATCTGGAAAACAAGTTATCTCACCCTCCCGGACAACCGAAATACCGAGCAGAGGCTGTGGGTCTCCGCCCTGGAGGGCGGACAGCCTGGCTTGGAGGGTCCGGGTGACGGCGAGCCTGGATCCTCTTTTTTATGCGCACGGCAGGCCTAAGATCAGGCCTGTCAAGCCACGGTCCGTGACAGATTCGGCCGGGAAACGCTGCGCTTCTGTAAAGGGGGCTCATTCAGAACTGCGACCGTGAGGGAGCGGCGCCTTCGTGGCGTGGCAGCTCTGTGGTCCCCGTCAAACGGGGCTCAAGTTGAGCGGCCCCTCTCGCATCTCTGTCTCCTTAATGCAAAAAGTTGTCACGCTCGGGCTTCTGAAGGAGCCGCCCAGAGCGTAACAGACCCGCCGGGGCAGCCCTTTCAGAACGCCAAGCACCAGTGGATGAGTCGGTTCCACGGCGTGGCACAAGCGTTCCCGCGAGGACAGGGATTGAGCGCGCTCGGACATGCCGTCTGAGAATGATCTTGGGAGCGCAGCCCGCGCAGCAAAAGAGGAGGGACCCCACCGAAGCGGGATCCCTCACATCGCGGTTGTTCGGTTCAAGTCACAAGGGGTAACTGCCGTCCGTCAACATTCGGACGGCCAGGGGCCGAAAGAACCGAATTCAACACACAGGCATACTATTGCACCAGGCTCACGTGGCCGAGCCGCCCATCCGTCGAGGGCGCTGAGTCATCTACCCGGACCCACTCGTCGAAGTAGGACACCGGCTGGATCGTCAACGAACGCTGATTCTTGTTTCCGGTCAGCCTGACATCCATGATCCGGCCGAAGGCAATATCACAGATCGAGTAGATCGCGGTTGAGCCGGTTTCCTCAAGATTATTGTGAATGAAGAAGCCGATCACATCGCCGATCTTCATTTGGATGGTGTCCTTCATGCCCACCGACAGACCCGGGTTGCCGGGAGCGTAGTAGATGCGCGGCCCGGTCTCAGCCGTGTACTCATCATCGTAGAAGATCAGATTGTCCGTGCCGAAGCAGTCGATCAGCTCCTGGGCGGTAATGCCGTTCATGATCTGTTCCTCGATGAACGAGGTACCTTGTGCGCCGATGCCAACCGTCAGCGTGCCGAAATTGCCAGCGCCGTCTGAACCATCCATCTCCGGCAATTCGACCCACTTCCAGGGATAGAGTCTTATCTCACGGATACCGTCGGCTGTGCCTTCCACCGTGTCCACATCACCGTCGTACGAGTAGAGATCAGTGCCGTTTGCAAGCATATCCTGGTACTTTTGTATATGAATGGCAAACGGCGCGAAGATGCCGTCCTTGTACAGGTGGTAGCCGGCCACCCGGTCGTTGGCAACCGCCCGAGCGTGAACGGTCACGTTCGCCGTGTTCTGGCCAAAAATGCGGGCGAAGAACAGCGACACCGGGCCGTTCGGGCTGTCCTCCGTTCGCCGGGCAGTCACGTGCACCGCGTTCCACGGTTCGTCGGGCAACAGGGCGCAAGTCCGACAGTAGTAATCATGCTGACCCAGGAGTATGTCCGCGTCGGTGAGCACTGTGCCAACCCCGGCCGACTCGTTCAAAGCCGCGAACGCCTTGGCCCGCGACCGCGCCAGCGGGGTCAGCTCCTCGGTGGACATCCTCATACCCGAGTTGGTGAAATAGGCCGAGGCCCCAGCCAGAGCCGCGGAATCAGCAGCGTTCTGGAGCTGGGCCTTGGTCACCGCCACGTAGCCGTAATCGACGGACAGCGCCACAAAGCCGATCATCACGGGCACGGTGACCGCCGCAAGCGGCGTCACACTTCCGCGCCGCAATCGCCCCGATTTGCGTCTCAATCGCGTGTACCGATACATGATTCATTCCCCCGTTTCGCGGTCCCCTGTTCCGCGTGCCGTCCACAAAGACGGCTCTGCCTTGAATGGCAATTGCCGACCGCCGCGGTCTGACCCGCGGGAGTCGTGGCTTCCATAGGAGACAACCGTACGATACAACACTGAGGAATAAGCTTGGCCAGGAAGCAGGAAAACACCCCATCCGGCGGTAACACGTTCAACCAGCGTCCATTCTCGGACCGAAGCCCGAAAAAGTCCTACAGTGCGCCTGGAACCGGCAGCCTGTGCCCGCGTCGCGCTGCAAGCGCGGTATTATCGGTTCGTGCGAAGGAGCGACAGTGAGGACAGAAGCGCGCATTCGGACGCAGGTCAATGGAGTCGGTGCCCCGCCGAGGCTGGGCCGCGGCAATCGCTGCGGCGCGGTTCGCCGCACCCGTGAGGTGAAGCTCGGGCACCCGATCAGTCGCCGACGGCGCTGAGGCTCTCCTGGACTACCTCGCCGGCGCGGTTGATAATCTCCTTGCTCTTGAGGAACCAGTTGCCGGAGATAATCGCTGTGCGGACTTGGCGGTTCAACGCGACGTCCGGCTTATCGACCCCGAAGCGCGAGTTGTTGATGTTCAGGTGTCCCCCGTGGGCTTCGACGGTCACGTGATCACCCCCCTGCCGCTGCTTACCGTGATTGAGGAAGTTGCACTGGCTGAGGCTGACGCTGCCTTTGCCGTCGACGCGAACGGCGGTCGGGCACGGGCCCCAGAATGCGCAGTTACTGAGTTGAACGACGCCCGCGTGTGAAGCGGTCACATCCATCATGACCACCGAGCCTTCTCCGCCGACGAACTCGCCGTTGGTGATGAGCAGGCCGGGCGGCTGGCTGGCCTCGACGACAACCGCCCGCTCGCACCAGTCGGCGCCGATACCCAGGAAGTTGCCGTTCACCGTGCCATGCCGGGTCTGACGGAAGAGATAGCCGATCTTCGCCCCGTAGCAGAAGGTGTTGAGCACGTACTCCCAGTCGGTCCGGGCGAAGTCGAACGCGACCAGGTTCTCCCACAGATAGCGGCTGAGGTCGGGCCATTGGGGGATGCCGGGGACTTCGGCTCGCGCCCAATAGTGAGGGTTGAAATGGACGTTCTCGATCCGTCCGATGTCCGTGCACCGGTCGACGCGGATTCCAAACTTGAGCGGGCACCCGAAGCAATTGCGGACGTAGTGCAACTCGTTGGCATGGGTGGCGAAATCCATCGCCTGGTATGAATTGACGAAGGTGCAGTCGATCACGCTGTTGTGCATGCCGCGTCCCTGGATCGTCCACGGGTAGGCCTTGGTCCCGGGAATCCGCTGCAAGGGATAGAAGAAGGTAATGCCCTTGACCGTGCTCGACGGGCTGAGCGTGATCAGCGGCGGGCCGTCCTCCCGGCCGGCATCGGCGTAGACGAGAAAGACCGTGCCTTTGGTAAGCTGAGCATGGTGAGGGCCCTGCCAGGTACCCTGAAGGCACACGCCCTCGGGGATCGCGATAGGCTGGTCGAGCAGAAACCGCCCGACTCCCAGATCCACCGTGCCGCCCTTCGGGGCTGCCGCGTCGAGGCGTTTCTGAATAGCGGCCGAATCGCCGGCCAGGGCATCATCGTGCGGACGTGTAGTCTGCACAACCGGCGTTTGGGCCACCGCAGACCCCGCCGCAACCAAAATCACCACACAGTTGAACACTGAGAGCGCCCACATACACAAAACCCTCTCTTCAGCCACAATCGGCGGCGGACAGAGCCGCCCTCCCATCTGGCACTTGCGCCATCGCAGCGGCGTCACTTCTTCTTCACACCCCTTTTCGCGGCAGT
>CAZTQK010000319.1:0-7479 GCA_964615635.1 uncultured Planctomycetales bacterium
ATACAGCGGAAGCGCCGTCACCAACGAGATCAGCAGCACAGTCCCAACCAGTGAGGCGGTTCTTGCCAATGTATCTGGCCTTTCCATGGTCAAGCGAGCCGCAGCGTGGGGTCGCGTGGTGCTCTCTTTGGCCGTCTCTCTGGGCACGATGTCCCTGTTGCTTGGGCATTATAAAGGTGGCGGCGGTTGCGTCAACGCGGAAAGCACGGCGTGTTGCCGCCGCAAGTGCTGTGGAGACCGAGAGCAACGTCAGGTGTGCCAGGAGCAACCGCACAGCCCGAACGCCGAAGAGCCGCCATCTGGTGCGAGGCGCAAAGCAGCGACTACTTCTGGACCTGAAGGAAGAACGTGCGGTAGCCGGCCGTTGTCTTGGCCCGCAGCCGCACGCCTTCAGCCAAGGCCTCCTCGCTGAGGGCTTGTTTGAGGGCCGCGACCGTCTTCACGGCCTCACCCTGGACGCTGACGATGAGGTTGCCGGGGCGCAGCCCCTGGGCTTGGGCTTCGCCGATTGGGTCGACCTCGGTGACAACCAGAAAGTCCTTGACTTGGTCGTAATCCTCGTCCCAGCCGTACTGCTTGGCGAGTTCCTCGCTGAGGACTTCGACAGCAATGCCGATCGTGGCGATCTCGGCGGGACCGGACTCGCCGTCTTCGGCCTCTGGTTCGTCATCTTCGCCGCGGCGGCCGCCCCAGGCGAAGAAGTCTCGCGGCTGTTTCTCGATGGTCACCGGGATGGTGATCTCCTTGCGGTCGCGCCAGACCTTGAGGTCGATCTTGGTACCCGGTGAGGTTTTTGTGACCATCATGGTGAGTTGAGTAGCTTCGTTAGTCCGCTTGCCGTTATAGGAGAGGATCACGTCGTCCATCTTGAGGCCGGCCTTGGCCGCGGGTGTGTCTTCAAACACGTCCTCGACAAGTACACCTTCATCGTGGTCCAGGCCGAACGTCTTGCCGAAGCCGGGTCCGTAAGCGTCAAGGCTGACGATCCGAACGCCCAGGTAGCCACGGACAATCTCCTTGCCCTCCTTGAGCGAGGTGAGGATTTCCTTGATCGTTTTACTGGGAATGGCAAATCCAACACCCATGTATCCACGGGTAAGACTGTTGGTTGCGATGGCCGTGTTGATACCGATCATCTCGCCGCGCATGTTCACGAGCGGGCCGCCGCTGTTGCCCGGATTGATGGCCGCATCGGTCTGGATCAGGTCCTCGTAAGGTATCTCCAGCAGGTGCGAGCGGCCTTTGGCGGAAATGATGCCCTGTGTGACTGTCTGGTCGAGACCAAAGGGAGAACCGATCGCCAGGACCCAGTCGCCCACTTCCATCGCATCACTGTCGCCAATGGTGATCGCGTGCAGTTTGTCGGCATGAATGCGAAGCAGAGCGAGGTCGGTTTTGTCATCGCGGCCGACCACGTCCGCCTTGACCTTCCGGCCGTCCGGCAGCCGGACGTCGATGCGTCCCTGTCCTTCTTCGACGTCTGAAACGACGTGGTTGTTGGTGATGACGTACCCGGCCTCCGCATCGATGACAACGCCGCTGCCGGTGCCCTCGCGCGGCCGCTGGGGCAACAAACGCGGGTCCTGGAATTCCTCGAAGAACTCTCTGAACGGCTCAGGTAGTTGCTTGGGATCAATCTGTGGACGTCGGCCGCGGCGCTCCGGAGGTTTGGCAGTGGTGGTGATATGCACGACCGTTGGCTTGACCTGTTTGGCAACCAGCCGGAATGCTTGCGAAATCGCCTCGACTTTGGCGAGGTGTTCCTTGTCCGCCTCGCGCACGCCTTTTTCGACGGCGTAGGCGACGCTCCCGATGATCTGCTCGTGGAAGTACATCCCGACCAGGACAAGAACAACCATGACGAGCAGGAAGTGAAGCCACTTGTTGTTGGATTCGGCCATTGGGTCATGCCTCCTCGATCCGCGCAATAAGGCGGTTCTGGTCAGGCGTCAAAGCTGGTTCTCCGAAAGAGGTGGGTGCCTCCAGCACCGCGCGCACACCAAGACCCCTGACGCCTACACAATTAGACACCTAACCCGGCGCATGGTGTTAGTTATCGGCCGGTTTAGTCGTCGGATGCACTGTAACACATGGCTGGGCAAGGTGCTATGGGAGGTTTCTATTGGTTGACGGTTTTGCGTCTCAAGCCGTCCGCGAGGGGAAGCAAGAGCAGTCCCAGCGCGAACACCGTTACGCAGACACCCGTGTTCAACCCAGGGGGATGATAAAACCAAACTACCAGGTGGCTTCCTGAGGGGACGACTGTGCCCTGGACGGGGCCGTTCACCCGAACGGGTTTCGCCGGGTGGCCGTCGATCATCACGACCCAGCCGGCGTCATAGCTTTCATTAAAGACCAGAAAAGAATGAGAGTCGCTTTTTGTGGAAACGACAAGCTTCCGGCCTGAACGACGTTTCCAGGACAAGGAATCAGGCAGACCTGAGGGGCTTGCCGTTGCCGGTTGTGCGGTGTTCTCGACCACGACATCGGTGGGGCTGGCCAGGAGACTTGGCTGCGAGAGTTGCAGCTCAACGGCTTCCAGCAGGCTAGCGGCGGAGGTCGTGCGGCCAGCCCAGAAGAACAGGGGATTGGCTTCGCGAAGCTCATAGAGCGAGATGCCGCCGGGCAAGTCAGAGACGAAGGACCACGGTGGCGTAATTCCGCTCACCGCGGGTGCCGTGGTGGTAGTCTGCAGGGGAGAAGCGACCCGGCCGAATGCGGCATGACTGACGGTTAATGGCCGGCCTCGCTCGGCCTTTACACGGACTCGGACTGGCCCGTAGGCTTGGTCGCAACGGAACTGGAAGCGCATGCGACGCGGTCCGGCAGCAAGGTCTTCGGGTGTCAGCGTTCGAGTCTCTTCTATCTGTTCGACGTTCTCGGTTTCAAGCCTGACGAGCCAACGGCTGCTATCGCCAGGCGTCGGGGTCGCCTCAAACTCAAGCTGATAGACCCCTGCGGACTCGATTTCGATGGGCCATCGCACATCATGGCCCGCGCGGACCATAACAGGCGATTCCGTGCCGTCGATCGCGGACAGGCCGGGTCCTGGTGTAGACGGCCACAAGGCAGCCTCAAGCAGTCCTCGCTCTTTCATCGATCGTACGGCGACGAACCGCACGCCCAGCGACCGAAGAAGACGCGTGTCGCGCAGCAGCGAAAGCATCTCCTCGCTCGACCCCCAGGGCATGCACCGCAGCAGCAGCCGGGTGGATAGCGGCCACAGCGGTCCATAGCCGTGAAGTGTTGAGATGCCGTGTTGTACGTTGGTCTGGGGCCAGAGCACCTCAATGGGGCGATCGTAATCTGCCGAGAATCGTGGCACGAGAAGACGATGCCCGTCTTCCGGTTCTTGCGCCGCAATGGCGCCGGCCAAAGCCGGTGGGTCTTGCAGGTCCGCCCGATTGTATGTCCGGGTGTCGACATCGATGAACGCGGCGACCGATGCCATGTCAACGATCATAATCAGGAAGAGGCAGACCAACCGGCCAGCGTCGACACGATTTACCCACCGCAGCAGCAGAAGACCCGTTGCTGCTGTGAGCAGGATGGGCCACCAGATGGCCGGGTTGCCGGGTCGGATCGCTGCGCGAAGACCACTGAAGAACACATTCGCATTCCAGCATCCGGCGAAAGCCGATTCCAGCGAGCTTGCCTGCCAGCGAGCCAATGCCATCAGCAGCAGACAGGTCACCATGGCGATGGGCAGAATGCGTTTCACAACGAATCGAATTCCACCTGTTGCCCTATCAGCGGCATGCTGTGATGACAACACAGCCGAGATAACTGCCGAAGCCAGAACCGGCATGGCCAGCGACCAGCCGAGTATCCAGCGGGCCGGAACTCGAAGATTGCGGTAGAACGGGACGTGGAAGAGCAACTTGGCCAGCGGCGTGAACTCGCCCAGGGCCAGCAGCAGAACCACAAACGAGGCGATCCACCAGAACAGGATTTCGCGGTTCCACGGACGAGCGGAGGCTCTCTGCAACTCGCTTCCCTGGGCTCGTAGCGAGGCCAAATGAACGGACGGCCGTTGATGTCCTCGCACCAGCCAGAACGACGCCACGGCCAGCACCAGGATGAGGATCGTCCCGTAGACGGACTGCTCGCAGAAATGGGAGAGCCCCCACCACGGCTGGTCCCAGATGTTCGGAGTCCTGCTGCCGAAGAGCATCGGGAACAGCAGCATCAATGCGGACGACGGCACCCAGGAGTTCTCGACGAACGTTGCGTAGGAGGGGGTGGCCCGGCCGGTGGCCGACAGATGCAACAGCGTCGGCACGAGTTGAACTGACGAAATGAGAATGCCCGCGGCGATGCCGAGCGGGAACTCCCAGATCAGACGGGGACGCCGCGGTCGCAGGACCATCAGCGTGTAGCCGGTCAGCAAGGCCAGCCCAATGATGGTGACCTGAACGTGCTGGACGAGCATCTGCATGCCAAGAGCGAACACCGCCAGGGCAAAGTACTTGTAGCGGCCGCCGGTCGAGAATCGCTGCCATCCGTAGAAGATCAGCGGCAACCAGGCGGCGGCTTGATGGATGGTCAGGTGAGCCCGATGAGCGATCAGGTATCCGCTGAACTCGAAGGCGATCGCTCCGAAAAGGGCTGCCTGCCAATGCCGCCCCAGAGACCGCAGAAAGCGATACATCCCCGCGCCGGCCAGGGCAAAGTGCAGGATGATCGTCGTCGCGTAGGCGACCAGCGGCGGCAGGACGGCAAAGATCCACGTGGGGGGATACCACAAACCGCTCTGCGGGTCCGCCGCGATCGAGGTTCCCATGCGTGTCAGCGGGTTCCACAAAGGCCACTCACCCGCCGCGATCCGCTCGCCGATGTACTGCCGGACCGGCAGGTAGTAGATGAGATCATCTTCGAGAGCCGAAACGCCGCCCAACCGCCATGCACCCGCAAGGATGAACGCGGGCGACAGGATGATCAGCAAGCTGACCAGGAGTCGCCCCTGCCATGCCCGAAGCGGTTCGGGGCCATTCGCGGGTGATTCGATCGGTGCCATCGCAAGTGATCATGCTGTGCGCGTCACCCGTCGTCAAGGAGGATAGCTTGTGTCGTTGCCCGCTGCCGGCGAAAATGCCTCCTGTCAGAAAGAGCTCTTCAGGATGCGTGTCAAATGCGACGAGGTCGGGTCGCACCACATGGTCGACCACAAGAAAAGGGGCGATGTGATGAACGCGGACCAGGATACCGTTAAAGGTGTGATTCTATCGGGGAGAATCATCAGCGGTGCGATGATCGTGGGCATGGTCACGTTTGGAATGGTCGTGCTGGTCCTGGGAGAACGCGTGGCTTCTCAGGCCTCGCTCGGCTGGGTCTTTGTGGGTATTGTCGCCTTGTCCGCTCTTGCATTCCTTGTCGCCTATCCGTTGTTCAGAGCTATGATTGTCAGAGCAGCCAAGACACAGTGCGAGCAGAGCGGGCAGACGGGGATGCCGACGGGATCGATTGCACGAGTCTACGCACAGTTGGTGATCATTCGCGCGGCCATGGCCGAGGGAGTTGGTCTGGCCGGCCTGGTTTTCCTGCTGATCACCGGCCAGAAACTTCTCTGGGCCGCTCCGGTGATTGCGATCGTCCTGCTGGCCACCGGCTTGCCGAGCCGGAGTCGGTTTGACTCGTTCGCGCAGGAAGTGACCGGGGTGAACCCTTACGGTGGGTAGTCGCGCGAACCCTGCTGCACGGCGGGAGCGTCCGCGAACGTGAGGCGACCGCGCCGACGGGCACAACGCCGTCAGACCAATCTTCGTCAGCACAGTCCGGCCACTCTGTTACTGGTGCCCGGCCGGCTTGGCTACGGGGAACGAAGGAATCTTGCTGTTCAGCACGCCGAAATCGCTGTTCAGAATCCTTCTGTCCCCGTTGATATCCCGCCGGTCGTCGTCGGCCACGTCGAGACTGGGAACGGCCGGGTTGACCAGGCCGAAGTCGACATTGAGCACGCGGCCGTCGTTGTTCACATCACCCACCTGTACCACGTACTGCACCGTGAACGGCGAGACCCCGGTCCATGAGCCCGTGTTCAGCACGGCGTACCATTTGCGGTGCTGCAATGTCGACCCGGTCTCCCGGATCCTCAGGATTCGCCGACAGTCTTGGGCGTCGCTCTCGACCTCGAACGTGAAACCTGCGGAGAGGTCGGCGCCGTACGTGCCACCGGGGAGCATTTCGCGAACAAGAAGCTGGCCGGCAAGCGGCGCGGTGACGTCCCGGTCGAACCTCAATCGCATCAGGTTTCTGGCACTCCTCGGCAGGCTCCGCCCTGAGGTCGGAACGCTCTGGATCAGTGCTGCGTCGCACGCCGGGAGATTCGGCGCCTGGGTGGGCGGACCCGTCCATGCCGCCACGAATACCTCCCAGTCACTGCAATCGACGTCGCCGTCATCGTCGAAATCGGCGGCGGCCAGGTATCCGGGCTCGCCGCTGTTTTTGCCAAAGGCTGCCATGAACACGTCGTAGTCGCCCTTGTCAACGTCGCAGTCTCCGTCGAAGTCGCCCGGAAGCGCCGGCGTAGTCAGAGTGACGGGCAGGGCGAAGACGTTGTCGGTTTCAGACGTCTCAGTGACCGCGCCGCCCGCGTCAACCACCAGCAGAACGTAGTAGCCGTCGCTCCACGGCAAGCACTCGGGGATACTCAGCATCGGGCCGGCGCCGGAGTGCAGACCGAGCTGACCGCCCGACGATGGCGAGATGGTTTCCGAGCCGATCAGCCTATCCGCCGCGTCAAGGCCAGAATCCGTCGAGAGCAGGTAGTCGATCCGCAGTGGCGCGTCGGCGAAGGACGTCCTCACCCGGTACTTGCGATTGGCTACGGCGACCGCACCAGGATGGCTGAGGGCAGTCGAAGCGAGCGAGCAGTCGACCGCCTCCAGGTTGATCAGCACCGGCAATGCCGGCGGTGGACCGGCGAGTTTGGTGGCAGTGAAAGACCCACACAGGTCCATGACGTTCATAGCGCCGGTGAAGACCCACTCACCGCTCAACCGCGTTCCGTCGCTGTTCATGGACCCACGCAGGATGGTGTCGCCCTGCTCCGAACCCTCTTCGGAAGCCATGTGATAGTCGTCGTCCGTAACCCGCACTTCCTCACGGAGTTTCACAAGTCCCACATGCGGAGTGAATACGCTGGCGGTGATCGTGCGGTTGGTGTTGGCCGTATACCAGCCGTTGGTTCGAAAACGGTTGTAACTGGGGCCATCCACGCTGGGGAAATGGAGCTTGACGTATTGCCCGGCGGTTGGGAGCCAGGATTCGACGAGTTGCTGGTTCTCGTTGAAACGCAGGTAGCGCTGTTCGGTGAGATACCTGTCGATGATATAACAGCCGGTGCTCATGGAAAGATCAAATCGCCAGTAGCCGGTCAGGGTACGCTCGCATTCGTCGGGCACCTGGTTGCCGTTGGCATCCTGGCTGAAGCCGCCGGCACAGTCGCACTCGTCAGGCACGCGGTTTCGGTTGCAGTCC
>CAZTQK010000320.1:0-7456 GCA_964615635.1 uncultured Planctomycetales bacterium
TTCGCCAAGGGAGTTCTTTCGCTTGACAAGCGGGGGCTAATGGGTGAGTGCTGAAGACTTCCTTCCGCCTAACAGTCGAACAGCCTGGCTCTCGCCCTCTCACCCGCCGGCAAACGGATCTGGCACACTGTCCGTCGCTGTTGTCATATTGCTCCAGCCTACAGTCACCGCCGCAGAACGTCAAAAAAAAACTCTTGTGTCTTGGCGTACGAGCATTCGTCAAGCCCGTCGGCCACGTGACAGGTGCGGCTTGCCTTCGTGATATTGCAAGGATACGATTGCCGCATCATGAGACGATTCCTGCTTCTTCTCGTTCTACTGGTCTCGGCTACGTCGGTATCTGCCTCCGAATCACCCGGCAAGCCGAACATCATCGTCATCCTGGCCGACGATTACGGCTGGGGCAGCGTCGGTTGCTATGGAGCACCGGCGAGATTGAAAACACCGAGTCTCGACCGGCTCGCGAGGGAAGGCCGGCGGTTCACGCAGGCGTACGCGCCGGGCTCGCTCTGCTCCCCCTCCCGTTACGCCCTGATGACCGGCCGCTATTACTGGCGAACGAGCATCAAAGACGGTTTTGTGTTGCCCGTCGATGCCCCGCTGCACATCGAGACCCATCGTCTCACGCTCGCCTCGCTGTGCAAGTCCCAAGGCTATGCGACCGCGGCCTTCGGCAAATGGCATCTGGGCTTCACCGACAAACGCGTGACCGACTGGAGCCAACCGCTCAGGCCGGGGCCACGGCAGGTCGGCTTCGACCATTTCCTCGGCCTGGCGGCTAACATCGGCAACGGCCCGAACAGTCTCATCGAGAATGAGGAGGTCACCGAGCGCATTCCCGGTGAGCCCATCACTCTTCACAGAAAGGGCCCGGGGAGCACCGCCACGACCGGCATCCGGAAAGAGTGGGAACCCGATCGCGTCATGGAGCCGCTGACCGCAAACGTGACCGCCTGGATCGATGCCAATCGCAACCGGCCGTTCTTTGTGTACTATGCACCGATCGCCGTCCACGAGCCCATCACACCCCATCCGCGATTCACCGGAAGCCCCTACGGCAAGTACGGCGATTTCATCGAGGAACTCGACTGGAGCGTAGGGCAAATCCTTGAGAAGCTCGACAAGCTCAAACTCGTCGACAACACGCTGGTCATTTTCACAAGCGACAATGGCGGCGTGGCGAATCCCCACAATCGGAGCGCAGCCGAGGCCATGAGCGCGGGCCTTGCGATCAATGGGGCATTGCGCGGCGGCAAGAACACTGAGTGGGAAGGCGGCTTTCGAGAGCCGTTCATTGTTCGCTGGCCCGGCCGAGTCCCGGCCGGCACGGCGAGCGACCAGGTTATCTGCCTCACGGATGTTCTGGCCACTCTCGCGAGCATCCTCCATGTGCCACTGCCGAACGGCAACGCCGAGGATAGCTTCGACGTGCTGCGTGCATTCACTGAGACCGAGCCCGGCCCGCCGGTGCGTGACCACGTCATTCTGCAGGCCGGTAACTCCATCTATGGCATTCGGATGGGCGACTGGAAACTCCTCGAGCGGGGCAACCCGCCCAAGTTCGTTTCCGTCCGCAAGAAGCCGGCGACGTCGCAAGCCGCAAGGAAGAAAGACGCCCCGCCCCAGGAAGACGAGTTGTTCAACCTCAAGGATGACCCGTCGGAAACCCGAAACGTTCTGGCCGCAAACACTGAAGTCGCGGCGAAGATGAGGAAGATCCTGGCCGCAGCTCGGCGCCGAGGTCATACGCGGCCCGACGCCGCGAAGCGAGCGGTGCTCTCCAGGAAGGGTATGCCATCGAAGCTGGGCCTGCTCTATCTTGACGGCGGCCAGCCGTCGGAACATCTCATCGGGCTCGTGGACAGCGGCAAGATCCCGATCATGAAGATCCCCGCCGACGACTTCGCCAAGCCCGGCAGTGTGGGGCTTCGGCTCAAGAAGGCGAATCCGAAGGCGATTATCGTTGTCGGAGTCGGCGCTCAGTCCAAAGAGATGAAAACCGACCGCGATCCGGCTCAAGTATTCGCGAACTGGGCAAAGGAGCAGGAAGGCAAGCTCCGCATTCTGGCAGCCCACAAGGACAAGGTGGACTTCCTCTCATTCATGCCGAACATGTGGGAGCCGAAAACAGTGGAGCAGGCGGAGTGGTATTGCCGGTACATCGCCTACGCGGCGCCGAAGATCGCCGAGATGGGATTTCGCCCGATCATCCTGCAGAGCGGCGTCGGGCGCCTGCCGATCGAGCCGAAGATGCTGGACGCGATGGTCCCGGCTTTCCGGATCGCGAAGCAGTATGGCGGCGCATGGGCCTGTCACGGATACACCATCGAATACGCCACCGACCTGAACCACGAGCGATCCTACAGCCTTCGGTACCGCCGGGCATACGACCACCTGAAGAAAGCGCATCCTGACGTGGCGGACCTGACGATGATCCTGATGGAGGGTGGCGTGGACAAGGCCGGCAATCCGAACAAGGACGGCTGGCAGGCACGCGGCACCAAGGAGAAGTACGTGGAGTGGCTGCGATGGTTTGATTCAGAGCTGCTCCAGGATCCGCAGGTTCTGGGGGTCTGCCTCTTTAAGATCGGCAACGTGAATGAGTGGAAGTCCTTCGACCTGGACCCGGTTGCCCCTTGGCTGGCCAAGCACCCAGAATGAAGACCGGGTTCCGTTGTTCGGCCTCACCGAATCGCCCGAGCCGTTAGCCAAGACAGCTTGCCGTTTCGAGGACGCCCGCCGCCACAAAGAGATATCTCGTTCGCATGACCCGATGCTCCTCAGATCCGTTGCCGGGCCTCAGCCCTGCCTGGCCAAGAGCCAATAGCTGCTTTACTAGCGTCCAAAGTTCTTGAACAGATACAACCCTTCCTTGCCCGGTGCCACAATGTCCTTCCAGCCGTTGCCGTCGACGTCGGCCACCCACAGGTAGATGCCGACGCCGCTGGCCCGCGACGCCGGTCCGTAGTCGAGCGTCACCCGGCGGAACTTGCCGCCATCGATCTCGAAGTAGTAGGTGCCGACCGGGTCCATCGCGCCGGGATCATGGCCCAAGTGCGCCCGGTACCGCTTGCCGGTGATCAATTCCACCTGTCCGTCATTATCGATGTCTGCCAAGACGAGATCGTGATACTGGGAGCGGTCGGGATCGATCTCGTGTTTGAGCCATGTCCTCTTGCCGTCCGCGCCGACCTTCTGTTCCCACCAGTTCAGCCCGTAGCCGTGTGCCTGTCCCTCGATCAGGTCGGCCTTGCCGTCGCTGTTGACGTCGAATACCAACACGGGGCAGCTCGTCGTGCCGAGGTTGAATTCCTCGTGGAGCGTCCAGGCTTGCTTATAGGGCTCGCGGGGAGCCTCAAGCCAGCCGTTGGGGATGATGAAATCGCCCCGGCCGTCGCCGTTGACGTCGCCGAAACCGAACCCATGCCCGCAGCCGCCTTGCTTGATCACGTGCTTGTCGAATCTGCCGGTGCCCTTGCCGTCAGGCCCCCTGATCAGCCTGTAGGCAACAATGTTCCCGCCAGCGTTCGGGATGATCTCGACGTGCCCATCCCCGTCGACATCCCAGAATCGCGTCGTCTCGATGTTGCCGCACTTGTCGATGTCGTGATTGGTCCACTCCACAGGCTTGCCCTTGGGGTTCTCCCGCCAACGGAGCGTTCCGCCCCACCAGCCACCGGTGATGACGTCCAGATAGCCGTCGCCGTTGACGTCCATGGGATAGCAGGAGAAATCGTCATAGTAATCCTCGACCCGCATGACGTCGCAGATCTTGTGCTTGCGGACGAAGTCCGGTCCTTCGAACCAGCAGCCGCCGGAGACGATGTCGAGACGGCCGTCGTTATTCACGTCGAATACAGCCGCAGCTTCGAAGGTCACGTCGCCGATGCGGGTCCGCTCAAAGCGGAGCAGCGGCTCGGCAGGCTGAACAGCGGCCAGGACCGCACCGACGGCCAGTACATGGATCAGCATGTTGTCTCCTCAGTTGGTTGTCTGGGTGAACGAAACCGGCGACCCGTCGGGCCTGGCGATTCGCATGCAGAATTCCCAGCCCATCGTATTCTGCCAGACCTTCATCAGGATCTTGTTGGTTCCGGCCTGCAGCTTGACCGGCACGCGGTCATCGTCGACCTTCAGCGCCCGAGCGACGAAGGCGTCGTACACCTTCTCTCCGTTGACCCAGATCTTCTCGCTGTCATCGACGCCCAGCAGCAGAACCGCATCGACCGGGTCCTTCACCGTGATTTCGGTATAAGCGTAGCCGACGCAGCGGTCGCGGTTGGCCACCTGCTTTCGCAGGTCGACCTTGCCGTTGGGATCGTCTGAAATGACCTGTTTCCATTGCACGCGCTGCTTGCCGGACATGTAGCGGCCCGCCAAATTGACATTCGGCTCATCAATGTAGTTGGTGTTCCAGCCCTCGTTTTGCTCGCCAAGCTCAAACGGGCCGACCACCCACCAGTTCGTCACCGTGCCGAGCAGACCTTGCAGATCGACCTTCGCCCCGGCGGTGGCCATTCCCGTGGCGGCTTCACGCATGACCTCGAGAGGCGGATTCATTCGCTTCAGTGTTTCGTAGAGATCGAGAGCCTCTTGCCGTCTGCCGGCGGCAGTCAAGGCCGAGCCGACACCCAGCAAAGCTCTCATCGCCGGTTCGCGCAGGTCCTTGTCAGTCGCAGCGGCCTTTGATGCCTCGGCGGCGCCTGCGATCGGACAGGCGGCGATGCCCTCGATCGCTCGTCGACGAGCGTCAACGTCGGTCGTGGCCGCGTGGTTAAAGGCCGCCAGAAAGGCCGCCCCAGCCTCGTTCTTCTTGCCGGCGGTTCTCAAGGAGTCTGCTACGCAGAACAGTCCTCGATGCGCAACGGCCTTCTCGTCATCACTTCCCGTCTTGGCAGCGGCGACCAGCAGTTCAAGCCCATCGGGCAGACCCGCCGTGGCGAGAGCTTCGAGCCCGGCCAGTCGAAACGCCGCGTCGCCCGACTGAGCCGCCTGTTTGAGAATCGGCGCGGTGAGAGCGTGTTTCTTGTCGCTCAGCACGGGAAGCAGAGCCAGTTGCGTCTTGCCATGCAAGCGCGGATAGGCCTCCACGATTGCTCTCGTGACGTCCACACCTTGCATCGAAGCGAGTGCTCCGATGCCGGCTCGCCATGTGTGAGGCTCGGCATCCTGGATCGCATCGAGAATCGGACCAACGCAGGTTCCGTCGCCGATTTTACCCAATCCGGCCAGCGCCCCGTCCTTGTCCATTCCCTGACCGGTCTTGAGGACATCGAGGTAGGTGTTCACCGCGAGCTGCCAGTTGCCGCCTTTGCAGGCGATGGCGCCGACGAGCCGCAGCATCCCATCCATCGCGTCCGGGCAAGTTGGGGCGTCGGCAGCAGCCACGACCGCCTTGCCGACCTTCAGGAAGCCCGGATCGCCGGTCCATGCAATGGCCCGCAGGGCGGCGGCTCGCACGGCTGCGTTCTCGCTTTTTGTCATGGCCAGGGCTGCCTGCACGTTGGCCATGCTCTGCAGGCGGGCGAACGAGTTGAGGATCGCCGCCTGAAAATCCGGCTTCGCCTTCGGAAGGTATTCTCGAAGAGCTGCACTCGCCTCGGCGGTGCCCATCTCCTCGAATGACGCGCGTGTCTTCTCCTGAAGACTCGCGTCGTACAGGAGAGCGGCCATGGGGCCGACATCAAACCCTTCAGGAACGACCAGAGGCAAGAGTCTGAGTCCTCGGATCTTCACTTCCTCCGGCTGATTGGGAGCCACAAGCGTCATGATGCCGGCCGCGACCTTGGCTCGCTCGGCCTCCCGCCCCGGAACGCTGACCTGGTTCGCAAAGTCAGCGAGAACGTTGAAAGCCGCACGCCAGACCGTCGTCTTCTCATGTCCGACCAGCGGCACCACCTTGGGCACCACCTCGATATCTTCGCGAAGGAGCAGCAAGCGGGCGTCGCTGCGGGCCTTTTCATCATCGCCGGCCAACTGGACGATCAGGGCATCGCTTTCCGAGGCCATGGCCGGCGGCGGAGCAGGGCTTCTTGTAGCCTTGTCCTCGTTTGGGGCAACACTTCCGGAGGCCCAGGAAGCGCCGTTGCATCCCGCCACGAGAACCGACGCCAACGCTACGGCAAGACAAACGAGTCGAGCTGTTCTATTGATCACAGGTGTGCTCCCGTTTGCGATTGAAATTCCGGATGTCACAGATGCCAGGGGGCTCGATAAGCCCGGGACAGGTGCCGGTCAGCCTCCGTATCG
Organism: uncultured Planctomycetales bacterium; assembly: GCA_964615635.1. Lineage (GTDB taxonomy): Bacteria > Planctomycetota > Phycisphaerae > UBA1845 > PWPN01 > JAUCQB01. The sequence goes on from CAZTQK010000320.1 coordinate 6,250, forward strand.
CGGATGAACCGCTCGTTCTCGCCGTCCCAGTTCAGTTTACGGCCGACCTTGAGAGCGATGCCGGCGAGCAACACCGGTATAGTGGAGCGGACCCCCTGTTCGATATCCGCCGCCGGCAGCTTGCGCGACCGCACGCTGTCGAAGAAGTTGTTGTGATGGGGCGGGTGGGCCCAGCTCCGCTCTGGTTCGCCGACGTACTTCGCAATGCCCAGCTTCTCCGGCCAGACCTCGAAGGTGTTGCGGTCGATCGTCAGCGTGCCTTTGGTTCCCTGGAACTTGATCCCGTACCCGTGGCCGTTGTACTGGTTCGCGTGACGCTGCTCCCAAGTCACGACGCAGTTCTTGTATCCAAAAACAGCCTCGATATTCTCGTAGTTGTCCGCACCAGCACCGCCGCGGAAGCTGCCGCCCAGTGCCTGCACCGTCAACGGCCGGTCCTCACGTATGCCCCAGTGAACGATATCCATGAGATGGACGCCCCAGTTGGTGAGCTGCCCGCCTCGGCAGTAGTCGTGCCAACCCATGAATCCGTAGTGCCGCTCCGGGGAGTAAGGCACCTTCGGGGCTGGTCCGAGCCACATGTCCCAGTCCAGTCCTTCAGGCACGGGGCCGGGCGTCTCGCCCACGGACCATCCGTTGACATCCACCCAACAGGTGGCCGATGTGATCTGTCCGAGCTTGCCGCCGTGAATGAGCTTCATGGCGTCCTGGAAAATCGTCATGGATCGCTGCTGTGTGCCGAGCTGGACGATTCGACCGTAACGCCGAGCCGCCTGAACCATCGCCCTGCCCTCTGCAACGGTTGGGCAGGCAGGTTTCTCAACATACACGTCCTTGCCCGCCTGGCAGCCCAGGATGGTCAGAAGGGGATGCCAGTGGTCGGGCGTGGGTACCCAGATGGCGTCGATGTCCTTGCGGTCGAGCACGCGTCGGAAATCCTGATAACCATCAGGTGTCTTGCCTGAGAGCTTGCCCACGACGCCGACGGCGTTCTCGTACCGCGGCTTGAAACAGTCGCACACGGCCGCGATCATGCATTGGGGGTTGACTGAGAGCGCCTCGATGTGCCGCGTGCCCATGCCCCCGCATCCGATCACCGCGATGACAATCCGCTCGCTTGCCGGTTCCTCGGCACGGCAGGGGCGAGGGAGCAACGCCGAACCCAGGCTCCCCACCGCGACACCTCCACCTGTGATGCGAAGAAACT
>CAZTQK010000321.1:0-7434 GCA_964615635.1 uncultured Planctomycetales bacterium
AAAGTGGTAGTTTTTATTCCGGCGATTGTGGTAATTTTCTCACCGGCGGTGACAAGCGATGGCCTGCTGAGCCAGAGGATACGGGAGGCTGAGTGCGTTCTTCGGATGGAGCCGCGCCTCGTCGTTCTTCTCATCGAGTCTATTCTAGCTCAGGCTCGCTCGCGTTATTCAACAACCCAGTGCCGGACCTCCTGCACTCTATAAGGAGGGCTTCTCCGGTGCAGAATAGCGCGGCAGTTCGGGCAGATCGGCACCATGTCTTTCGTGGGATTCACCACGTAGCCCGCATCCATTCTGGAGATCGGGACGATAAGGAACATGCGAATTGTATTGTTGTGACTGGCAACGAGTCAAGGCGGGGAACGGCTTGCGCCATCGAGCGGAAGCCTCAGGCGACTCGCAGCGGGCTGAGTAGGGGGGATGCGCCGACTGGCATTCAGTGAGTCGTGCCCTATTGTGGGGGAAAAGGAACCCTTTTCGGGGTGGTTGTTGCGGAGCAAATTCACGCTCGGAACAGGGCCGTTACTGACCGATCGTTTTTTGTAGGTCCAGCCTGTATCCTGCTTGGGTTCCCGAGCCGCCCAAACGTGTAGAACCCGGGACAGAGTCTTCATGATAGCGTCGGAACAGCCACTGTGAGCTGAACCAGTTGTTGGCTCTCAGTTGAACACGACCGAGCATTCACTCCCTCGCCACTACGGTGTCGTACAGCCCGTAGTGTGTCAGTCCCGGGTGACTCTCTATGCCGGTGTAGCGGAGCGACGCGTCTTCGTAACGCCGGAACGCGAACACGGCCTCGTTCATCCGTTCGGTGTTGAACACCTTGAGTCGCACGAGCAGGTAGAAGTCCTTCACGGTCAGGCCTGTGACGGCCAGAAACAACTCCGGCTCAACCTTGGTGATCACGTCCTGAAGCGTGCTCTCGCGGAAGTCGGTCAAGTACATGAACACGGGGATCCGCGTCGCGAACTTGATCAGCTTGTCCTGGACTAGCTTGCGCTTGGACTTGTACTCCTTCTCTTCGTCGGTGAGCTCCCTCTTCTGCCTGGCCGTTAGATCCTTGTCCTTGGCCTTGTTCTTTAGCTCCTTGACCTTCTCGCTCTTGTTGATGATGGTCTCAATGATGTTGTCCCCGAGCGAGCGCCATCCCTCTATTCGCTCCACGGCTGCCCTAGCCTCGGGGTTTTCCAGGATGCGGCGCAGGGTATCGTTATCAACGTTCACCAACTGCGCGCTCTCCCACTTGCGGGCCAGCAGCGTTGCTGAGGTGCCGGCTATCGCGATGTCGAGGATACCGCCCGCGTCAATCTGCGTCATATTCGCGCCGTCGTAAGCCAGCACTGGCAGGAACGACACAAGGTCCTTGACTGCGTTCTCCGGGTTTGGCTCATTGGGCGACAGGCGGATGCCATACTCGGAAAGCTGCCTTAGCGCGCGCGTCGGCGCGAAGTCGAACACGAAGCAGACGGGCTTGAGTATCTGCTCCTCGTCCGGGTTGTCGCCGTTGGGGTTCTTGATCGACCACGGCGACTGCACACGAAACGCAGCCTGAAAGTAGGTCTCCGGAGACTTGAGGTTGCGCAGCATCAGAATGGACGACCATTGCGGCACAGTGACACCGGTGGTGAGCTTGCCGCATGAGAGCGTGATGGTTTTTGTCTCGAAGCCATTCCCGATGGCCCTTCGCACGGGCGGTAACGCATCCAATCCGATGCCCGCAGAGGCGCCAGCAGCGACCACCACCTCATAGTCGTGCCAGAAGGTGTTGTGCCTCTCGGCCAGGAGGTTGGCCATGGCGTGACAGGCTGCGACGTTGGGCAAGAACCAGAACGAATGCTGAAGGTAGGGCAGCAGGCGCACATCCGAATAGGGAAACGGCGGCCGTGTGACGGTTTTCAGATGCTCGACTGCCGCGGGCGCATGCCCGCCCCGGATAATGTCCAGCCACTTCTGCACGTCGCTCTTGTGCCTGAACTGGGCTAACACGCCGGCACCCGATGCCTCGAAGAACGCGTTGAGATCGAACTCGTCGAACTCCCCGGCGCTAGCGATGACCAGTAGCTCGTCCGGCATCTGGTAGGTTAGTAGGCGCATCTGCGGCAGCGCGCCGTACGGGTTCGGAACGCTAGGGTTCTTCTCTGCAAACTCCTCTTTGGCGCGCTGTTCGTCGCTGTACGTCCAGTTGAAGATCTGCTCCTCTATGAACTCGCCTGTGGCCAGCGCCCTGAACGGTGTGCCCGAGAGGTAGAGGTAGGCTTTAGTCGTAATGGGCAGGAACTCCGTTTCTCTCTCCGAGAGTTCGCTGAGGCCCTCGTTTACCTTTTCTAGGCTGGTGGCGTACTCTATCTTGGCTTCCTTCTTGGCGACCGCCTCCTCCTCGCCCTCGAACAGCTCCTTAGCCGTATCTCGCCATGCGCCGAAGTGGTATTCGTCAAACACCACCAGATCCCAGTTCACCGTGTGGAGCCATTCGTTCTTGGGCTTGATGTTTCCTGCGTCGTCGCGGCCTAACAGGTCCTGGAAAGAGCCGAAGTAAACAACTGGCTTCCTGTGGTCGATTTGCGTCGGGTCGTTGCCGGACGAACGCGAGAGATACTGCCACCCATCGAAGTCCACATGTGATTCAATGTCTGTCTGCCACGCATCCTCTACGGCTGGCTTGAAGGTGACCACAAGTACGCGCTTGGCGCCGAGCTTCTTAGCCAGCTGGTATGTGGTGAAGGTCTTGCCGAAGCGCATCTTCGCGTTCCAGAGGAAGCGCGGGACGGCGTGCATATCTTCCTTCCAGATGGAGTGGAAGTAAGCATGCGTCTTGTTCACGGCCTCGGCCTGCTCGCGCCGCATAACGAATGTCTCGGAGTGCCAGCCTGTGAACCTCTGGCCAGTGCGTAACTCGGCGAGCACAGTCTTCACGTCCTTCACCGAGCAGCGGATCCACTCCAATTCAGTGTTCTTGAAGCCTTTTCTTGTAAGAGCGGCTCGGACGTCATGATCGGTGAAGATCGTACCGTCGTCGCGCTCGGCCGGTTCGTCCAACTCGATCCTGTAGTTCTTGATCGCGGCGGTCCTGACTTGTTCGGCAATTCGTTGCCTCACGTCGCGCGTGGTCTGGCCCACCTTGAGAAGTCCTTTGTGCGCCTGATCGGCAATCGAGTAGGCGTAGATGCGCAGCCGGGCTCGCGGCTTGGGTACAAAGATCTCTTCAACGGTCTTACTCATCACCCTCGCTCATCGGACGGACCATGCTTTCGATGAACGCGATCTCCTCCTTTGTGATGCCGTACTTCTCGTAAAGGGCGGCGTCGGTCCAGATGCGATCCCAAGACTGCTGAGGAACCCATGAGTATGTTGACCGAAGCGCGTGTTGGGTGATCTTGCGAAGCGAGACAAGGAAACGGAAGAACTGGGTCTTGGTGTAGCTTTGGAGACTATTCGCCTCATCCTCGCTAGCGAGTGGTCCCGCGACCAGATACGTCTGTGTACAGACCGAGGCAGGCGGCGCCACGATTGAAGGTCCAAGAACCAGCGCGGGAATTGCGCCGCGCTCGCCGTACGCCTCTGGGAGAAGCACCTTCCACGAATCGACAAGTTGCACGTTCTTGTTGATGATAGAGCGAGCAGTGTGACATACTTTGCGCCGTCCTCGATCTGTGAGGTAGAGGGCGACGGAGCCGCGGAACGGCCTGTCCCTGTAGTCGGAGAAATTCGTGGCTAAGCCAAACGGGGTATCCCCGCTGATCACCGAATCCATCGTCGGCTCGCCGAGAGCCCGAACCCGCTCGAGAATGCCAAGCGCCTGATGGGCGCGGATGAAGATATCGTGCGCGCCGAGGTCCCGTGTGATCGTCGGGTGACGTTCCTCACCTTGAAATAGCGTGTACTGCGCATCGCCGCGATATTCGCGGTTCCAGAGGAAATACCCGACGCCACCCTCGAAATCCACACCCGGGAAGGCTGTTGACATCTTTGTGTAGTCAACAAGGTGGCTGATGCGTCGATCGGTGAGCATGGTCTTGCGGAATTCGTCCATGCCGCGTCCTCCGGCCAGCCAGCGCGAAGGGATGACCATGCTGAGGTACCGCGGCTCGAGCCGCATCGCCTGCTCCACGAACAGATGATAGATCGAGGAATCGCTACTGCCGCCCGCTCCGCCGGTCATCTGGTACGGCGGATTGCCGATGATCACGTCGAACTGCATATCGCCTCCAAATAGCTCGGCCATGCGAGTCTTGATGAAGTCGGTGTGGATGAACGCGTAGGCGTGGGTTTCAAGTCCCTCCTCGCGATCAAAGATCGTTCGTGGCGCCCCACAGTGCCTGCACTTGGTGCCATCCCACGTGTGTTCCATCCGCTCGAACCAGATGTTGCCATCATCGCTGGAAAAGGACTTGGCAATGGAGTGCTTGCCCTGGGCGTGCTTTGAGCAATAGACGCTGCGCCGCGCCAGTAGGCTGGTGAGGTACGTGATGCCGATGCCGTACACCTGCTGCGTCAGAATGTGATTGACGCGTTGCAGGAGGTCTGGCATCTCGTGGGCCAGGCCTCCTGTCAGGCGGCTGGTGATTTCGCGGAGGAACACACCAGACTTTGTGCACGGGTCCAGGAACCTAACGGTCTTGTCCGCCCAGATGTTCGCCCCCCCGTTGTCGACCGCCCAGGCCTCGGCCAGCATGTCGAGCATTCGGTTCGCAAACTCCGGAGGCGTGAAGACCTCGTCGTTGGAGAGGTTGGCGATGCACGTCAGGACATCCGGATTGCGGCCGCGAAGCGTGAAGGCTGCCCGAGTGCTCATGCATCCTCCTCCGCTGCGCTGGCGAGCGCGCCCAACTCGCTCACCGTCATTGGCGGGTAGGACTTCGTCGGTCTGAAGAGCTCATGCTTATCGCGCTGAGCGAAGAGCGAGCCCTCCACGCTGAAGGCCGACGAAAGAGTGAGCGTGTTGAGATGGAAGTCGCGCCGCTGGAACTTGCCCTTGCCCAGGTAGCCCCACTCCGCAAAGACGATTGGCTTACCGTCGTGGGTGTGCATCGTCAGCGCGTCGCCGTGCACGAGGTTCTGTGACAGCACGTAGGACGCGGCGCGATAGAGCTCATCCGACCCGTGTAGGTTCAGGTGATCAGCAAAGACCTCCAGCACCTTCGCGCGGCACTCGGCTATGTTGTCGGCCAGCACCTCGATGGCGTAGATGCACATCAACGCAAGCAGGGCATAATGCCTGCGCCCGAAGTCGGACTTACCGTACTTGAGCTCCACTGCGGCGAGCTTACGCCGCAGGATCGGCACCAGGAAGTTGCCGCTCCCGCACGCTGGCTCCAGGAAGCGGGAGTCGATGCGATCCGTCTCGTCCTTCACCAGATTCAGCATAGCCTCGACCAGCCACGCGGGGGTGAACACCTCGCCGTGGTCGGCGACGCGTTGCTTGGACTTGACGTGGTTCATAGGCGGATGCATTTCAAGCCTTGCCTCATCATATTCATTGCTGGCTAGTGGTGATCATGTCCACCTAAGATGCTCCGTTTTTCGCTACACAGTCTCGGGCGCTGTCAGTTCAATAGCGGGCTTGTCACCAGTCAAGAAGACATCTTAGCACATCCTGTCATGCGGCTGCGCACAAGAGTCTGCCGCTCAAGACGGGTTCAACCAACCTAGAGGGTGCACTGTTCTACACAGGTGAATCCTCAACCACCCGCGAGAAAGCCGGGTCTGGCAGAAGGGATCCGGATTGCCTTTTGGCGGCGAATCGAAACAGGAGCTTCTCCTCAGAGGTCAGCTGCCGGCCCCAAGTGCTTACTGAGGATGGTGTTGACGCTGACCGATCGCTACCTTCGTCGTTTCCTGTCCTTGGCACCAGGCGGCCAGCCCACTTACTTGCCGTTCGCTCTCGCCCTCAGCAGCCCAGCCTTCGTCCTTTCCGATCTCCTCTGGCTTTCCATCCTGCCAACCCATCCGGCAATGGCGTAGAGGGTCTCAGCAAGGTCTCTGGGTGCCTCTGTCCAGCTCTCTTGATATGAGAGTACCCTGACACCGCAGTCGGACAGCCGGTGAATGAGGCTGAGAATCGAGAGGGCGCCCAGCCGACTCAGCCTGTCCAGGGCCTAGACCAGCACAACCTTGAAACGGCCCTTGCGGGCGTCGCCCACCAGTCGGGCCAGTTCTCGTTGGTGACCGTCACGCCAAGCTGATTCCGTCTCGGCGTAGATCTCGACTACTCGGAATCCTCGCTGGGTTGCCCTGGCCTTCAGGATGTCCAACTGGTTGTTGGCATCCTGCTGGCTGGTGCTGACCCGGCAGTAGATGGCAGCAGTTGTCATAATCCCCCCATTTAGTCCGTCCTACTGCCAATCGACCTGATTGATGGCGTCTTCTGCATCCATGGCCCTTATGTAGCCGTCGAGGGTGGCCAGGTCCGACCAGCCGCCGACTAGTTGGAGGACCTTCAGGGGGACATTGTTCTTCACGTTGCGGTACAGCCATGTCCGGCGGAAGATGTGGTGCATATCCTTGAAGTGAACCCCCGACCTTTCCTGCAGCATCCGGCTGATGTGCTGCAGGCCGGTTCGCTTGAGCGGTCTGCGCTCTTCGCTTATCCAGAGTTCCTGGTAGGGGTCGTTGCCCCTCATGTAGACACCCCGTATCTTGAGGTACTTGATGACGGCCCGCTGGGCCGGCGCAGTGAACGGCGCGACACGGGGCTTGTCCCCCTTCTCCACCACGTGAAGGCGCCCGTTCTTCCAGTCAAGATCCGTCAGCTTCAGCTTGGCCAGGCCGTCGAGGCGGCAGCCGCTGCACCATAGCATCCACAACCAGGCTGCGTTGCGGGCGCCGCGGAAATCTTCGGTGGGGCAGACGGCCAGGAGCCGATTGAAGTCCGCCTGTGACAGGAAGGGCTTCGGTTTCCTCGGGGCCCTGGGCCGGGGGATGCCGGCCATGGGCGAACGGTCCATTAGTCCGTCGGCCTCCAGCCACTTGTAGAAGATCGAAAGACAGAGGTGGATGGAGCGGACGTAGGCCGGACTGCGCTTCCGGTCTTCCAGGAGAACCATCAGGTAGTTCTGGACGTCTACCTTGGTGACTTCAAGCGGGGGCTTCCCGACGGCTCTCAGGAACCGCTCTATGGAGCGCTGGTAGGTCTCCAGGGTGCGGGGCCGGCAGTTGCTGAGCTTCCGGCTCAGCAGGAAGACCCTGACTTCAGGGTAGGCGGATGCGGACTGGAGCTGCTCTTGTACTGGCATTGTTCATGTTGCGACTCCCACCGGTACGGTTGCCATTTGACTAAGAACCGGGTGGCCCCTTTCATCGTGAAATGGCTCTCTTCTCCCCGTATTCGTTAGCCTAGACGACGCTCAGTCCCTCGTGAAAAACGGCCCGGATCTGTTAGCCTAGTACCTACTTGACTTAGTTAGCGTAATGTGGTAACATGTGGGTATGAGTTAC
>CAZTQK010000322.1:0-7430 GCA_964615635.1 uncultured Planctomycetales bacterium
CGCGATCGATCAGCTCGTCGGCGAGCTGTCGGGGTATTCGCTGCTCCAGGTGGACGTGGCAACAGGTGAGCGGTCACGACGAGACGCCCGGATCGAAGAGCTGTTCAAGCAACTGACCGGAGCGGAAGCCGCCACGGTGGTCAACAACAATGCCGCTGCGACCATGATCGTCCTGAACGCCGTTGGCAAGGGCCGCGAGGTCATCGTTTCCCGGGGCCAGTTGGTCGAGATCGGCGGGTCGTTCCGCTTGCCCGAGGTCATGGCGGCCAGCGGGGCCCGGCTGGTCGAGGTCGGCACGACCAACAAGACCCATCCGCGTGACTATGAGAATGCCATCACGGAAAACACGGCAGCCATCCTTCGTGTACACCCGAGCAACTACAAGATCACCGGCTTTGCGGCCGAGGTCTCGGCGGCTGAATTGGCCCGTATCGCCCATAGTCGCGGGATTCTCATGATCGACGACGTCGGGGCCGGAGCCCTGATTGATTTCCGCCCCTATGGGTTCCCAGACCAGCCGACCCTGCAGGAATCGATCCGCGCGGGGGCTGATCTTGTCCTGGCCAGCACCGACAAGCTGATCGGTGGCCCGCAGGGCGGTGTCATTCTGGGGCGTGCGGACCTGGTGGCGGCCATCCGTAAAAACCCGCTGGCCCGTGTTGTTCGAGTCGACAAAATGGCACTGGCTGTCCTGGAAGCCACGCTGTCACTGTTCCTCGATGAGACGAAGGTTTTGAGCGATCTGCCGATCCTGCGGTTGCTTCGACGGGAGCCCGCTGAGATCGGTGCCGTGGCCGAGCGAATCGCCGCGGCCCTTCGCGAGCGGTGCCGTGATGTCGACCTCCAGGTGATCGACGGAGAATCGCAGATGGGCAGCGGGTCTCTGCCCGGCGAGGTGCTCCCGACCCGGCTTGTAGCGGTCGCAAGTCGACGGCTGACCGCAGACACGATATCAGAGCAGCTCCGCCGTCACGAGCCGCCGGTATTTGCCCGGATCGCCAAAGACCGCGTTCTGCTGGATCCGCGAACGATGCTTGACGGAGACGAAACGGTGGTGATAGATGCTCTTATGAGCGTCCTCGGGGGGTAGCAGCCGTGGCAAGCCGAACGGCTCCACAAGTCAATATTACGCTTGGTACCGCTGGGCACATCGACCACGGCAAAACCGCTCTGGTGAAGTGCCTGACCGGTTGCGAGACCGACCGCCTCCGCGAAGAGAAGGAGCGCGGGATGTCGATCGAGCTGGGTTTTGCACCCTGTACCGTCGCCGGAGCGGAAGTGGGAATCGTTGACGTTCCGGGCCATGAGCATTTCATCAAGACGATGGTGGCCGGGGCCAGCGGGATGGACGGTGTCATCCTGGTTGTGGCCTCCGACGACGGCGTCATGCCCCAGACCCGCGAGCATCTGGACATCCTCACGCTGCTCGGCATGACCCACGGGCTGGTTGCTCTCACCAAGATCGACCGCGTCGAGCCCGACTTGCTGGAGATGGTCCAGGCCGACCTGCGTTCGTTCCTGCAAGGCACTTTCCTGGCCGAGGCGCCGATCCTGCCGGTGTCCAACGTCACCGGTGAGGGGCTGGGCACTTTTGTCGAGTCTCTCACTGACCTTGTCCGCTCGATCAAACCTCGGTCAGTTGACGGAGTGTTCCGGCTTCCGATTGAACGGGCCTTCTCTGTCAAGGGCTACGGGACCGTGGTCAGCGGCATCCCCGTGTCGGGCACGGCCAGGGTCGGTCACGAGGTCGTCCTGCTGCCGACCGGGCTTGAGGGACGAATCAAGGCCGCACAGGTCTACGGGCGCGACAGCGAAGTCGTGATGGCAGGCCAATGCGCCGCTCTGAACATGCGTCATTGGGACCATGAGATGATTGAGCGGGGCAACGTGATTGCCGCCCCGGGCTACTTCCAGGCCGAAGAGTTCTGCGTCTGTAAGCTGCGGCTTCTGCCTTATGAGCGGCTGGTGCTCAAGACCGGCACGGAAGTCAAGTTTCACACGGGGACCTCCGAGGTTCTGGCCACCGTCTATTTGCTTCGGGACGGTAATCTGGCCGCCGGGGCGGAGGACATCGTGCAAATCCGGTTCAACCAGCCAGTGGTTGTTGGTCCGCGAGACCGGTTCATTGTCCGATCGCTGACGCCGGTCCAGACGATCGGCGGCGGACTGATCATCGAAGCAGTGCCGCGACGCTTGAAACGGAACCGTCCGGGTTTGCTGGAAGGGCTTGCGCGTCAGGCGACGGCCGTGGAGAGTGTCCCGACCCTCGTGGAGTACTGCATTCAGACAGCCGAACTTCTGGCCGCCGGCTCGTACGAGATTTGCCGCCGAGCCAAGGTTCAGCCCGAACGGCTTCAACCCATCTTCGACAACTTGCGACAAAAAGGTCTGATTGTCGACCTTGAAGGGGGTCTGGTCCTCCACAAAACGACTGCGGAACAGGCGGTAGGGCGGATGGTTCAGACCATCACTGAGTACCACCGGAGCTTTCCGCAGAGCCCCGGTATGAACCGGGAAGAACTGAGCGAACGCCTCGGGTGGGGCAAGCCGTTGCTCGATGGCTTGCTCGGGGTGGCCCTGCGGAGCGGCCGGATTGTCGAGCGGACGCAGCGGTATGCAGTCACGGGACACCGGGAGGCATTCAGCGATCAGGAATCGCGTCTCCTGGAGACCGTGGAATCGCTGTTCGCCGAACACCTTTTTCAACCCCCCGACCTGGACGAGGTGCCGGCCCGAATCGGCTCCACCCCCAAGGAGACCGGTCGGCTCGTCCAACTTCTCGTACAGCACGACCGGCTGGTTCGCGTTGCCGAGAACCTCGTCTTCCACAAGAGGGCGGTTGAGCGGGCTCGGGAGGCGGTGCTCCAACACTTTCGCTCAGACAACCGCCTGGAAAGCGTGAAATTCAAGTACCTGATCGACACCACCCGAAAATACGCGATTCCCCTGCTGGACTACCTGGACCGGATCGGTGTAACATCAAGGGTCGGAAACACTCGGTTTCCGGGAGGAAGCAGGAATGCGGGACCGCGAACCTGATCCAGTCGATCGCGGCCAGGGGCTTGACTCTTCAGACCTCTCCGACACGGACGCCCCGCTCGGCCGGGTCGCCGGCAAGATCATCATCGCGGGCGTCGTCGGCATGGCCTACGTGTTCCTCAAGCCTGGCTGAGGGGACGCGTTTTGTGCTCTTGTAGGGCACGTCCTACCCGTCGTGTTTGCCATCGCCCTGATCGTCAGCGTCCTGGGGCTCTTCCGCGATCGTGATAAACGATTGGCGGTTCTGACCGGCCTTGTGTCGGCGTCGTTGGCGGCATTCTGGGTGTACATCTTCAACGGGTAGGTTGTGGAGGGTGTCTGCTGTTCAGAAGAAGCGCGGCATTTGGTGTTCTCTGATGTTTCTGTGCAACCTTTCCAGTCGACGAGCGTCTTACAGAAGGGGTGGATCCTCGCGCGGGCCTGTGAGGCGCTACAGACTTCGTGCGTCGCCGACTGGCTCTGCGAGCAACTGCTGTGGCTGTGTCGGAGCGAGAAAACAATCATGAAGACAGAAATTCGTCTCTTGGCAGTGGCACTGTGGGTCGGCGTTCTTGGACTTTCTCCGGGGTCAGCGCTTGCTGAAGGGCCGCTGGTTGCGTGGAAAGTGGGGGAGAAGGTGCCGGAAGGCCAGATGCTCAGCGTCGAGGGCATTCCCGTTTCTCTCAGGCCGTCCGAAGGCAAGCTGCTGCTGATCCTGGTTGAGGACTTCAAGCTGGAGAATGCGACGGAAAGGACCAAGGCCGCCGTCACCCTTTTTCGACGGTTTCACACCAAGGGCCTGAGTGTAGTCTGCCTCAGCCCCGGGGCCAGCGAGGGCGCCCTGTGGCGGCCGGCGTTCAGGTGGCAGATTCCCTGGCCCATCGTCGCGCCCAAAGCCGACGGCGACAAGCCGGCGTCACAACTGTCGGGTTTGTCGGCACCAGCCAGCTATCTCGTGGATGCGCAAGGCAGTGTGGTTGCGGTCGGTGTCGATGGTGAGAAAGCCCATGAGACGGTCGCCAAGCTGCTGAAGGTGTCGCTGGATGAATTGCCGATGCCCAAAGAGCCCGAGCCCAGAAAGGAAGAGTCGAGTCGCCAGCAGATCGTCTATGAGCTTGACGCATCGTCGGCCCGTTTGGGGACCGAGGATGAAAGAAAAGACGCCGAACCCTGCCGCAAAAACCTCCGCAAGATCAGTCTGGCGATCACCGACTACCGAGCTGACCACAAGGGCGAGTTGCCCGAACACCTCTCGGATCTGTACCCCAAGTACCTGCAGGATGAGTCCGTTCTGCTCTGTCCCGGAAATTCGCAGCCGCTGGAAGGCATGGACGATTTCGCCGATCCGAAAATGAAGTGCAGCTACCTGTACGAGTTTTCGCCGAAGCCCCGCGAGCAGAAAGAGGAGCAATTGGGCGATTTCGGTGACCGGGTCGCGATGGTCCGTTGCCGGAACCACGGACGCTGGCTGAGCCTCAGCTACGGCGGTGAGATCTACTTCACCCAGGTGGTCTGGGAGAACGAGATGGCGCGCGGGGCGGGGCTCAAGGACGACGATGCGAAGGTCCGCGAACGACTCCGCATGCTGGCCGCGGCTCTGGCCGAATACAGGCGCGACAACGGAGACGTGCCCAAGGAACTGGAAGACCTGGTTCCCAAATACGTGGCGGACAAAGACCTGCTCAAGTGCCCGGTGACCGGCGAGCCGTTCTCGTATCAGTTCTCAGCCTCCACCGAGTTCCAGGGCTCAACGTATCGCGAGGCCAAATTGAAGCAACTGAAAGATCCGGATATCGGAGAGTATGTGCCCATTATCCGGGCGAAAGGCGTTCTGAAGAACGGGAATGTCATCAATCTCAGTTACGGCGGCGAGATCTACGAAAGCGGCGTCGGCTGGGAGGTGCTCTTCAAGTAGCACACAGGCGTGAAAGGATGATTCATATGAATCGCTTGGCAAGATGCGTTCTGTGGGTGGGCGTCGCGGCGACGGCCTTCTGTGCTCGCGGCACAGCTCGTGCCGAAACCTGTGAGATGAATCTCAAGAAGACGGATGAAGTGTCCAGCCGGCTCGACCCGAACATCAGGAACATGCTGACCTGGACCTCCTCGCAGGGTTTCTGGACGGACCTCTCCGGCGAACGGCCTGACCTCGAGGAGGCGTTTCGCAAGGTCGTCAAGAAGCAGCCGGAGAAGTACCAGTGCGATAAGCCTTTTCGCTGCGTCGCCCGACTGGGCGGCGAACAGTACGGCATGGTGTTCGACTCCACTGATCTCGGCAAGAAGGGTTATAACCGGCTGCATTTCGACAAGAATCGCAATGGCGATCTGACCGATGACGACTTGATTAAAGCCAAATCCACAGGTTCCCGACCCTGGAACCAGGGCCTGTACGCCGAATTCCCCGAGCTCACCTTGCCGATCAAGGCCGACGACTCTCAGTTCGACTACTCCTTCAAGGTCAGCGCTGAGATCTACGGTTCCGGGGAGCACAAGTGGTGCCAGGCCTCGTTGCAGTCGGCGGTCTATCGCGAGGGCGAGATTACGCTGGACGGCAAGAAACGCCCGGTCTACCTCCTCGATTTCAACAGCAACGGTCGATTCGATGACCGGTACACGGTCAACAGGGAAATCCGCTCGAATGACAATCGGGTCTGGCCGTCCGACGGCGACATTCTTCTGGTCGACCCCAGTGTACAGTCCGCTGCAATCAACTGGTATGACCCGACGGTGAATGACCGCCGTCTGTATGTATCGAAGGTCATCACCATCGACGGCAAGTTCCATGACCTGACCATCTCCCCGACCGGCGACAAGCTCACGATTGAACCCTCCAAGGCCGCCGTCGGTTATATCAGGAACCCCAAGGCCGACTTCCGGGCGTTGGTCTACGACGATGCGGGCATATTGCGCATCAGCGGCGCCAAAGGAGCCCCCGTAGCGTTGCCGGAGGGTGAGTGGAGACTCTTGTCGTACACGATTGACCTCACCGCCGCCTCGCAGCCGGCCACCAAGCCGGCTGAGAAACCCGCGCGCAAAGGCGGCCTTTTCCGGCGGCTCTTCTCCTCCGTTGCGGGCTCGGATGAGGGGGACTCGATCGAGATGCCCAAACCGACGATGATTTCGGCCGCCGGAACGCGCGACTATAAGCCGGTGATGGTCAAGAAAGGGGAGACGGTCGAGTTGCCGTTCGGCCCGCCCTACAAGCCGGCGGTTCGTGTGGAAGAATGGCGCCGCAGTAAGGATCGGGCGGAGCTGAGCATGGTCCTCACAGGGTCGGCGGGTGAAATCTGTACCGACCTGCGGGTCAAGGGGGATCGACCTGACAGTCCCACATTCGCAATCGTTGCCCCCGACGGCGAAATAGTCGAACGGGGCAAGTTCGAGTATGGCTGAGGCTTCACCTGTTCGTACTCGTGGCGAGTACCTGAGAAACTTGAAGACGAATACCAGGTTTATGTCCGCATGAACGCCGGGCCTTTCGAGATGACGCCGTCGGCCATGACGGTCCTTCGCAAGGCCGATCTGCGGAAACAGTGAACCACGCCATCTGCCCGGATCGGCGGACAGGAATGGCGGCTCAGTTCGCAGGGAGAGTCCCTGTTGCCGTCTCCGTACGCACATAAGCCGACCAGAGCGCGCGAGGGGCTGCCGACCGAGCCCTGAACCCCGAACACTCCACCCGGCCCACGGGTGCGATCGGCCACCTTCGCCCAGCCCCCCCGATCGTGAGCCCAATGCCTGTTGGCGAGCCGCTGCCAAACGGTGTAGAATGAGCCAATGAAGGCTTTGCAGGCGAGTACGTGTTTGGCGGGCCGGGGTCTGGCTCCTTTTTGCCTGACGCGGTTCGCAGGGTGACCCGGGGAAGGTCAACGAGGCCGGCTGGCACGATGCCATGCAGGGGAGCCCGCAAAAAGGTGCCTGACCCGCTCTCTTGCCCGTACGCAGGCGAGGCCTGCAGACCCTGTTGGGCGTCAAGGGACACCGGTTGTCATGCCGTAGGACAACCGCCCGTGAGCCACCCGGCGTATAGCCGATAAGTCCTTGCGCCGCAGTATATTGAGGGCGTAGCTCAGTAGGTAGAGCAACGGCCTTTTAACTCAGAATTGATTCCTTCTAGTTCCTCAATAATCCTTCGATAACCTAGTGTTTCCAATGGTTTCGGTCGTTTTCGCCTGTCAGGTCGAATACTGATTTATGATCGCAAATAATGGCCTGGTGGTGTCAAAAACACCCTGACAACCGGGGTGACAACCGCTGTGACAACCGGGCGCGTTCTGGTGGGTGATCTGGTCTGCGGTGGCTACGATCCCCCTGGCGTGCCCGTGGCTGCATCGGCCCACCTGACGGGCCGTCTGATGGCGGCTATCGCTACAGCGTGGCTCTGTGCAAGCCTGGCGGGGCAAGGAATGGAT
>CAZTQK010000323.1:0-7404 GCA_964615635.1 uncultured Planctomycetales bacterium
ACTGCCCGCCGGCGTGCTCGATGTAGCCGCCGCCGGCGTTCATTTTGTTGGTACCCAGCGCCTCAATGATGTCCCGGAAGCTGATGCCGTAGGCGATCAGCTTCATCGGGTCGGGCCGGACGTGGTACTGCTTGTCGTACCCCCCGATGGTGTTGATCTCGGTGAGGCCGGGCAGCGATCGCAACTGCGGTTTGACGACCCAGTCCTGGATCGTCTTGAGATCCATGGGGGTGTATGGCGTGCCGTCGGGCTTGGGCCCGATCGCGTCCACGCTCCAGAAATAGATCTCACCCAGGCCGGTCCAGATCGGCCCAAGGAAGGGCGTTCCCACACCCGCCGGCAGGCTCTCCTTGGCTTCGGCCAGACGTTCCGCTACGAGCTGGCGCGAGCGATAGATGTCCACGCGGTCCTCGAAGATCACCGTGACCTGAGAGACGCCGTAGTACGATATCGAGCGGATCTGCTCGACGCCGGGGATGCCCTGCATGGACCACTCGATCGGGAAGGTGATCTGCCGCTCGATCTCCACCGGAGAAAGGCCTGTCACGGCCGTGTTGATCTGGACCTGCTTGTTGGTGATGTCCGGCACCGCGTCGATCGGCAACCGGGTGAAGTTGTAGGCGCCGAGTGCGGCAGCGCCCAGCGTCAACAGGACGATGAGCCATCGCTGGCGAATCGCGAATTGCAGTAGTCGGGCGATCATTCGTTTTAACTTCCTCGGTCAGACTTCATTCCTGTTCTCAATGTTCGTGCCCGCCTGTTCCCTTGCTCAGTTCGGCCTTGAGAACGAACGCGCCGCTTGTCACATAGCGTTCACCGGGCTTCAGGCCGGATACGATTTCCGTGTGGGAGCTGTTGCGGCGACCCGGTGAGACAGGCCGTTTCTCGAAGCATCGGTCGTCGTCGGCCACAAAGACAACCGTCTGGCCCTCGACGGTCTGGATCGCTTCGCTGGGCACAAGCACGCTTGCCGCGTCGGTGCCGAGAACGATTTCGGCCGTGACAAACAGACCCGGCTTCCACCGACCATCGCTGTTGGAGATCGCCGCTCGTGCCAGGCCGGTCCGCGTGGACTCACGGACGATCGGACTGACGAAGAAGATGCTGCTTTCGGCGACTTGCCGCTCGTCGGTTCCCGTCGGCGCCGTGATGCGCACTTTTGCCCCCGGTCTAACCGTGTTCATGTGCTGGGCATACAGAGTGATATCCGCCCATACGGTCGACAGGTCGGCCACAATGAAGACACCGCTGCTGCTGTCATGGACCTCGCCGAGAACGACGTGCTTGTCGATAACCAGGCCCGCGAAAGGCGCGCGAACTTCGTAACGGGAGAAATCCGCCTCACCCTCGCCGGAGGCGTTGCCGATCAGAGCATGGTCCTGGCCGAGGGCGTGCAGCTTGGCCACTGTTTCCTGATGGGCGATTCGAGCCTCCTCCAGCTTCTGGCGAGCTTCATGGATCTCCTGCTCGGGTGAGATCTTCTTCTGAACCAATTCGTCGACACGCTTGTAGTTGCTCTCAGCCAACCTGAGACCAGCTTCAGCGGCCAGATCCGCCGCCTTGGCCTCGGCCAGTTCACGACTCTCCAGGACCGCCATGAGTTCGCCGGCCTCGACTCTGTCGCCGATGCTCTTGCGCACCTCGCGGACCATACCGGCGACGCGCGGCACGATGTGGGCCACGCGATCGGCATGGAGAACGATCTCGCCGGGCAGGCTGAGCGTGCTTTCCAGGTCACCACTCGCAGCCTCAGCCACCTCGATCCCGAGTTGCCGTATCATCTCGTCCGACAGACTGATGGCGCCTTCTTCGTGCTCGTCATGCTCCGAATGCCCGGCGGCCGGTGTGTGATCATGATCGTGGTCGTGATCGTGATCATCAGGCAACGGCGTCTTCTCATGGCCGGAAGGGGTCTCAACGTGACAGGGATCGTGAGTCCGAAGCCACAGGTAGCTTGCCGCGGCGCCCCCGGCGAGGCCGATCGGCAGCACAATCAGGATGGTCATAGCAACGTGCTTGCTCATGGTTGAATCTCCATTCGGTCAGTCGCCATCACGGAAGGCCGGCTTGCCGGGCCTCGCTCGGCCGATGAGCCGGCGAGGGAGTTGAGCAATTCGGCTATCGGAGACGCGGTGACCCGCTCGAGTTCCGGGATCGCCCCGGCCGCCGCCTGCAGCGCCTCGATGGAACGCCTCCGAGTGTCGAGGTAGAAACGCTGGGCCTCCAGAACCGCCAGGAACGACGCGCGACCCGCGTTGTATGAATCGCGTGACAGCTCCAGGTTCTTTCGTGCAAGGGGTGTGAATTGGTCGCGGTAGAGGCCGGCAATGCTCCACGCCGTCGACAGTCGATCACAGGCGCCTCTTACCTCCTGCGTCGCAGAACGACGAATGCTCTCAAGCTTCAAGCGAGCCTGTTCGAGAGCGTACCCGGCCTTGGCGATCTGTGCCTGGTTCTGGTCGAAGATGGGCAACTCGAGGTTCCAACCGGGCCCAATGCCGAACTCGGCGCCCTCATCCTGGCCTGACTCGCGCCCCCCGCGCTCCATGTCCACGCCAAGCTCCAGCGTGGGCCATACTTCGAGGTACTCGGCCTTCAGTTCAGACTCGGCTTGTGTGACCGCCAGATCGGCGGCACGCACGTCCAAGCGAGTTCGTTGCGCGTGCTCGATGACTTGGTCAACCTGAAGCCGGAAGTCTCGCGAATCAGGTAGCTTCTCGACGAGCACAAGCGCCTCAGGATCCGAGCTGATTCCCAGAAGCCTGGCCAGCGTCCGCTTTTCCTCGGCCGCCGCAAGTCGTGCCGACTCGACGGCCAACCGGGCCTCCAGGACCGCGCTGCGGGAAAGATTCACTTCGAGCTCAGCCCCCGCGCCCGCGCTTTGGCGGCCGATCGCCAGTTCGAGAAGCTGCTCGGCAATAGCGAGGTTCTCCTTCGCGACTTCCTGCAGTTCAGTGGCCCCGACCGTCCGGTAGTACGCCAACTGCGTATCGGCCGCCAAACCCGCCGCCTGCCTGGCGAAGCGCAGGATCTCTTGTTCGATCACTGCCTGGGCAGTTCGTTGTCGTGCCGGAATGCGCCAGAGGTCGGCGATGTTCTGGGCAATGGCCAGTTCGAGATTGGCCAGCCCACCGCCGGATGGGAACCGGAGTGAACCACCCAGCGAGGGGTTGGACAGCAGGCCGGCCTGCACGAAGTCGGCTCGGGCCATGCCCAGGTTCATCCACGCCGCCTGCAGGTTGGGATTGTTCAGGAGAGCAACCTGAACGGCTTCCTCGGTTGTCAGACCGTTCGAGAGGAGGGACTCGACGCGGTCATTGACTGCATCACTCTGCCCGGGCACGTACATGGACTCATGTCCGGTGGCTCGGGCCACGTCCTGCCGGGCGCGCTCGTAATCCAATGTGGGGTCCACGGAAGCGCAGCCGAGCAAGAGCCCCCATAAGGGGACGACCGAACCAATCAGGGTGAGTTGTCGTGTCGACAGCATTCTCGGAGTGTCCTCGCTGCTGAACCGCCTCAAATCCGAACGAGCAATCACAATGCAAGCCGCAGACCGGCTATGACCGGCTGGTGTTGGGGAAACTCGAGCGTACAAGCTCCGGCGGCTATGGATCAGATCAGCAACGGACCTATGAAAGGCAGCCCAAGTGGGCCGGAATGCTCTTTCTCAGGATAGGGGGAACCGCCCACGGGACCGATCGGGGTGATGCCGGCCCGCGTGGACAGGGGAATCGCCAGAAGGAACGAGTGATCAGCTTCGATCGCGACTGGTTCACTCTCTTCGCGATCGCGCGCGGCGGTCACAGCGACCGCATGATGAGGGTCATTCGCGCAGTCAGGCGAATGTGGGGTGCATTCGGTGCAGGCCTCGCAGCACTCCGACTCCTCGCACGACCCCGGCAACATGCCGGCGACGCAAAGATTGGGGCTGATACAGAAGACCCACAGAACGAGCAGATTGGCCAAGAAGCTATTCATCAACTACTACTATAGGCAGGCCTTTTCGATGAGGCAAGGTGGAGTCTGCCCGGCAGAATGCGTGGGGTCAGTCACAGTTTGAGGGGCTCTTTCAGAACCCCGAGCGTAAGCGAGGGGCCCCTGACCAACCTTTGCAGGTCGGTCAAGCACAGGCCAGGCCGCAAATCGGCCAACACCACACGGGGGCCGCTCCCTCCCGCCTTCGCCGGGCTTCGGCGTGGCGAATACGGTCGCGGTTCTGAAAAAGCCATAGCGTCTCCCCGTAACGTTTCCCCGACTGAACTGCCACGGACCCGGAATGCGTCCGAAGCAGAGGGGCATTCGAGCAAACGGTTTCGCATTCGTCGACGCCGCCGAAGACATTGCAGAGGCGATCTTGCGGGTACTGCGAGAACCTCACTCCGAAGCGGCGGCCGGTCTGCCTTTTTCGATGATTCGCCCGACCCACAGGCCGACCTCGTAGAGCAGCACCATGGGTACGAGAAGGAAGAGCATGCTGACCACATCCGTGGTGGGTGTGATGATCGCCGAGGCGATCGACATGCCGAACCACACGTATCGCCGCAGGCGGGCCATCTGTGCCACAGGGGCAATGCCGACGGCAGCCAGAAAGGCAACGACCACCGGGACCTGGAAGGCGATCCCAAAGGCCGCGGAGAGCTGCAACACGAAAATGATATTGTCGCTGATCCGGATGTCGGGCTTCAGCCGCGGCCCCTGTGTCGCCGGCGTGAGCCCGCCGCTGCCCAGATAGTAGACTTGGCTGCCCCAACGGATGCGAATCTGACGCTCGGTTCGGTTCAGCCAGAACACGCCTTCGGGCGGACTGGCCGGATCCTTCTCCAAGGCGGGGATGCGCGTCAGCGGGGGCCACGGCGACTCAGGATCCGGTGGCTGACTGGCGACGGGCTGGGAAGCGGCTGTTTCGGGCCAACCGTCGTCCGCGAAATCGACCTCGACAAGCTTGCGTTCCGTGGTACCGAGCAGGAAGGCGGGGTACAAGCCCGTCCGGTCGGGCAGCTTGTTCTGGTAGGTCAACAGAAAACCGTAGAGCAGCGGTGCGGCAATGATCAGCAGAAAACCCGCGCCGATGAAGAACAAGGCAATCGACGCCGGTGCAAAACGCCGCACCCACTTGCGCTCCTGGGGATACAGACCGGCGGCGACGAAACCCCATATCTGCGCCAAGCTGAAGGGCGCGGTGATGATAAAACCGACGATGATCGCCACCTTGAGCGAGATCATGAAGGCTTCGGCCGGACTGAAGAAGCCCAGTTCCGCCGGATAGCCTTCCTTGCGAAGAATGGCAAAAATCGGGGCGCAGAGAAAGCCCAGCAACTCGTCGCTGTAGATGAAACAGACCACCGCCCCGACCACCAGTGCGATGATCGCCCGGATGAGCCGCGAGCGCAGTTCCTCCAGATGCTCTCCCAGCGTCATGCGCACGTCGTCAGGATTGGGGTAGTTCGGGTTGGTCCTGCGCCACATGGCCATGTCAAGCTATGTCCTGCAAGAGACTCACCGGTCACCTGTTCGCGGCCGGCCCTGGGAGGCTGGCTCCGGCGGGCTCCCCGGTCACCGATGTCGAAACCAAGCCGATGGGCCGATGTCGCGTCGCGATTCTAGGGATGACCGTCGGGGTGGTCAAATGAGGCCCCATCCGCGTTGCCGTCGCGTCCCCGGTGCCGCAGAGGTGTTCCGCGGCATGTCCGTTTTCATGAGGGTCGTCCCGCAATCGCCAGGGCCAGCGGGTTGACCACCAGCGGCACCACGCGCCGGACGGCCAGTTCGTCGGCCAGATTCAGCAGATTGGCATGTGTGCGGGCAAGGTCCTGGGTTTCATTGAGCCCCCAGTATCGCCGCACGGTCAGATAGACGCTGAGCATCTGGGCCTGGTACTCGCCCGTGCGGATCTCGAAGGAGGTGGTGCGGCTCTTGATTTCCAGAAACGCCTGGGCATCGCACCGCCCGGAGAGGGCGATGCCGAAATACGGCTCGCACTCGATCGTGTGGGCGCTGTCTTCCCCGAGAATGAAAGGGGCCAGCGGGTGGTCCGCGAACAGGGTCTCGGCCACCAACTGGTCGTGGTTGCCGCTGTACTCCATGTCGAACCCGTAGACGACCTCCATGTGGTCGATGTCCAGATCGCTGAGAGTCAGATGGCAGGGGGCTTGTTCGAGCAGGAAAGCCGAGAACGCGCGGCTGTCTTGCACGGAGGGCGGTGAGAAGCACCCAAACCGCAGAGCCCCAGACTCGAGCCGGATCCAGTGGCGAGGCTCGGTTTGTTCACCCTGCTCGTCACATTCCTCGAGGATCAGGGAATCATCCTCGCGGCGGCGAAACCGGTTCAGCGAGGGGTACTGCCGGCGGACCCGCTCAAAAAAATGCAGGACCGTCTCCCGTTCGAGGGGCAGATCCAGCTTGAAGAACAGTCGGCTACTTATGTAAAACTCGTCGCACTGGGCTCCGAGGCTCGTCTTCATTGTCGTGTCTCCATCAGACGGCGGCGCCAATAGGCGCCGGGCCTGTCCGATCGGTCTTTCCAACTCCGATTATCGCAATTCGGCCGGGCAAGTACAAGCGCGAGGGGGTCCCGATCGTAACATCCGCCCGGATCGCGCCTTGCATTTCGGCTTCAATCCGGGAATCATATGCAAGCTGCGGAATTCTCGGCGGCCTGAGAGAACGAATTGCTCCAGCAATGGCGAGGTGCCACTCATGACACCGGTCGAATCAGGTTCCACGCTTGATCAACGGATACGCACGGGCATCTTCTTACTGATGTGCGTGGGTATGGGAGGATGGTTCGCGTACGACGGGTGGGTGGGATACCCGGCCAAGAACCTGGCGTGGTGGGCCGACCACAAGTTGCCCCGGCGTCCGGAGAACCTCTCGACGAACCCGCTGGCGACAAAGGCGAACCTCGGCCGGATCAACATCGAGACTACTCCCGAACAGATTCGGCAGTTGTTGGGCGAACCGACCTTGGAGATACCGCGGACGCTGACGTACGCCGGCAAGGAGGTGACCGTCGAGGTGAGTATCGACGATCAGAGCAAGGTGCTCTCCACTCAACTGTCCCCCGTGCAGCCCGGCAAGGCGCCCGCGAACGCGGGTGTTCTGGTCACCCGGCTTCGGGCGGAGATGGTAAAAGAGCAAATGACGGAGAATGCCGTCCGTTCGTTGCTTGGAGACCCCGCGTCGGTCAGGGAGCGTACGATGTATTACATCGGGCCGGCCACCTATGCCGAGTATCGCATCGTCGAGGGAAAGGTCGCCGTCAGACCCGAGTTCCAGGAGAACGAGCAACGTGCCGAGAGTTCGATCCTCTGGCAGAAGGGAATCGCCATCTGTGTGGCGGTGCTTGCGATCTATGCTCTGGTGAAGTTCTGGGCGGCGATTCGCATGCGCGTGGTGGTGGAT
>CAZTQK010000324.1:0-7374 GCA_964615635.1 uncultured Planctomycetales bacterium
CGAACGGGCGTATCGAGAGTTCCGCAACGAACGCCCGGACGCACCTTGGAATACGGCCGGGACCTTCGACGCCATCTACCAGGTGGCCAAGGCGAAAGGGATCGAGGTCGAATACTGATCCATTCAGACACCGTGAGGGAATGACGCCATGAAACTAATCCGCTTCACCATCACCAACTCGCCGAACCCTTGTTTTGGCGTCGTCATCCGGGACCAGGCTGTCTCGTTCGCCGTGCTGCAAGACAAGGCGGGGAAGTCCTGCCCCTACTTGGTCGACAGCCGATCCTACCTGGCCCATCTTCCCGACAGCGAGCACGCGGCCAAGGAACTGCTCGCCTGGGGAGAACAGCACTTCGAGGAACTCGGTGATGGCCAGCGGTTCTCTCTCAATACCGTCCGCCTGCTCCAACCGGTGGAAGTCGCCGCGCTGTTCGACTTCGGCCTGACGCCGCGGCACCTCAAGCACTCCGGCGAGACGATCGGTAAGTATGAGAAGGATAACCCGCAGACCGCGCCGTTGTGGCAGGCGTTCGCCAAAGCCGTCATGGCCCCGAAGGCCAAGCCCCCCGCTGGCCAGCCCGAACCGCTGTCGTACTACAAGGGCAACATGAACACCATCGTCGGCGACGGGGTAATCGTCCCCTGGCCAGCGTACACGTCACGGCTGGACGTGGAGCCGGAACTGGCCGTGGTGTATGGGAACGAAAAGCAGCCGGTGGCGGGCTTCTGCATCTTCAACGACATCTCGGCCCGCGACGTGCAGGCCACGGAGTTCGTCGGCGGATTCTGCCTGACGAAGGACATGGCCAACGGCAACCAACTCGGGCCGTACCTGGTCACGGCCGACGAGGTTGGCGATCCGTATAACCTTAAAGTGACGGTCTTGGTCAATGGGCAAGTCAAGTACCAGGGATCGACATCCGAGATCAGCCACAAGGCCGAAGACGTGTTCGCGTGGCTCGGGTTCATCGCTCCTCTCCAGCCCGGCACCGTGGCGGGCTTCGGCACCATCCCCGACTGCACTGGCTGCGACCACGACGACTTCATCGACCCCGGTGCGGAAATCGAGATCACGATGGACCAGCTCGGAACACTTCGCTGCCGTTTCGCCACACCGACGGGTAAGCTGCTACCGAGCCGTTGGCCGGTGCGCGAGCCGTTGCAGAAGTACCACGGTAACCCCATCCCTACTCGACCGTTGCACCGGAGGTAAATGGCGATGCAGCCGGAAGAACCTCGATATCCGAGGCGCATGGAACGTCGGCTGCGCCCGGGACGAAATCCTGGAGATCATCCTGCAAATGGCCGTGTACGCCGGTTTCCCCGCCGCACTGGAAGCTGTCAAGACGGCGGCGTCTGTGTTCGGTAAGAAGCAGTAGTCGGCCGAGGACCCGAGCTGACGCGGAATTACCATACACCAAAAGGAGAACCAGAGTGAGATTTCCCATGATCCATGCGGACGAACAGGGTGAGACGCACTTCGGCGTCCAGGACATCCCGGATCGGGAGCTTGCCATGGGACCGCCACCGAATCCCACGGGGCAGATGAGTGATTTTGGGGCGGTCACGACCATGTGCGTCATCTCGTTCCCTGCCGGGACGGAGGCGCCCGCCCACAACGCCCCCCAACCCTACGTCGTCATCGTCCTGTCGGGCGAGGGCGAAGTGGCGACCAGCGACGGCCAGTCGCGGCGATTCCAAACCGGCGAGCTGCTCCTCTGCAACGACCTCACCGGGAAAGGGCATGTGACTCGGGCGATCAACAACTTGACCTTGGCGTTCGTCAATCGGGCCAAAACCTGAGACAGTTGTAGGTACGTAGGACACCAAACACCAAAGAGACGCTACGCCATGTCGACCCGCATCAAAACACTGGTAGATTGCACCCAGGGCCTCAAGTTCACCGAGAGTCCCCGTTGGCACAACGGGAAGTTGTGGTTCATCGACATCCACGACAAGCGGATCAAAACGGTGGACCTTTCAGGTTCTGTCGCGACGGTGCTGGAGCTGCCGTTCATCCCGAACGCCTTCGGGCTCACCCCCGAGGGAACTGTCGTGGTGGGTGATGCGTTTCAGCGCCGGATTCACCGCATGGGCGGAGCTGCCCTGCAACAGGTGGCCGACATCAGCGACCTCACCACGTTCTGCTTGAGCGACGGCATTGTGGACGCCCAAGGCCGACTGTACGTGGGAGACATCGGCTACAACTTCCTGGACCCGGCGGCCCAGCCCGTCGCAACCTGCGTAATCGTCCTCGTCGGCTCTGATGGTCGAGCGTCCGTCGTCGCCGACAAGCTCTTTTTCCCGAACGGCATGGTGATCACCCCCGACGGACGAACACTCATCGTTGGCGAGACGCTCGGTCATCGCCTGACCGCCTTCGATATTCAGGAAGACGGCTCGCTGAGCAAGCGGCGGGACTGGGCGCAGTTACCCGCGTCCGTTGGCCCTGATGGCATCTGTCTGGACGCCGAGGGAGCCGTGTGGTGCGCCAATCCCGAGGGCGAGGACAGTGTCGTGCGGGTTTGCGAAGGCGGGGAGATCACGGATCGGATCAAGGTGGACACGCATGCCTACGCGGTGATGTTGGGCGGGCCGGAGCGGAGGCACCTATTCATCTGTGCGTCAGGGTCCCACGATCCGGCAGAAATCCACCGAAACCCGAGCGCGAGCTTCCAGGTTGTCGAGGTGGATGTTCCGGGTGCAGGTATTCCCTGAGTTGTCAATGGAGATCCACAGCATAGTATTACCGAGAAATTCGTTTCGAATTCACCACACCTGAGATCCTGGACCGTCTACCTTACGAAGGAGACCAAATCGTGCCTACTCGACGAGTAATGTTGACTGTCGCCACGTTGGCTTGGAGCCTGGCAACGGCTATCGGGGCCGCATCGGATCGCCAAACTACTGAAGAGGCGGAGATTCGCAAGGCTGTGGAGGCGTACGTCGCCGCCTTCAACCAGGCGGATGCCAAGGCTTTGGCGGCGTTGTGGTCGCCCGAGGCCGTATACACCAATCCGCTCAGCGGCGAACAGGTCGTCGGCCGTGAGGCGATCGAAGGGCAGTTTGCCGCCATCTTCGCCGAAGCGCAAGGGGCCCGGCTGGAGGCAACAACGGATTCGATTCAATTCATCTCGCCGAGCGTGGCGGTCGAACACGGGACGGCCAAAGTCCTGGTTCCAGAGCAGTCGCCGGAAGAGACACAGTACACGGCCGTCTACGTCAAACGTGAAGGTCAATGGCTATTGGATCGCGTGACCGAAGAGACCGTGCCGGTCGTCACGTCGCATTACGAGCAACTGAAGGACCTGGAGTGGATGGTGGGAAGCTGGGTCGACCAGGATGACGAAGCGACGGTGGTCACCGAGTGCAACTGGACGCGGAACAACAACTTCCTGACGCGATCCTTTACAGTCCAGGTTCGCGACCGAATCGACATGGCCGGGATGCAGATCATCGGCTGGGATCCGGCGACCAAACAGGTTCGCTCGTGGGTGTTTGATTCGGACGGCGGTTTCGGTCAAGCCACCTGGAAGAAGAAAGACAACCGCTGGTACATCCAACAGAGCGGCGTTCTGCCCGATGGACGGGAGTCCTCGGCGGTGAACATCATCACATACGTGGATGACAACACGTGTACCCTTCAGTCCGTCAATCGGACGGTGGACGGCGAGCTGTTGCCGAACGTCGAGGAAGTCACGATCTCCAAGCAGTAACTACACGGCGAATCACACATCGCGGCGGATGGTTTTTCACCTTAGCCCACAAGACCCAAGAATCATGAGAGTACTGAGTCATGAGAACAATGATCCAATCTGGCGTTATCGTATTGGTGGTCTGTCTGCTGAGCGTCGGTGATGCCGCGGGCCGCGGCGGAGGCGGCGCAAGTCGGGGTGGTGGCGGCGCCAGTCGGGGTGGTGGCGGCATGAGCCGCCCGAGTCCATCGGTAGGCCGGTCCCCGTCGATCAGTCAGGCATCGCGGCCTGCACCTCGGCCCTCCACACCGGCGGCCAGTCGTCCCAGTACGGGTGCTCGCCCCAGCGTGGGCACGCGCCCAAGTACCGGCGCACGGCCGGGCACGGGAGCCCGTCCCGGCGCGGGTGCTCTTCCCGGAACCGGTGCCCGTCCTGACGCTGGCACCCGACCCGGCACAGGGGCTCGACCTGCGCCTGGCGATTTGCACAACTTCCTGAACATTCCCAGGCCGTCCACGGGGGCCATCGGTGGAGCGGGTGCGGGTGCCCGCCCCGGCGGCTCGAATCTGGGTGCGGCCGTGGGGGCCGGCGCTGCCGGTGGCGCTGCCGCCGCGTTCCTGCAAGGCGGAGGCCTCGCGGGCCGCCCGGCAGCCGGGCAACTCCCCGCTGGCGCGCAGCGTCCTGCGGCGGGGCGGGCGGATAACCGCGCTGACCGGGCGGGAAATCGCACGGATCGGGCTCAGACGCGTACGGATCGGGTCGATGCCCGCACGGACGTGCGCAGCGACCGCACGGCCAATCGGCCTGAACGGATCGAGAACCGCCAGGAGCGGCAGGACAATCGAGTCGAGCGTCGTGACGAAGTGCGCAATCAAGTGCAGGAGAACCATCCACGGCTTGATTTCTGGTCTGATTATCCCGGCTGGGCCGCCATGCGAATCACGCGACCTTATGGCTGGGCCACGTGGGGGGCGATCACAGGATGGGTCGGCTACGGCTGGAGTGAACCGGTGTCCTACAACTACGGTGAAAGCGTGTACTACGAAGGGGATACCGTGTATCAAGGGGATCAGGTGGTCGCATCTGCCGAAGAGTATGCTCAGCAGGCGGAGACGATCGCCGCCAGTGCTCCGGAGGCTGCCCCTGACAACGCAGAGTGGATGCCGTTGGGAGTATTCGCCCTGACACCCGACGGCCAGTCAGCGGGCCCGAACCCGTCGCTGTTTCTGCAACTGGCGATCAGCAAAGAGGGGATCATCAGCGGCACGCTCCACAATGCGGCCACGGGCAAGACGAAGAATATCGAAGGCATGGCTGACAAGGGTTCGCAGCGCTGTGCGTGGACCGTTGCCGGTCAGAGCCGGCCCATCATGGAAACCGGTATCAACAATCTGACCCAAGACACGGCGCCGGCTCTGGTGCATTTTGCCGACGGCCAGACACAGCAATGGCTGATGGTGCGTCTGGAAGAACCGGCGGCTCAGCAGTAGCGGCGTGACATTCATGTGCGAAAGAGACACTCCATGACAATCGCAAGAGCAGTACTCGCATTCGGCGTGTTGATGACCTTCTACGACTCGGCATCCAATGCGCAGCAGCCGAGCAACACGTTGGATCGAACGGTGTTGCCGATCATTGAACCAGCGCGACAACCAGCCACCGAGCTTGACGTCCGTAAGGCCACGCCGCCGCCGCGGTTTGACGTCACGGCGCCGCAGGGCGCGCCGAACGTGCTGCTCGTGCTGGTGGACGACCTCGGCTTTGCGGGCACGTCAACCTTCGGCGGTCCCGTGACGACGCCCACCTTCGATCGAATCGCCAGAGCGGGGTTGAGGTACAACAACTTCCATACGACCGCCGTCTGTTCCCCTACCCGCGCTGCACTGAAGAGCGGTCGCAACCACCACGTCTGCAACATGGGCCCGATTATCGAGATGGGCACTGCCTTTCCCGGCAACACCGGCCAGATCCCCAACTCGGTCGCCCCGGTCGCTGAGATGCTGCGGCTGAACGGCTACGCCACAGCCGCCTTCGGCAAGTGGCACGAGACGGCGGCCTGGGAGGCCAGCATCGCCGGCCCGTTTGACCGCTGGCCCACTCGCCAGGGATTTGACAAGTTTTACGGATTCCTCGGCGGTGAAACGAATCAATGGGCGCCGTTCATCTATGACGGCACCCATCAGGTCGAACTGCCCGAAGATCCGAACTACCACTTCCTGACCGATATGACCGATCAGTCGGTGGCCTGGATCAAATACCAGCAGGCGCTCACCCCTGACAAACCGTTCTTTGTTTATTTTGCCCCCGGCGCCACGCATGCCCCGCACCATGTCCCCGCCGACTGGATTGCCCGCTGGCGAGGGAAGTTCGACCAGGGTTGGGATGCCATGCGCGAGCACATTCTGGCCCGCCAAATCGCACTCGGTGTGGTGCCCAAGGGCACAAGACTCGCTCCCAAGCCCGACGGCATTCCGGATTGGGAGGCACTCAGTGCCGACGAACGGCGCCTGTTCGCACGCCAGGCCGAGGTGTTCGCGGCTTTTGTCGAGATGACCGACCATGAGATTGGCCGCGTTATCGACGCGATCGATCAGACCGGACAACTCGACAATACGCTCGTCATTCTCATTTATGGCGACAATGGCACCAGCGCCGAGGGCGGCCGCAATGGCATGTTCAGCGAGATGACCTACTTCAACGCCGTCCAGGAAACAGTGCCCGACATGCTGAAGTTCCTCGACAAGTGGGGCGGGCCCGAGACCTACCCGCATATGGCAGCCGGCTGGGCGGTCATGTTCGACACACCCTTCACCTGGACGAAGCAGGTCGCGTCCGACCACGGCGGCACCAAGGTGGGCACGGCGATTCACTGGCCCAAGGGTATCAAGGCCAAGGGCGCATTGCGGACCCAATTTCATCACGTCATCGACATCGCGCCGACGATTCTGGAAGCCGCTGGTCTCCCCGAACCGAAGCTTGTCAACGGCGTCGGGCAGCGACCGATGGATGGCGTCAGTATGGTGTACACGTTCGACGATGCGAAAGCCAAGGATCGACACGTTACGCAGTACTTCGAGATGTTCGGCAACCGGGCCATCTATCATGAAGGCTGGTTTGCCCGCACCATTCACAAGGCGCCCTGGGAGAGCGCGCCGCGGCGCCCGCTGAACGACGACTCGGCCTGGGAACTCTACGACACCCGGAGCGACTTCAGCTTGGTCCACAACATGGCGGTAGAACATCCCGACAAGTTGAAGGACCTCCAAACGCTGTTCTTGAAGGAGGCCGAAAGCAACTTCGCGCTGCCCATCGACGATCGCGTCTTCGAACGCATTATCGCCGAGATCGTGGGGCGACCCGACTTGATGGCTGGCCGCACGTCCATCACGCTGGCCGAGGGCATGACCGGGATGTCGGAAAATGCGTTCCTCAATGTCAAGAACAAGTCCAAGACCATCACGGCCGAAATTGAAGTGCCGGAAGATGTGGTTCCCCGTGGTGCGATCATTGTGCAGGGCGGGCGGTTCGGCGGCTGGGGCTTGTACGTCCATGATGGTGTACCTGCCTACGACTACAACTTCCTGGGCATCGAGCGATTCACGGTTGCGGCGCAGGAGAAGCTCAAGTCCGGCAAGTCGAAGATCCGATTCGTGTTCGCCTATGATGGCGGAGGATCGGG
>CAZTQK010000325.1:0-7371 GCA_964615635.1 uncultured Planctomycetales bacterium
GTAGCCTGGCCGAAAGAACCGGGGCGCTGGCCGCTGAATTGGATGGGCTGCTCGGCGATGCACGGCCGAACACGGTCCGCTGGCTCGAAGGCCGCGGTCCGACAACCGGAGATGTGACACTTTCGGAGGCACCGGTCATCGTCGCCGACGACCTGCGCGAGCATCTCTTCAAGAAGACGCAGAGCGTGATCCTGACCAGTGCGACCCTGGCGGTGGGGCGGAAGGATGGTTTCGCCTACGTTCGCTCGCGTCTGGGGCTCGATGAGGCCGACGAGGTCCAACTGGGATCACCGTTCGACTACAAGACTCAGGCCGAGCTGCACATTGAGGCCGGCATGCCCGAGGCGGATGACACCAATGCGTTTCTGCCGGCCGCGGCCGACACTGTAGCGAGGCACGTGGAGTCGACAAACGGCCATGCCTTCGTGCTGTTCACCAGTTACGAGATGATGCGTGACCTGGCCGAGCGGCTTCGGAGTCGCCTGCAGGACATGGGTCTTCGGCTGATGGTTCAGGGTGAAGGTATGCCTCGCTCCCTGATGCTGGAGCGGTTTCGCAGCGAGCCGGGCTGGGTGCTTTTCGGGACGGACAGCTTCTGGCAGGGCGTCGATGTGCCGGGTGAGGCCCTCACCAACGTGATCATTGTGAAGTTGCCGTTCATGGTGCCTGACCGGCCAGTGGTCGAGGCCCGCATCGAGCACATTCGCGCCAGCGGCGGCAACCCGTTTATGGACTATCAGCTCCCTGAGGCGGTGCTCAAGTTCAAACAGGGCTTCGGCCGGCTGATCCGCACGCGAACCGATCGCGGCAAAGTGGTCGTGCTCGACCGGCGAATCAAGACCAAGCGATACGGCAAGCGATTCCTGGACGCGATCCCGGAATGCCGCGTGATCGTACACAAGTGAGAGCTCATGAGAAAGGTGCGGCTATGATGCGAGATGGACCGTCACGCTGCTACTATGTGATGGGCGTGCTTGCCTGCACGCTGGCCGGCGGATGCGCGGTGATGGGTCCGCGGGCCTCGTATGGTGACAAGCCGATCTTTGAGGAGCAGCCGATCTTCGTGTCGGGCGAGGGCGGGTATCACACCTACCGGATTCCGTCCCTGATTGTCACGCCTGAGGGGACTCTTCTGGCGTTCTGCGAGGGGCGGAAGAACAGCGGCGCCGACTACGGCAACATCGATATCCTGTTGCGACGCAGTTGCGACCACGGCCGCACCTGGGAGCCGACTCAGCTCATCGCCGATCATGGCGAGAACACGATCGGGAACCCCTGTCCGGTGGTGGACCGTAAGACGGGGACGATCTGGCTGCTGCTGACCGGCAACCTGGGCGACGACAGCGAGCAGAAGATCCTCAAACGCATGGCCAGGGAAACGCGGACGGTGTGGGTGTGCTCCAGCAGCGATGATGGCGAGACTTGGACGACGCCGGTCGACATCACCGCCGCCATTAAGAAGCCCGAGTGGACGTGGTACGCCACCGGGCCGGGCTGCGGCATTCAACTCAGGAACGGCCGTATGGTGATTCCGTGCGACCACAATGTGGCCGAGCCCCAGGATATCAGGCACTCGCACGTGATCTACAGCGACGACCATGGGCGGACGTGGACGATCGGCGGCGTGGTGGGCGACGACGTCAATGAATGCCAAGTGGTCGAGCTGGCCGACGGATCGCTGATGCTCAACATGCGCAACTACGCCAAGGGTGAAGGCAAGCAGAACCGCCGGGCGGTGGTGACCAGTCGCGACGGCGGCGAGACGTGGTCCCCGATCTGGTGGGCCCAGGAGCTGGTCGAGCCCGTCTGCCAGGCCAGCTTCATCCGGTTCACGAAATGGCCGGAATGCAGGAGGAACCGGCTGCTATTCGCCAACCCGGCCAGCACCAAGCGGGACAAGATGACGATTCGCGTCAGCTACGACGAGGGGCAGTCCTGGCCGGTGGCAAGAGAGGTCTATGCCGGCCCATCGGCCTATTCGGCCCTGGCGACGCTGCCCGACATGACTATCGGGTGCCTGTACGAGCGCGGAGCAAAGAACCCGTATGAGACGATCACGTTGGCGAGGCTCTCGCTGGAATGGATCACGAACGGCGCCGACGGTTCGTAGGGCACGGTCGAGCGCAGCGAGACCTGCCGAATCCGTAAGCGAATGACCAATGTCGAAACCACAATGACCAAGTAATACCGAATGACGAAGCCCGAATGACGAGGCAAATCCGAATTCCCAACGCCAAAACCCTGAAAGTGGCATCGATTGCTTGGGGCACTCGAGCTGTCTCGCTCTTTCACCATTCGGATTTCCATATTCGGGTGTTTTCCGTTCACTCATCCTTGGGCGGCGTTCCGATCTTCCGGCACAGGGCTTGCTCGATGATGTCCCGTGATAGCATGGCGCAGAGCGCCTTCAAGCGGACGTAGTCTTCGCGGTAGAACACGTACCCCTTGTGCGAGCTGTTCCAGGCCGTCGTGCCCGAGTCCTTGATCAGGTACCACATTCGCCCGTCCTTCTCCAGCCAGCCGACGAGGTGGACGTCGTGGTCGTCGGTTGTGGCCTCGTTCGAGAATCGCATCTGCCTTGCCCCGTCGTCGATCAGGGCCGGCGGGATGTCGAAGGTCGGCACCACTGCGAAGCCTTCGCGGAAGCAGAAGCCCGGTTCGGTATTGTCGACGCCCACGCAGACGGTTCGGCCGGCGCGGGCCGCGTGCCTGATCACCTTAACGAAGTCATCCAGTCTGACGTTGTAGTAGCGGCGGCTGTGCCACCAGTTGTCGACCGGCTTGAACTGCGACCACTGGTCGTAGGGTTCCTCCATGGTGGACATCAGGCTGACGTAGTTGTTCAGATCGAGCCTGACGACCTGCTGGAGGTACGCTGCCGGCGTCATCGATTTGCCGTCGACCAGCACGGTCTCTGGCGGGCGGCCCAGGTGCTTGTCGAGGATTGCCCGGGCGGCGGTGACAATCTGTGACTCATCCCATCTGCCGCTGGCTTTCATCGCCGCCAGATACGCAGCGATTTCCTGATGTGCGGCCTTGTCCTGCAGGATGTCCTGACCGGCCGGCAGTCCGCGATAGGTCTCGGCCGGCACCACCCCATATCGTCGCCAGATCCGCAGCACGGCATCCGGCTCAGACCCTCTGTTGAACACCGACTGGCCTCGTGTGCGGACAAACTCGCGGGCCTTTTCGACGAATTCCCAGTAGTACGTGTGGGCGACCGACAGGCGCATCTCACGGCCGGCCAGTCGATGAACTTCGGATTCCAGAAACGACGTGGCCGAGAAGTCCCAGCACTGCCCGGTCAGCCCCTGCGACACGGGCGGGTGGTGCCAGGCCTGCCTGAAGTCGGCAGGCGATTTCGGCGCCTCGACCGTCGAGGGGTCCATCACCAACACTGCCACCTCCGCCGGCCGTGTTGTCGGCTCAACCCGCCGCCGCAACTCCTGCTTGAACGTGTCCGGATACGCGCGCCAGACGGCCCTGTCTTGTGAGCGAGTACAGGCTGCCGGCCCTATTCCGGCCACTACAACTGCCAATGCCA
The DNA here is from genome assembly GCA_964615635.1 of uncultured Planctomycetales bacterium. GTDB lineage: Bacteria > Planctomycetota > Phycisphaerae > UBA1845 > PWPN01 > JAUCQB01. Next base: position 3,545 of record CAZTQK010000325.1, read on the forward strand.
GAAAACTGCGCCACATCACGTTGCACTCCGTTCGTTTGTCACTGGGGTGAGGTTATAGTCGCACTTTGAGCAGTGCGGGGCATCACCTTCGTCAAACCCGCGACGCGCGGCCCACAGTATCCAGAGTCCCATGACGAAGACCGGCACCGAAAAGACGAGCATGCGCATCTCCCGAGATTCTCACGACCATGATACTCGCCGATCCGGTGGCCCGGAAGAGATCGCTATTGCCAGGCTCCTTGGCCGCCCCGCCGTTTCCGAGCGGCAGGCAAACGCCTTGACGCAAGCGCGATTCTGTGAGATACCTTTGAATCAGAAAGGGCGCAGCGATCTCCAGGGCGGGCGTCGAGCAAGTTGAACCGGGGCAGAGGCCGTGAGGACAATCCGAGCGCGGACTGCGTATCATCACGACCACCGCCGGCTTGATCTTTTGGAGAAGGTGATCGACTGCCGGCACACGCCGGACCAACGACGTATGACACGAAGGCGGCCGCAACAGCATTCCGGAGATACACATGAGTGATATCCGCACGATCAACCCATCCGCCCAGTTTCCCTTTTCACACGCCACGGTGCACAATGGCATTGTCTACGTTTCCGGGCAGGTGGGTTTCAAGCCGGGAACGACCGAGGTTGTTTCAGACGACCTGCGCGATCAATGCCGGCAAACGTTCCGGAGTATCGATGACATCCTTGCCGCGGCCGGCAGCACAAAGGAGCGCATCATCCGTTGTGGCGTCTATCTTAAGCACATCGAGCGGGATTTCGCCGCCTTCAATGAATGCTACGCCGCATGGCTCGGTAGCCACCGGCCGGCGCGCTCGGCGATCCAGGCCGGTTTCGCACTGCCGAGAATCCTGGTCGAAGTGGACTGCACCGCAAGTATCCAGACCCCGTAAGCGATGATAGGATATCGTAGATGCACAGCCCGAAGTCCTGCGACGAACTGCTCGTGGAGATGGTCGGCTTTGACACGGTCAACGCGGCCATCTCCGGCCGCACCGCTCCCGAGTCGCCGCTTGCCGAGTTCCTGGCGACCTACGCCGAACGATTGGGTTTCGTCGTTACCCGATTGCTCGTGGATGGTTTCAGCTTCAACGTGATGGTGTCATATCGGGTCAGGGCCGATGCACCCTGGCTGCTGTTCGAAAGCCACCTCGACACGGTCAGCGCCGACAACATGATCATCGATCCTTTCAGCGGGCGCATCAGCGAGGGCCGAGTTTTCGGCAGGGGGGCTTGCGACACCAAGAGCTCGGGTGCGGCCATGCTCACGGCATTGACCGCATATCGTGCGGGGGTTCATCAACCCAACAACGTCGCCGTGCTTTACACCGTTGACGAAGAAATCGGCAAGACCGGCATCAGGGCATTCGTCAATCAGAGTCTGCACACGTTGGACTTCAGGCCTGCCGGAGCGATCGTCGGCGAGCCCACCGGATTGCGTCCCGTCGTGGCCCATAATGGCATCGTCCGGTGGTGCATCCGCACAAAGGGCGTTGCCGCACACTCGTCCGATCCGCGCAAGGGGCGATCGGCGATCACCATGATGGTCAATGTCATTCAAGCGATGGAGTCGCAGTACATCCCGCGATTGTCCGCCTCCCACCCGCTGACCGGCAGCGCCCAGTGCAGCATCAACGTGATTTGCGGGGGAACGCAGGTCAATATGATCCCGGATGCGTGCCGCATCGAGATTGACCGCCGCGTTGTTCCTGGAGAAAACGCGCAGGACGTCCTTCCGGCGGTTGAGCGGCTGTTGGACCGCCTGCGACAGGAGAACCCTGATCTGCAGGTGCAGCAAGACCCTCCGTTCATCGATCCGCCGCTCGACACGCGAGGAAACGAGGCATTCATCGCATTCGTGCAGTCAGCGCTGTCCGCGATGTCAATGCCGCACGAAGCCGGAGGCGGTGCTTACGGCACCGATGCGAGTTCCTTTGGCGAGGCTTTGATTCCCGCGGTTGTGCTCGGGCCGGGCAGCATTGAGCAGGCACATGCTGAGAACGAATGGATTACGCTGGATCAGTTGCAGAGCGCCGTGGATGTCTATCTGCGTCTGATGTGTCAGCCTCTGGAGAACGCGATATGACCGAAGGGAAGCTCAAGCCGGTTCGAATCGGCCTGGCAGGAGCAGGGGGATTCGGCCTGTTGCACGCCTTGACTCTCCAGGGATTAGGGGAGGCCGAACTTGTGGCGGTTGTGCATCGCCGCCAGAACCGGCTGGCTGAGATCGCTCCGAAGCTGCCGGGTGTTCGCGGGTACACGAATCTGGATCAGGCGGTCACCGAGTCCGGCGCGGAGGGGTGGGTCATCGCATCCAGCACGGCCGCTCATGTGGCGATGACAGAGACCATCCTGAAAGCGGATAAACCCGTGCTGCTCGAGAAGCCGCTCGCCGAAAGCCTCGCGGACGCTGAGAGGCTCCGGTCATGGGTCAAATCCGATTCGGGCAACCTGATGCTCGGCCACATCATGCTCTTCAACAGCGAGTTCCGCCAGCTCATCGACGAGGTGCGAAAACGCGGTCCTGTTGCGTATCTCAACAGCGTTCGCCACCGCCCCATCGCCACAATGAACGTCCTCCCAGGTGAACACCCGCTCGATCTGCTGATGGTGCACGACCTGTACATGACCCAGGTGCTTGTTGATCGAGCTGATCCGGTTCGATTCGACTGCCGCGTGCACCGCCACCGCTCCGGAGCGGTCGATCTGGCGGTCGCTCATCTGCAGTGGGCCGACGGCACGTTGGGGAGCTACTCCGCCTCGTTCATGACGCCGGCAGGGATGCCCGCCGACGGATTCGACCGGTTGGAGGTGTTCGGGGAGGGTTGGGCGGCGCGACTGGAGCCTAACCCCCGCCCGATAGAGTTGTGGGATGATCGCGCCTGCTGGCCGATGCCTCTGGAGATTCGTGCGGATCCGATGGCGCCCAGCGGCATGATGGCCGAAGAACTCCGCTGTTTCTGTCGGGTCGTTCGCGGCCTCGAACCGGTGCCCGTCGGAGCAACGTACGAGGATGCGATGCAGGTCCAACGCTGGCTCGATCGCCTCGAAGCATCGGCCCGCTCCTGATTGTCGTGCGCATTCGATTGAACGAAAGGTGTTCTCATGCTCACCAAGGAATCCAGGCGGGCCGATTTCCCCTCCCTGGAAGAGATGGTTTACCTCAACACGGCCGCTGAAGGGATTCCGCCGCGATGTGTGGTCGCGGCCATCGAGCAGTATGCTCAGGATAAACTGCTTGGCATGGACGGCCGGGTGCTGCATCAGCGGCAATGGAACGGGGTGCGACAGGGGGCGGCCGGATTGCTGGGATTGTCTCCGGACGAAATCGGCGTCTGCTCGTGTTCTTCAGAGGCCTTCAATCTGGCATCGCTGGCCTTGCAGTTCAGGCCGGGTGATGAAGTCGTCATCAACGACCTCGATTATCCCGCCGGGGTGACGCCGTGGCTTCAGCCAGCCTGCCCCGCACAGGTGCGACTCTGGAAATCGCGCGAGGGCGCTCTGCGGGTCGAGGACCTCTCGCCACTGCTGGGCTCTGCAACGCGTCTGGTCACCCTGTCTCTCGTCAGCTTCTTCAACGGTTTCAAAGCTGATCTGCGCGAGGTTGTGGAAACCGTCCATGCGCGGTGTCGCGCGCTGATCGCGGTTGACGTCACGCAGGCCCTGGGGCGCGTTCCGCTCGATTTGCAGGGCATCGATCTGATTGTCAGCTCCACGCACAAATGGATTCTGGGCAGCCACGTAGGCGGCCTCGTCGGCGTGCCGGCCTCGCGAGCCGCAGACGTGACGGTGCCCGCCGGCTGCTCGTTCAACCTCGATAA
>CAZTQK010000326.1:0-7362 GCA_964615635.1 uncultured Planctomycetales bacterium
GCTGGCATCTGTCTGGAGCTCACTTCTACACCGGGCTTCCCAGCCCGCAGGACGACCCGGTCTGGAACCAGTTCTGGACCGACAAACTCCGCAGCATGGGCAGGCGCGGAATTACGACCTTCTCCCGCCATCTTCGCTACCGCAATCAGACCGTCCGCTTGCCCAACGGAACCGCCACCACCGTCCTGGTCGGCCAGGAGAAAGGCATCGACATCCGCATCGCCCTTGATATCGTTCGCATGGCCCGCGAGAACCGGTTCGACGTGGGCCTGGTGTTCAGTCAGGACCAGGACTTGTCTGAAGTCGCCGACGAAGTGAGGAGTATCTCCATTCAGCAGGACCGCTGGATCAAGCTGGCTTGCGCCTTTCCCATCAGCCCCACGTACAACAACACGCGCGGGATCAACGGCACCGACTGGATCAGGATCGACCGCGCCATCTACGACCAGTGCCTGGACCCCAATGACTACCGACCCAAGGGCAAGGAGCGCAGCGGTGCCTGAACGTCGCGACGGAAAAGCTTCGTCGAAGCGCCCGAAGCCGTCCACCGAGCAGATCGTCCGGACGCCGGACTACGAAGCCATGCTGGCCGACATTGTCGCCATGATCCGCGCCGCCAGGAAACGCGGGCCGATCCGGCCACGGATCACCCTCAGGAGCCTGCACAAGAGCCTCCGCAATCACCGGAAGTTTGATGCGGAGGGCTTGAACAGAGGCGAAAGAGAGGGGGTGGGCGATGCATGACGGGTGGGTACTCATGACGCTTCGCGATGCCGGCATCAGCTTGATTGACTGCGTACATAAGACACCGTCGCCTGTCGAGACCGGGTACTCGTACGTCACGATTCCGGAAATGCAGCAGGGCCGCCTCAATCTGACTGAAGCGAGAAAGATATGCTGGGAAGACTTTGTTGAGTGGACACGCAAAGCTGCTCCACAAGCGTACGACGTGGTCCTGTCTCGTCGCTGCAACCCCGGCGAAACGGCGTTTGTGCGGCCAAGCGATGAATTCGCTCTCGGCCAGAATCTTGTTCTCTTACGTGCTTCTGGATCCCACGTGTACCCACCGTTTCTCCGTTGGCTTGTCCGGAGCCCTGCTTGGTGGGATCAGATACGGACGTTCCTGAACGCGGGCGCCGTATTCGACAGCCTGAAGTGTGCCGATGTGCCGAGTTTTGAGCTGCCGATACCACCGCTCTCGGATCAACGCGGTATCGCCTGCGTATTGGGAGCATTGGACGACAAGATCGAGTTGAATCGGCGGATGAATCGGACGCTGGAGCGGCTGGCGCGGGCGATCTTCGAGGATTGGCTTGAAAGGACCGCCGGTAGTGCGTCGACAAGGCTGGTGCACGATCTGATTGACTCGGGTTTGCTGGCCGTTAACGACGGTTATCGTGCGAAGCGCATCGAGCTGCGTGTGCAGGGATTACCGTTCGCGCGGGCGGGGAATCTACTGGACAGTGGCTTCGATTTTGCGGACGCGGAGTTGCTCGGTTCAGAAGGGATTGCGGCGGCACGGGAGAAGGTAAGCGTGCCTCTCGACGCCGTTTTCACTTCGAAAGGGACAGTTGGCCGGATCGCTCAGGTAACCGCGCATACGCCGCGTTTCGTGTATGCGCCGCAGCTTTGCTTCTGGCGGGCGCTCGACAGGGAGGCCATCGATCCGCATGTGCTCTATCAGTGGATGCATAGCAGCGAATTTCGGATGCAGATCGATGCCCTCAAAGGCCAGACGGATATGGCCGATTACGTCAGCCTGAGAGACCAGCGAAACATGGAGATCACCTTGCCCGCCACGAACCAGCAGCGAGAGATTGCCCCGAAACTCGCGGCTCTCCGTGACTTGATCGCGAATAACGCGGCGGAGTCCGGCACGCTGGGGGCCCTCCGTGACCTGCTTCTTCCGAAGCTCCTCTCCGGCGAGATCCGGGTGAAAGACGCCGAGAAGTGCGTCGGAGGTGCGGCATGAAGCCGGGACGAAGAGACAGGCGGTACCCGATCCTGATCACGGGGCTGGAACTGGAGGAACTCAAGCGGTTCACCTGGAACATGGCCGAGGCCTACGGGCTGGACCGGCGGATCGACAACTACCGGGGCACGCGGCCGATCGGCTTTTACCCGTGGGACCTGGACTGCCTCGAAGCGGTGACCCACTCGGCGCTGATGGACGAGGAGGAATACCCGACGAAATCCGGTCCGCGATACGAGGCCATGCAGCGCCTCCGCGAGCGCATCGTGTGCCTGAGAGCGGAGGCATATCCGGAGCCCAGGAAAGGATGAGCATGATTCGTTCCAACACTAGCAGCCTCGCCGTCACCCGCGACACGCTCTGGCCGAAGGGGCCTTCAGGAGATTGCCGCGCGAGCGAAACCGAGTTGGGGAGGCCCGTCTGATGGCTGCGACGAAGTACCACCAAGGGAAATTTCCGCCGGCCACACTGGATTGGCCGCGGCTGCTGCCGCTGATCGGTCCGGCCAATGCGGCCGTGGCGAGGTACGAGGGTGTGTTGCACGGAATTCCCAACGCCGCCGTGCTGCTGTCGCCGTTGACCACGCAGGAAGCGGTGCTGTCGAGCAAGATCGAGGGCACGCAGGCAACCTTCGGGGAGGTGCTGGAGTTTGAAGCCGCGGAGGACACGGCCACGGGTGAAAAACGCAATGATATCCAGGAGATATTGAACTACCGCTCCGCGCTCCGCCACGCGGAGACGCTCATGAGAACACTGCCCCTATCGCAACGCGTGGTGAGGGAAGCGCATCGCGTGTTGTTGGAAGGCGTGCGCGGTCAGAACAAGACGCCCGGGGAATATCGCCGGCTACCCAACTGGATTGGCCCGCAAGGCTGCACGCTGGAGGGAGCGCATTTTGTGCCTCCCGGCGCGGACACCCTGCCTGACGCCATGTCCGCATGGGAAAAATATCTGCACAGCGAAGCGCTGGACAAGCTCGTGCAACTGGCCATCATCCACGCCGAGTTCGAGGCGATTCACCCGTTTCTCGACGGGAACGGCCGCGTGGGCCGGCTGCTCGTGCCGCTGTTTCTCGTGGACAAGAAGCTGCTGACCGCGCCAAACTTCTACATCAGCGCTTTTCTGGAGGCCCACCGCGACGAATACTATGAGCGGCTGCTGGCCGTCTCGCGCGACGGTGACTGGACCAGTTGGTGCGCATTCTTCCTGACCGCACTTCTCGAACAGGCGAGGGCTAATGAGGCCAAAGCGAAAGCCATCTTGGAACTGTACCGAGCAAAGAAGGACTGGATCGCGGAGCAAACCCGTTCGCAGTATGCGGTGAGGGCCCTGGACTGGTTCTTCCGCCTCCCCGTTTTTAGGACCTCGGACTTCGTTTCTGCGGCCGGCATCCCAAAGCCTACCGCCGAGCGGATCGTCCGCGTGGTGCGGGATCAGGGGCTGTTGCGAGAGATACGAGCGGGGCAAGGCCGACGGCCGGCAATCCTCGCCTTCGTCGAACTGCTGAGCATTGCTGAGGGACCGACTGTGTTTTGAGCATCATCGGTGTGAGACAAGCCCTGTTGTGCATCACGAAAGGCCATTCCGTGATGCACAAGCCGCGTTGTCACTCACGGCTGAGGCACAAACGCAATAAAGCATAACATCATGTACAGTAATAAGTTACACACAGATGCTGTCCCATGAGCGAGCTGAGTGAGAACATCCTGGAGCAAGTCAGCACGGAGCAATTCCGCTCGGCGGGGTTCCGCTTGGCCGATGGCCGCAACCTCTCGCCCGAGGCTGCGCCGGGCGAGCGCGCTGATTGGGACCGGTCGATGCTGGCTGGGCGGCTTGCCCAGGCTGTCCGGCGGCTGAACCCCCTTCTGGCTGATGCCGAGATCGAGCAGGCCGTCCGTGGACTTGCTCGGCCGCCCCATCCCACCCTCATCGAAAACAACCGCTGGTTCCACACGCTGCTAACTGACGGCGTCGAAGTCGAGTACAAGGACACAGCGACGGGCGAGATGCGCGGCGGCCGCGCACGGCTCGTCGACTTCGACAACCCGGCTGACAACGACTTTCTCGTTGTGCGACAACTGACCATTCAGGGACCCGGCGGAAAGACCATCCGCCCTGACCTCATCGTCTATGTCAATGGTCTGCCTCTGGCTATCATCGAATTGAAGGACCCAGCCGATGAATCCGCGGACCTGGACACGGCGATCGGCCAGATTACGCGATATCGAGAAACCGCGCCGGACCTGTTCATACCGAACGTGCTTCTGATCCCCTCCGATGGACTGCTAACCCGTGTCGGTTCCATCACCAGCGGCCGACAGCGGTTCATGCCTTGGCGTCCGGCGCGCGGCGGCGAGCCCACGCTTGAAAGCTTGATTCGTGAACTGTTCGAGCCCTCGGCCTTTCTCGACTATCTCCGCTCCTGCGTTGTCTTTGAACAGGACGATCGCGGCAACATCGCCAAGAAAATCGCCGGGTATCACCAGTTCCGCGCGGTCAGGCAGACGCGGGCGCGGGTGCTGGCCGCACTCAAGCCGCCGGCCGGCGTCAACACGACCGAGGACGGCGGCAAGGGCGGTGTGGTCTGGCATACCCAGGGCTCCGGGAAGTCGTTGACCATGCTTATGCTCGCCGGCGCGCTGATCCGCGAGCCGGCCATGGCCAACCCGACGATCGTCATGGTCACCGACCGAAACGACCTCGACGACCAGCTTTTCGGCACCTTCGCGCGCGGCCGGCTCCTGCTGCGCCAGGACCCGATACAGGCCGAGAGCCGCAAACACCTCAAGGAACTGCTCGATCGAGCATCGGGCGGTGTCATTTTCACGACCATCTTCAAGTTCACCGAAGAACAAGGCCAGATCAGCGCTCGCGCCAACATTGTCGTAATGCCCGACGAGGCCCACCGCAGTCAGTACGGCTTTGTCGAGGGCGGCGCGCGCTGGATGCGCGACGCACTGCCCAATGCGACGTTCGTCGGCTTCACCGGCACACCGCTCGACCGCGGCGACAGGAGCACACCGCGGGTGTTTGGCACGTACTCCGATGTCTACGACATCCGCCAGGCGGTCGAAGATGGCGCGACCAAGCCCATTTACTACGAATCGCACATTGTCAAACTGACCGTGGACGACGCCGGAGCAGCCGAGGCCGAAAGAGAGATCGAAGCAGCCGCTGCCGCTTCAAAGTCGGGTGAGGAGCTCGCCGAGAATGTGCAGATACCGCTGGAGACGCTCGTCGGAGCGCCTCAGCGTCTGGATCGCGTGGCGGCCTTCATCGTGGAGCACTTTGAGAAGCGCCGCGCCGCCATGGAAGGCAAGGCGATGGTGGTCTGCATGAGCCGCAACATCTGCATGGATCTGTACGAGAAGATCGCGGCGATTCGGCCGAATTGGCACGCGGATGACGACGGTGTCGGTTTCATGAAAGTCGTGATGGACGCGAACGTTCCTCCGAAGCGTGAAGGCGAGGAGGATGCCGCCTACGAGCAGCGGGCGGCTCGGATCAGCGCACACGGCCGAACGAAGAGTCGTCGAGAAGCTTTGGCCCGGCGTTTCAAAGATCCTGAGGACGATCTGCGACTGGTTATCGTGTGCGATATGTGGCTCACCGGCTTCGATGTCCCGCCGGCCCACACGATGTACCTCGACAAGCCACTGGCCGGTCACAACCTCATGCAGGCCATCGCCCGGGTAAACCGCGTGTATGGCGAGAAACCCGGCGGCCTGGTCGTGGATATGCTGGGGCTGGCCGATCAGTTCGCAGACGCGCTGGCGACCTACACACAGGCAGGTGGAACCGGTGAGGCCGTCAGGAAGGTGCAGGAGGAAGCCGTCCCGGCGATGAAGGCGGTCTTCGAGAAGCTGTGGGGGTTCTTCCATGGGTTTGATTACGCGGCGGCGCTTGATGCCGACCCCCGGCAGGTGCTCAGGCTCTACCTGGGCGCGATCGACTACGTTTATACGCAGGACGACGGCTGGAAGCGTTTCCGAACCATGGTAAAGGAACTCGCAACTGGATTCGCACTGGCCGTGCCGTTGCCGGAGACTGAAGCCATCGCCCCGCACTTGGCGTTCTTCCAACGCTTGGCCGCCATGATCCGCAAGCGCTTGGCGGACGAGCGCGGCGACACCCCGAGCGCTCGCAGAGGCGACATTGACGCCGCTGTGCGTCAGGTCATCGGCGGCGCTGTGGACGCGGGCGAGGTCATCGACCTCTTTGAAGCCGCGGGGCTGCCGGCGGCGCAACTTGACATTCTCTCAGACGAGTTTTTGTCGCGCGTAGCCAACCTGGAGCTGAAGAATCTCGCCCTGGAAACGCTCCGCAAGCTGCTCAATGACCAGATCCGTGTTGTTGAGCGCAAGAATCTTGTCCTCAGCAGAAAGTTCCGGCAAGCGCTCGAAGATGCCATGACGCGATACACGAACAAGGCCATCACGACCGCGGAAATGATCGCCCGCCTGCTCGACCTCGCAAACTGGGTTCGCGACGCCCAAAAACGCGGACAGGAACTCGGAATCAGCGAAGAAGAAACCGCCTTCTACGACGCCCTGGCCGAGAACGGCTCGGCCAAGGAGGTCATGCAGTCGAACACCCTCCGCCTCATGGCCCGCGAGCTGACCGAAATGGTCAAGCGCATGCCCAAGCTCGACTGGACCCAGCGCGAATCCGTCCGCGCCGACCTGCGCCGCAGCGTTCGTCGCCTGCTGGCCCGATATGGCTATCCGCCGGACCTCTCCGAAGACGCCACCCAGCTCGTTCTGAAGCAGGCAGAGCTTTCAACGGCCAACGGTTCATAGCACCCACGGGTCCGAGACCATGCTCCGCACACGTCACTCGTCCCAACTCGTCCCGCGCAGCGCGCTTCCCACAGCAGCCCCGCCGAGCTAGCCCCCAACGCCCGCCCCCCTTTTTATGTCCTCTTGTGTTCGCCCCGTCGAATCCGCTGCGACGGACTTTTTCGTGCCCGTCTATCCGGACCGCCCGCGGTCCAGCCTTCTCCGCGTCCCCGCGTCGGAGTTTGCCCGTCCTGGTCGCCGTGGCGACCGCGGCGGGCCTGCCCGCCGTGGCGGGTGTCTTCTTCGCCCCCCCGCCCCTTACCCCCGCAACCTGGTGATCCGCGCCCACATCCTCGTTCGACATTTGGGTTTCGTCATTCGTCATTCATTCGTCATTCGGCCTTCGTCTCGCCGCGGCGAGTCTTCGACATTCGGATTTGGACATTTCGCAGACCTCGCCGAAGGTGGGGACTGGTCATTGAGGCTTGGGCATTGGTCATTCCGCTCGGCGGTGTGTTCCGGCCCAACCGCGTTTCTCTGAGCGCCCTGCCGTGTTATGAAGCCACAGGACCCAGAGGAGATACTCCGCGCCGACCGCCCGAGCCGCCAAGG
>CAZTQK010000327.1:0-7360 GCA_964615635.1 uncultured Planctomycetales bacterium
GAACGCTTCAGCGAGGCTCAGGCCGAAGAATCCGGCCTCCGCATCGACCCCGGCTACGAACTCATGGAATACTTCCTCAAATCCGGTAAGGCGTGACCGCCCGGGCAGGGTCCACTCAGGGGGATCATTCCCGCGGGGTCCGCCCCAGCCGACCACAAGGCGATTTCGGGTGAAGGTTCGTTGGAACCAGATTCCTTACGTGTTTAGCGTGCTGGCGTCTGGCTCTTTTTGCCCAAATGCGGTTGGCGGCGCAATTTGGAGAGTTCGGCTCAGTCCGGCGGGACTCGTCGGCGACAAGAAGACGGCAAAAAGTACCTGACCCGCTGTCTTGCACGCTAAACACGTACAAAGCAATGGGGCAACCGTGGCTCGTCCGAGATCACTGCCGGTCCGCCGGTAGGGTCTCGGCTCGGAGGCTGCCGTAGATCACACGCCACTGGCCATCCGGCAGCTTCCAGCGGACGAGTTCGGCATCCGCTTGCCCCGGTTTGACCGTTTTCCCATGGTATTCCGCCGAACACCCCTTTTCCTGGAGCTGCATGTAGAAGACGCAGGCAGCGCCGATCTCAAGCGACTCCTGAGCCTGCACTTGGTTGTCCGGCTTCTTGCCATTCAGTATCTCCTTGGCAGTCGAGAGCATCAGTTCGCCTACGATCCTGCCCATGTTCATTTCCGTCGGGTATTTCCCCGTCTTGTCGGCGAATTTAGAGAGGCCGTTGATCAGACTGTGTTCATCCATTGCGGGCATCTCGGCGTCCAGACGCGTATAGTTCGCCGGAATGTCAGGCTCGAACAGCTTCGGATCAAGCGGAGTGTCCCATTCGAACTGGTCGTAGACCATGCTCATTGTCTTCCCGGCCTGCAGACCCGGTATCTCGACAACATACCGGACGGGCAGCCCGGTCCGGGGATCAACCCACAGTTCAGCTCGCATGTCGGGGATGGACTTGGGCTTTCCTGCCGCCCCAACCATCTCAAACCCCATCGCTTCCACGCCGTCAATGTTGGCCGATCCGAGCTCGCGGTCGGCCTTGTCGCTGACGGATTGCAGTTGTCGAATGAACGCATCGGGGTTGGCCCCTCGCTGCGCGTCGGGTTGGACTTTATCCATGTCCACGACCATGTACGTCCGACCCAGCGGGTTCACCACGGTCATGGGCCCCTCCAGCGGCGTGAAAGTCAGCGAGACGAGCATACCGTTCCCGTACCGCTCGGATCGACTCCCGTACTCGGCAGAGATATACGTCTTCCCCGTAGCCTCGAACTTGAGTCCAAGCACTTCGATCGGCTCGGGAGAAGAGACGCGACACACAATGGTCTTGGCTTTGTGGAATTGCTCAATCGCGGCGGCGAAGGCACCCTTCCCGGGCTCCGGAATGAGCAGTGTTACCACCAGCGCGATGCCGGCGGCCGCCGCCAGAACAGCTGCGACGCCGCGGGTCTTGTGTTTGTGAGTGGTTGACATCACAACGTCTCCGAAACGCCGCCAGCCGCGCACAACCCAGTCGGCCCTTGAACGGCCCGGCTTTGCCGGCAATGCGGCGATCAACTGCTCGCGCAGCTCGTCGTGACCGCGATCGAATTGGTCGTACATGCGGATGCGCTCGAAGTGGGCCCGCCGCGACGCCTCGTAGCCTTTCCGGCATTCAGCGCAATCGCGGACATGCGCCCGGAGTTGAGCTTGACGCTCATCATCGAGCACCTCCATGGCCAACAGGTCCAATTCTCTCTTATTGGGGCAAGTCATGACTGCACCTCCCCAAGCGGGCTACTCCCCTTGATGGCTCGGCAGCTCTCGTCATCCGCCTCGCCTTCAAACAGCTTCCGCAATCTCTCGCACGCGGACGACAGCACGCGATAGAAACCCGATCTCGACAGCCCGAGAACGCCCCGGGCCTCCTCGACGCTTCGGCCCTGCAGATAGAAGGCATGCAGGGCCAGACGCTCCTGCTGCGTCAACGGTCTGCACCGGCTGCCCTGCGCCAGACGGCCGGCAATCGCGTCACGCAGTTCCATCAGGCACTCGTCGGGCGGTTCCACTTGGCAGCCGGCCTGTATCCGCTGCTGCGTCAGACCGGCTGTTGCGCGCTCCTCGCGAAGCCGCTTGCGGCGCCAGTCGCGGCACATGTTCCGGGCAATCCCGACGAGCCAGGAGCCGAACTTGTCCGGGTCGTGCAAGCGACGCAGGTTCTTGTACGCCCGGAGGAACACCTCCTGGGTCAACTCCGCGGCCAGGTGAGAATCGTGCGTCTCGTCATAGCACACCGCTCGTATCAGGCGGGCCCGGCGGTCGTACAACTCGGCAAACGCCGATTGATCGCCGTTGATCGTCCCGAGAACCAGCGTTCCATCTTTCACAGTCACACCGTAATCCTCACATCACCCCAGATAGACTATCCATGGTAGTAGTCGCCGAAGAGGCCCGATTGTCCAGTGCGGTCCATGCGATCCCGTGTCAGAATGGACCTCAGGGGATGGCCAGCTCACGGGGAGGCTTGCCCCCCACGGTGATCTTGACAGCGCCCCGCAAGGGCAGGATCGAACGCCGGAAATGCCGGAACCCGCGAACGGGTTGACCGTTAAGGGCCGAGACGACTTCGCCGGGGCGAACGCCTGCCTTGTCGGCCGGGGTGCCGGCCACAACCGCGGTGATCACCGGCCCTGCTACCGGCTCCGGCAGGGCGAAGCGGGAGCGTATGTCCGAATTCGGAACCGAGAAAGTCATGCCTCGCCAGATGAAATCCGGCTCAACGTTCACGCCGCGATCGGGTGCCGGCCGTAGCCCGGGCACGACGCTCAGATCCAATGGCTGACCGTCTCGCACGATCGAGACCGGCACCGCCTTGCCGGCACCGGCCATGGCCACCAGCCGTATGAGTTCGTCCGCGCTTCCGACCGGCTTCTTGTCAAACCGCAGGATCGCGTCGCCTTCCTTGAGCCCGGCTCGTTGTGCGGGTGATTCCGGCTCGATGGAGGAAATGACGATCCCCACGCCCGCGCGATTGCCGACCCTTGGACGGTTGAGGTCCTGAAGGTGAACACCAAGGTAGCCGTACTTGATATCCTGGCCGTCGACCAACTGCTCGATAATCCATCGCGTTTCCGCACTCAGCGAAATAGCGTACCCGACGCCGTCGCTGCCGCCCGAACGCGACGAAACCGCCGTCGTGATGCCGATCACCTCGCCCTTGAGATTGACCAACGGGCCGCCGCCGTTGCCGGGGTTGATGCGTGCATCCGTCTGGATGAGATTCCCGTAATAGCGGCCGGGGTCGAGCTTCTGCGTCAGGTCCTGTCCAAGCGCGCTGACGATGCCGAAGGACATCGCCGCACGACCGTCGCCGTCGGACGCACTGCCCAGCGGGTTTCCCAGCACAACGACGAAGTGTCCCTGCCGTAGGATCTCGACGTCGCCCCACGCGGCCGGTTTGAGGTTCTCGGCGTCAATCGAGAGAACGGCCAGATCGCTCCGCGGATCGGTGGTCATACCCTGGACGGTGTAGCGGTCTCCGGTCGATAGAATGCACTCGATCCCGTCCGGCTCCACGTCGTGGACCACGTGCTCGTTGGTCAGGATCAGCCCCTGGCGATCGATGATGATGCCGCTGCCGATCGAAGGGATGAGCATCCCTCGCATCGGTCCGCCCCTGCCCGAGGGCGAGGTGGTTGTTCCCGGATTGCCGTGCGGTGCCCTGAACCGGCGCAGGGCACGAATTGCAACCACGCTGGGGCGAACCCCTTCGGCCACGGCCGCCAGTGTGTTCTGCAGTTGCTCGACGCGCAGTAGATCGGCAGGGACCGGCTCCGCGCGCACCGACGCGACTGTCAGAACACTACTTGTGAGCAGAACCGCAATCCATAAACGAAACATCAGTGCCCCTCGGCAAGCCCCCATCGAGCCCATCGCAACAACGACATTATACCCGTCGAACAGGGGAGGCGGGCAATCCGAGAAGCGCCGTGTACCATGAGGAGTCTCCGCCCTTCGCAGCCCAAGCGGCTGCTTCGGCGGAGTGGGTCGTCCACAGGTGCTATTCGTAACGCAGGGTGACCGATTCCTCAGCGTGCGAGAACGTCCCTACTGTACGGGTGCCCCTTGCCCCAAGTGGGGGAGCAATCAGCCGCCGCGAGGGCGAAGGATCGATGATGCATTGCGGGTCGTAGAGGGTCAGAATCCCCGCATCGACGTCCGTTCCCACATTCACGGCGTATTCTGTGGTCGGCAGGAAACGGTCAGTTCGCCGCGCCGTCGTCTTCGTGTGTCTACTTCTTCTCTTCGAACTCGGCGTCGATCACGTCATCTGCCTTTGCCTGCGATGACTCGCCTGCAGCCGAACCGGCAGTTGCTCCCTGGTCTGCCGCTCCGCCTGACTTGCGAGCCACCTCTTCGTAGATGATCTTCCCAATGGTCTGTGAGGACGTTGCCACCTGCTCCATGGCCCGCTGAATGGCGCTCTTGTCGTCGCCCTTCATGGCTTCCTTGAGTTGATTGACGGCCGCCTCGACGTTCCCTCGCTCGTTGGCCGGCACCTTCTCACCATGCTCCTTCAGCGTCCGCTCCGTCTGGTAGATCATGTTGTCGGCCTGGTTGCGGACCTCGATCAACTCGCGGCGACTCTGATCCTCGGCCGCATGTTCCTCGGCCTCGCGACGCATCCGGTCGATCTCCTCCTTGTTCAGGCCGCTCGACCCCTCGATGCGAATCGATTGGGCCTTGCCGGTGCCGAGGTCCTTGGCCGAGACGTTCAGGATGCCGTTCGCGTCGATGTCGAACGTAACCTCGATTTGCGGAATGCCGCGCGGCGCCGGCGGGATGCCGGTCAGATTGAATCGCCCCAGCGACCGGTTGTCGCCGGCCATCTGCCGCTCGCCCTGCAAAATGTGGATCGTGACCTCCGTCTGTCCGTCGGCGGCCGTACTGAAGGTCTCCTTCCTGCTGGTCGGGATGGTCGTGTTCTTCTCGATGAGCTTGGTCATCACGCTGCCGAGCGTCTCGACGCCGAGTGATAGGGGCGTGACATCCAGCAGCACGATATCGTCCTTCTCGCCGGCCAGAACCGCTCCCTGGATCGCTGCCCCGACCGCAACCACCTCGTCAGGATTGATGCTCTTGTTCGGGTCCTTGCCGAAGACCTCCTTCGCCAATCGCTGAACGACCGGCATCCGCGTCGACCCGCCAACGAGCACGACTTCGTCAATGTCTTTCGGGCTCAGCTTGGCGTCGGACAGCGCCGTCATCACCGGCTGGCGGCATCGTTCGGTCAACGACTGAGTCAACTGCTCGAACTTGGCCCGTGTCAGCTTCTCCTGCATGTGCTTCGGCCCGCTCTGATCCGCGGTGATGAACGGCAGGTTGATCGTGGTCTCCTGCACGGTCGAGAGCTCGCACTTGGCCTTTTCGCAGGCCTCCTTGAGCCGCTGCAGCGCCATCGGATCCTTGCGAAGGTCGATCCCTTCCTTGCGGCGGAACTCCTCGGCGACATAGTCGATCAGCATCTTATCGTAATCGTCACCGCCAAGGTGGGTATCGCCGTTGGTGCTGAGCACCTCGAACACGCTGTCGCCGATGTCAAGAATCGAAATATCGAAGGTGCCGCCGCCAAGGTCAAAAACGGCGATCTTCTCGTTCTTCTTCTTCTCCAGGCCGTAAGCCAGAGCGGCTGCGGTCGGCTCGTTGATGATCCTCTCGACCTTGAGGCCTGCGATTTCGCCCGCATCCTTTGTGGCCTGGCGCTGGGCGTCGTTGAAGTAGGCCGGCACGGTGATGACCGCACGGGTGACTTTTTCACCGAGATAGTCCTCGGCCGTCTTCTTCAGGTCTCGCAGAACAATCGCGGAAACCTCCGGCGGTGTGTATTGCTTGCCGCGAACCTCGACTTTCACCAGCTCCTGCTGGCCACCAACGATCTTGTAAGGCACCGTCTTCTCTTCGGACTGCACCTCATAATGGCGGCGGCCCATGAACCGCTTGATCGAGAAGACCGTGTTCTCCGGATTAGTCACCTGCTGGTGCTTGGCGATCTGGCCAACGAGCTGCTCGCCCTTGTCCGTGAAACCCACGACGGACGGGGTCAGACGCGATCCTTGAGCGTTCGTCAGCACCTTGGGCTGGTCGCCCTCCATGATCGCCACGACCGAGTTCGTGGTTCCCAGATCGATTCCGATGATTTTTGACATGCTTTCAGTCTCCTTAATCGCACGTGGCATCGCGTGCGCAGACACCATCCATGTCGAATCCATGAATGCAAGAAAGATGCCAATCGCTTATCCTTCCTCTCGTATTACATAACCTCTTTTTATACAAATGCTTACAGCTCGATTCCGATTTGGATGCTATGGGCACTCGACTGCCAGAGTGGCAGGCGGCGCGGATCGGGCATTGGCATCGGCAGACGTTCATGAGGTAAGATAGACACATGCCCTTGCTACGCAGACCCTACGAAACGCTGGAGGGGCAGGAAGCACCGGCGGTTCGTCAGATTTCCGTCTTCGTCGAAAACCGCCTTGGCCAGCTCCTGAAAATCACGCAACTATTCGAAAACAAAGACATTAGGATGCTATCGCTCTCGATTGTCGACCTCGTCGACTGCGCCATCGTTCGGCTGCTCTTCGACGCGGCCGACGAAGCGATTCACATCCTTGGCGATGCCGGCTTCGACGTGACCGTGGCAGAGGTGGTCGTGGTCCGCCTGCCCAAGGGCAAGCGAGGCCTTCTGACCGTCTGGGCAGCCTTGCTCGGAGCGGAGATCAACATCTCCTACGCCTATCCTCTGCTCCCGCTGCAAAAGGGGTCGGCAATCGCCATCTACGTCGATAACATCGACTTGGCGATCGATACGCTGCGCGCACACAGTTTCGAAGTCCTCGACGAATCGGACCTCCAGGATGAGACGTAAGCTGCCAGATTGACCGGGTTGTCTATTTGCGGATGGGTGCTAAGTGCCTATCTCGTTGCTTCTTACAGAGAATCGGAGCCGTGGCACCGCGATTGCGTCGACCCCTGGAGTGCGGCCTGACGTACAATCGGTCGACACAGCGGTGTGGTCCCAGCGCGCCACGGTAGCCGCTGGAAGGAGGTTGATATGCTTGGTTGGTGGGATCCAGTTTACTTCGTGTTCGTCGGCCCCGGCATATTGCTTGCGATCTATGCCAGTTTCAAGGTGAGATCGACCTTCGCCAGGGCCAAGGAGATGACGACCCGCCGGGGCTGGACGGGTCGAGACGTCGCCCAGGCCATCCTGGATAGCGAAGGCATCCACGATGTTGCCATCGAACCGGTCAACAGCTACCTGGGCGACCACTACGATCCGCGCCAACGCGGGTTGCGCCTCAGCCCGGATGTCTATCACGGTCGATCGAT
>CAZTQK010000328.1:0-7343 GCA_964615635.1 uncultured Planctomycetales bacterium
CGGGTCGACGATGTCGGCATAGTACCAGGTCAGCGACGTCTGCGTGTTGTGGGGCGTTCCCTCCGTGATCACCATCGGCATGCTGATGATCGACCCGCGCCCGGAGTCAATGGCCGCCCGGATCCCCGTCGACTTGGGCAGCCCGAGGATTTTCAGGCGGAGATGATCGGCGATCGAGGGATAGTCCTTTTCGTTGTTGGCCGTGAACCGGTCAAGGGCGGTCGTGTCCACCCGGCCCGTCGGGAGGATTTTGTACTCGTACGCATCCTCGATCGGGTCGTACTGGTTCAGAATCGGCTTCAGCCAGGTCGTATCCACATCGAGATAGAGCGCCCAGGCGGCCGCCTTCTTGGTGTTCCGCATGCCGATCTGCACGTTGATCGTATCCCCGGGCCGTCCGGTTGCCGGAAGCACCCGGATGCTGTCGGGGAACAGGTTCATGTTGGCCAGCTGATTGGCGCAACTCAGCGGACTGCTCTGGGCGTTCGCCTGATCGGCCGCACCGATCAGCACCAGGCCACAGACCGCCGCCAGTACCGTCAAGAGCCTTGTCATATACGATCCTCCACGGGACTCAAACGATTATCTTTCCGTATCAGGTACGCACCGGGCCGCCGGGCGGGCTGCCGCCCGCGGGTTTTCCCGGGATCTCTGAGACCAGCAGAAACACCCTGGCCCCGACATGGATTCGGTTCGCGGTCGCCAACCGTACCCAGATCGAGAACATGGCGTCGATCGGACCGGCACTCCATCGCCCACCGGATCACCCCAATATACATCACAATCCCGAAAAGTGCGCGTGAACCACAATTAATATATGTAGCGAGACGGAACATACCGCTCCTCACTAAGCAAACTCCGGACCGAACAGCGGCCCGACCTGCCGGCGCACCGGGTCTGTCCCTGACGGTGGCGGACCTGATGAAGACGTTTTGGGGGGTCCTTCTTAACTCCCTGTAAGAACCCACACCTCAAGTACTTAACATCAAATCTCGGCGTTCTGCCGGGTCTTAGTATCTAATCTCCG
Source organism: uncultured Planctomycetales bacterium (assembly GCA_964615635.1). Taxonomy (GTDB): domain Bacteria; phylum Planctomycetota; class Phycisphaerae; order UBA1845; family PWPN01; genus JAUCQB01. The sequence continues at coordinate 1,028 of CAZTQK010000328.1, forward strand.
ATGGAGCCCCCTGTAATTCTCCGGGCGAGTTTTCGGGCGAGGGAAAGTCGCAGTTCCACGTTGGCGGTTGAATGAGCGTGCACTCCCGCAACCTCGTGCACATCATCCTTTCGGGTAGGACCTGTCAGCCCTGGACAAAAAAAGATGACCGATGTTGGAGATCCCCCATTGCTAAGGCACCACATACGCGCGGTCATCTCGTCTCTTTCCTTCGGCTCCCTGTCACTGCTGCTTCGCTATCAAGTGCGCTGTGGCGTCTCCTTTCGGGTAAAAGGCCCCGGGAAGGCTTGAACCTTCCCGGGGACATGTGATCCAAGCTAATGCTCAGATTACTTAATCAGGACCATCTTCTTGGTGGCGCTGTTGTCACCGGCGGCCACGTTGTAGAAGTAGATCCCCGAGCTCAGTTTGCTCGCATCGAACGTCCAGTCGATCTGGCCCTGGCCGTTGCCGCTGTGGCTGGCCACCACCTGGCCCGTCACGTTGTACACCGTGATGGTGTAGTCCGACGTCGTGGGCAGCGTGAAGCTGATCGTCGTCGTCGGGTTGAACGGGTTCGGGTAGTTCTGGAGCAGCTCGAAGGTGGACGGCAGCTTCGCAGTGACCGGCGCACCGTAGTACGTGGCCATCTCGATGCTGCGGACGGTGCCGTTGACCTGGAGGAAGTCGCCCTGGAAGGCCGCGCCCTGCGCCATGCCGACAACCAGCACGCGCGTGACGTTCTCGGTCGCATCGTAGGCATACTTCATGTCAACGCCCGAAGCCAACAGGGTCGGGTTCGCCTGGCCCTCAACCACGACATAGGCCGCGCCCATGCTCTGGTCGACGGACAGCACGCCGCCCACGTTGCTGATCTGCGCCGTCACCGGCGACAGCTTCGCATACGGCAGCGCATCACCCACGACCACACGGATCAGGTACACCAGGTCGGCCACGCTCAGCGCAATACCATCGGCATTGACGTCGGTCGCGGCAATCTGGCCCTGCACGTTGACCGTGAACACGCCCAGACCATACACGAAGTAGTTGCTGAAGAGCACTGCGTCGGCAATGGTGTTCGCCTGGCCGTCGAGGTTGATGTCGCCGCGCGCGTCGATCGAGTCAGCGCAGGCGATGTCGATACCGCCGTTGTAGAAGTCCACAAAGCGGATCGGCGCCGGCTTGTCCGGATTGTAAATGTCGTCGCACTCGTCGATCGCGCCGCCCCACGACGGGAACGTCAGCGCCATCGGAATCAACATACCGTTCGCCGGAACGAAATTGCCGGCCGCATCGAACGCATTGTCATAGACAAAGCGGCTGATGCCGAGGACCTGGCTATAGGGCTCCGGAGCCGCAATCTCGTGGTACGACAGGGCGTTGTCGCCGCAGTCGAGCCAGAAGAAGCGGATCGGCGCATACTGGCACTCGTAGGTCCGGTTGTCCGAAACCAGGAAGTCCAGCGTGAACAGCGAGTACGGATACGCCATACCGAAGCAGGTCGGGTGGTTGGCGCCGTTGTTGGTCTCGGCAAAACCGACCACGCGCAGCAGCCCGCTCGGGCAGGCATTCCCGCAGTTACCATTCGCACCGTAACGGTACGTGAAGTACTCCCAGCCGCACTCCTCGTAGATGTCGCCCGGAATCGCCGCCTGGAACGACAGCACCGAGGCGTCGTACGCGATCAGCAGGTCAAAGCCCCAGAGCTGCTCGGAACCCTGGAACATCGACACGTCGACAAACTCGTGCTGACCCTGGAACGACATGTGCGTCTTCTCGATGTAGATGCCGAACGGCTCGGTCTGCAGAACTTCGATCTGCTGCGTGCAGGTCGCCGTCTCCAAACCGTCGCTGTAACCGACCACGATGTCATACAGGATGCCGCCATCGGTGATGTCGGTCACGAACGTCAACAGACCCGTGTTCGGATCAATCGAAACCGCGCCCACCGGAGCCGGCGTCACGCTCACGATCGAGAACGTGCCCGGATCGCAGTCGACATTGTTCTTCGTGATCTGAACCGTGATCGTGTTGCCCTTCCCAACCTGCTTCAGACCCTGGCAGGTCACGGTCGGGGCCGCATTCGTGAAGACCACGTCGAACGACACGATCGGGCAGTCGCCCACATTGTGGAAACCGTCGATCGCCGTCACTTCGACCGTGAACACCGTGCCGACATCAGCAATCGTCGGCGAGTACGACCACACGCCCGAGACCGGGTCGATGTTGCCGATGCCGCTCACCTTGTGGAAGGTGATCGCATCCGCTTCCGGATCGGTCGCGTTGAAGTCGTAGCTGATCGCCGTGCAGTGGCTGCCGCCCAGCTGCACCGCCGGCGGATTCGTGATCGTCGGGCACAGGTTCGGGATCTTCTCGATCGTGTAGCAGTACGGACCGCCCCACGCCGGCACCCGGTCGACCGGGTCAGCCGCGTCGGCCCACAGCCAGTAACCACCCGGCGGGTAGAAGGCCGAGTCGATACAGAGCTGTCCGCCCGCCCACGCCTCGTCCATCGGGCTGGTCGTGATGGTCACGTAAGGATTCACCGAGAAACCTTCCGGAAGACCATCCTTGAAGAAGCTGAAGCCCGCCACACCGACCATCTCAGGGCTCGTGCCATCGAGGAACGGGGTAATCGGCTGACCGCCGTCCCACAGCGCGCTCAGATCAGCCACCGCGGTCGTCAGGGTCAGCGCGCCGCCCGCGCCCGGACCGGTCATATAGACCGTCCAGCCGTTCGTGGCGCCCATGATGTTGTCCGGATTCGCCGCATCGACGGCCAGCCGGATGTTGAACACGATCGGAACGCCTGTGTTGACCTTTGTGCCGCCGTCCCAGGAACCGGCCGGCGGAGCCGCCAAGTCACAGACATCCTGAGCACTAGCGAGCCCAAATGAAAGGATCATCAACGCAGCGGTAAACAAAGCGATGCGTTTCATGTTTTACTCCTACTTACTTCGTTAACAGTTGTTGATGATAAGAACGTACGTGCACTCCACGCGTCTCCCGGAACCCCCTCAATGACCGTAATGGAACCGGCCGCAGGTGAGAGCCACCAAACCCGCAATCCGTTCTCTCCGGCAAGCGCGGGGAAACGGTCGAGCGTCCCGTTCATTCTATTCATTTGAGCGCGTGTCATAACGTAACCTCTTTACGTGCGTCCTCCTTCCCATCTATTTTCGGGTTGTTGGTTGCGCCGCGCCCGCCGAAGCAGACCCGGCAGTTCTCTCCTAATCAACGTTCAGTTCTTGTGTTCTACGCCAATTCTGCAAGTAACCGGTAAGTACATCTCTTCGTCTTCGGCGTCCTGTCTCAATCGGCGGGGCCGCGAGCGGCCCCGCCGCGTTGTTGTCCCAACCGCGCTATTTGCTGCACAGCGGTCCCTGGCACGGCAACGGACCGCCCCGGAACAGCGCCGAAACCATGTAGGTGAGGTCCGCCACGTTCGGCTGCGGATTGGCCGAGCAGTCGACGTTGCCCACCCACAGCGGAACCGGCGCCGGACCGCCCCGGAACAGGAACTGGATCATGTACGTCAGGTCCGAAATCCGCACCACCGGGTTCCCGTCCCCGTTCGCATCCCCGCAGATCCCCTCCAGAACATGCAACGACCCGCCGGTAATAAACACCTTCGAATAGTCGATCACCACGGTCGTGTCGTAGACGACAGAGAAGGAATCGGCCGGCGGGAGACTCACCCGCTGCCAGTTCAGACAGACATCCCCCGCCCACGCTGTGCAAATGTACCAATTCGTATCCTGGACCACCGTGTCTTTCAGCCCGATCGCCGACCCGTCGGGCCGCGAGAAGCTGAAGTGGTCGATGAACTGATGCTGCACGAGAATATTCACGTCCCGGTTCGTCCCCGTCGCCGTGTCCGGAATCTGCAGCACATCGGCCAGCACCTTGATCAGCAACCCTTCCGACTGCGGCGGGATCCCGGGGGTCACCCCGCCCGTGTAGTAGTCGGCCAGACCGACGATGTTCAGGTCCGTGCCGACGGAGGAGAGGGACCGCGCCTGCACCGCCTCCCACCCCGAAATCAGGGTGCCGCTGGTGTCGAAATTCCCGGTCTCCACTATGTACGAATCGAGCGTAACCCACTCCCAATTCAGCGTGTCAACCACCGAGTCGATGCAGTCCGAACCGCTGTACTGCGTGCACCGCCAGTGGAGTGTGTCCACCACCGTATCCGTGTTGGTCTGGAAAATCATGATATCGGGGCGGTCGAGCTGCAGCCAGATGTTAAATCCCGCCACCGTATCATTATAGTTGCTCAAAAAGACCGGGATAACCGTGTTCATCGCCCCGGGCGAGGCCGTCGTGTCCCCGACATCTATCACCAAATCGGGCAATTGCGCCGAGGCCGACGGACACAGAGCCGCCCCGGCCACAATGACGCCACATGCGAGCACCCAACCAAAGTTCCCCGGGGACTTCGCGCCGAAGGTCATACCTTCCTCCTTAATCCAGGTTCGATGTTACGACCGTAGCAAAGCAACCCTTAGCCTAGATCCGATAAGGCATTCCCCAGACCACTAAGTGTTACGTGTCGCGCGTCTCCCGATCATGTACTTCTCGGAAATCCGCTTCAACTCGTCTTACCTTTGCTGTTCGCTTGCAGCAGCGTTCTGCAATAGTAACCTGTCAGTGTTCCCGTAAGACGGCTCCCTCACCGTCCAGGGAAGGAAGTATCAGACGTTCTGCTCGGAAGGACGGACTCTTCGAAAGTCTCGCTGTGTAATCTTCATGTGGAGAACTTACCCATCATCCGAGGCTAATATAGGGCTAAGGGCGAATCTTGTCAACAGGAAATCGCAAACAAAATCGCCGCCGGGGTAACCGGCCAAGGTGCGCTCGTGACCGGCCTCCGGCCGCTGCACGCCCGAGGCCGCCGCGAATTTCCTGTACCGATGTTTTCACTCCTCATTATGTGCGCCATGTGCGCCCGACCCGGCGGTCAGGCCGAGTTCGAGACTTCTTTCGCACCTGCAAGCTCAGCAATTCGTGTGCCGCCCCCCATGAGTCGCGGCCCCCGACGCGGGTCGAACGACGGACTCGTAAGTCATTGTAAATTAGTCAGTTAAGTTTCTTTCGGACGTGCCCTCGAAGGCTCTCGTGAAATTCCGTTCAGCCTCGGCCGCCCGCTATGCAACGACATGCACCGGCGGCGGTCGACGGCCACGCCGAGGCGAACTGCCGCGCCCGCCTGCGCGGCCGCGCCGCCGCGGGACCGCATAGTGGACAGCGTGGTCCTCGCTTCCTCCCACAGGCAACTTTCCCGTTGACTATCCTGGGCCCCCCGACGATCTTTCGCGATTGAAAAGCTGTTACCGGATGAGGACGCACTCCGTGGCGAAAAAAAAGAAAAAAATATCCCAGACCACGAGGGAGGTCATTAAGACCGCAGCCGTCCTGATTGTCGTCGGCATTCTTGTGGTCGTCTACGCCATCTACCCGCTCACTCGGGCCAAGGCGGTGATGGGCCGGCCGAACCCGGACGCGTTCCGAAATCTCGATTCCCTTCCGGTTAACGACCCCGCGGCCTGCCTCGGCGCCGACCTTGTCTGTGATACGTTTCGCGTCGAAGTCGACGCGCTGACCAACCTGGCCGGGTTGTTTGTCGAGGTGTCGTCCGACACGGCCGCGCCGGTCGCCGGCACGGTGATCCTGCTGCACGAGGAGAGCGCCGACCGCACCGCCCTGCTTCCCTGGGCGCGGCAGTTCGTCGCCCGCGGCTACACCGTCGTGCTCTATGATCAGCGCGCCTCGGGCCTCTCCAGCGGGCAGTACCACGGGGAAGGCCGTCTCGAGGCCGATGATCTCGAAGAGGTGCTCGCCTGGCTGCACATCCGCGACCGCCTCCGTCCCCCGGTCGCGGTCGTCGGCCGCGGCCTCGGCGCCGAGGCTGCCTACCTCGCGGCGCTCGAGGAGGCGCGCCTCGACGGCATCGTGGCGATCGAACCGTACCTCTCGACCGACCGCCTGTGGGACGTCAAACGGCACGCCCGCGGCCTCTGGAACTTCCCCTTCTTCAAGACCACGATGTGGTGGTGGTACAAGATTCGCTCCGGTTACGCCTCCCCGCGCCGCGGCCTGGACAACCTCGAGGCGGTTCCGATCCCCGCGCTCGTCTTCCTGCCCGCGGACGCAGTCGACTGCCCGGAAATCGCCGCCCTCCGCGAGCTGTCCGAACCGAATCTGCTCACGGTGCGGCCGACTCCCCCGGAAGGGCAGCTGCTGGAATCGGTCCTGGCTTTTGTCGACGGGCTGAGAGCGGCCGCGGCCGAGAGCTCGCCGGCGCGCTGACGGCCGCCGTCATTCGGTGCGGCCGTCG
>CAZTQK010000329.1:0-7308 GCA_964615635.1 uncultured Planctomycetales bacterium
TCGACCTCCTGTCATCGCCCCAGGTCAGCACCTTGCCGGACCCCGCGAGATTCCCAATGGCCCCTGCGATGCCACCCACCACCTTGCCCTTGCCGAGAATCGCCTCGACCTGGCTGACCGTCATGCCGTTCTCGATCTTCTCGTAATTGTTCTCGTTGACTTTGCTGCAGCCCGAGATCGAGATGAGGAGGAGCATCAACGCCAGCAGGGCCACTCCTGTCAGGGCTCGGGATTTCGACATGATCAACCTCCGTAGCACATTGACAAATCAGGCTCTGAAATGCCTGGCTGGGTCTCCTCTCTCGTTTGATCGGAACACCAGCCGTCCAGGATTCATAGACCGTCCTATTCCACCTGCTGGTCCCTGTCAAGTCGTCTGGTCAAGAGAGACGCATTTCGAATGCGTCACAGTATGGGCGAGGAAGCGTTACGGCTCTTTCAGAACCGCGACCGTGCTCGCCACGCCGAAGCCCAGCGAAGGCGGGAGGGAGCGGCAAGCGAGCACCGCCCGCTAAAGGAATGGCTAACAGCCAACAGCTAAGAGCCAACAGCTTTTTCAGAACCGCGACCGTAAGGGAGCGGCCCCTCTGTGATGTGGCTGCTCTCCGATCTGGCCTGTCCTTGACCGACCTGGAAAAGTCGGTCAAGCGCCCCTCGCTCGCGCTCCGGCTTCTGAAAGAACCTCCTAGACTGTCAGGGACTGCGGATTGCCGGTTGGATTGTTCCGGTCACGGTCATGCTATACCGGGGCCTGAGCCGCAGTCGGAGGGATCGCCGTCCTTGGCGGCTACCCGGCGGTGGTCCGTCCGAAGACCGCCAACCCCTCGTCAAGCGTGGGGCAGAAGGTAAACATGCGATCCAGCCTGGTGATCTCGAAGACCTTTTTGAGGTCGTCGCGGAGGTCGCAGAGGATGACCTTCCCCTTGATCTGAACCGCCTTCTTGTGCAGGGTGATGAGCACACTGAGGGCCGACGAGGAGAGGAACTTGACGTTCGCGAAGTCCAGGATCAGTTGCTTGCAGTCCTTCTTCTCGACCAGTTCGTACAACTCCTCACCGATCTCGTCGATCTGAAGAGCATCCAGGATGGAGATGTCCTGGAAGGTGACGACGGTGACGTCCTTGATCGTCTCGATCAATAGTCGCTGTGATTCGGCCATGTCTTGTCCTGCCACTTCGGGTCCCTGTTTGTCCGGCGGGGAATTCTAAGCGAAGACCCGGCTCTTGGCGAGAGGGCAAGTCGGGTAGCCTCTCGGGAGGGCTTCATCCGCCAAACGGTGGTGGCTGGCGGAGCTGACAGGCACCGTCGTGTGCCGTTGCTGTGCCAACGGTGCCCTTGCCCCCGCAGCACTGCTCAGAGAGCAGTGGCACACGGATAAGCCCTTCCCCTGAACAGAAGATGCGCCCGCTTCGACCGTACTGCACCGCGGGTCCCAGATTCTCATCTGGGACCCTTCTGCTGACGATTCCCATCGTCATTCTCGCCGAACGCGGAGCGGATTCCCCCGGGCAACGCGTCCCTGCTTCGCGGCCGGTGCTTCACTGGACAGGCCCGTATTCAGAGCCGAGCATCCGCCCGGTCTTGAGATGGCGCAAGGTCCGAAGATAGAGGTCCATCTTGGCCTTGTAGGCTGGCGCGGCAGGCAGCGGTAGTGGAACGCGACTGGGCGTGAAGAACCGGTCGTACTGGGGATTGACGACCGCAATGTCTTCTGTCGTTTCCGGCAACTGCATGGCCGACCGAGCGTAGATCATTCGCACGGCTTGTCCGTACCGCGTGAACGTGCAAATCCGAGTGAATTCAGGAAGTCTGTCGACCATCTCCTGGTAGGCCGGTTCGGCGATCACAATGTCGACGTGGTCGACAACCGAGCCAAGCAGCGGTTCGAGATGCTCGGCCTTGATGTCCATCCCGGCGAGGACGCGACGACCAAGGTAGTACTCGGCCACCGGGGCCTCCATACCGCGGTTGGTGTGCAGGGGCATGATGATCGCGTCGGGCGGCACGTATTGTCGAACATACCAGCCTGCGGCCTTGATGCCCGAGTCCGGCCTCAGGCTACCCCAGCCGGTCGTGACGCCCGTCCAGTGTCGGAGTCGGTTGCCCGCCAGACAAGAGTCAACGGAACCGAGGCCAAGATGAGCGAGGCCCAGAAGGCAAGCGCCTGCAAAAGCAGTTTTGAAGATGAGCCCGCGAGGCGACACTGTATTCCAGAGATGACCGATGAAGACGACGGCCAGCATCCCGCCGGCGAAGACCGGCTCGATCAGATACGCGCCGGGATAGCCGATCCGGCTCGGATTGGTGAGCAAGATGAGAGGCAGGAAGGCCCCGAGCGCCCAGACCACCGGCAGGCCGCGCCGGTCACCCCGTCTGGCCAGAACAGCGCCGTAGAACAGGCCGGCCGTCGCCGGTACGACGAATAGATAGCCATATTGCGTTGGCCAAATGGCTGCCCATTTCAACATGCCCGCCAGGCTCCAGCCGGTCGCACCGGTTTGCTGCTTCATCAACAGTCGGCCGATTTGTCCGCCGCCTGTTCCGAGCCAACTCATGGTGGAGACGGCCAGAGCAGCCAGGCAGGGCAGCACCAAAGCGAACGATGCGTCGCTGACGGCCTGGCTGCGAGTCTTCTTGTTGCGCCGGATCGTGATCAGCCACACAGCCAGGAGGGTGAGGGGCAAACCGAAGGCAAAGCAGTTGCTCAGGCAATGGGCAAAGAGCGAAAAGGAGGCCAGTGATAACTGCCATAGCCTCCTGTCATCCAGATAGGCCAGTGTCGCCCACAGAGAGGCAGTCCCGAAGAACAACCAGATTGTCAGGTAACCCCAGGCGTAGTGTCCATCAGTAACCAGCGGGGGCAGGAGAGCACACACAAGGCTCGCTGCAATCGCCTGGTTGCGCGTACAGCGAAGCCGCCGCATCAGCGGGTACGCCAGTAGCACCTGCGCGACGCTGAAGGCCGCGACGGGCAGGCGTGCGACGGTTTCACCCATTGGTACATGGAGGCAGGAGAGGATTTCGGCAACTGTTCGCTGCAAAATCGCCGGTATGGGGCCGTAGCTGTGAGCGAAGAGCCAGTTGAGACCGTAGCCGTGCCTGACGAGGTAAGGCATCGTCACCTGATCAGAGGAATCGAAAGAAGTGCCCAGGCCCCATGCTCGCAGCAGTCCGGCAAGCAACAGGCAGGAGGTGAGCGGCACACAGGTACCGAATACGGTTACCGCCAGCTTACGAGCAAGGCTCGGCAGGACGGTACCTCGAAGCAAGAGAGGCAGATCGGGATTGGGCGACGTCGCGATGCTCATGCCTGTGTTATCGGACTGCCTGCTGGCGTTCGCAGTCACCAGGGGTTATCGGATGATCCTTTCCCTGTCTGCATATCCTTCCCACTCAGCAGGCCGCTTCGGCATAAGAAACGGGATGCAAGCCGCCTTGAACTGCGAATCACACGATAACCGGACCTTGCCGGCCCAGTCGCCGATAGAGGAAGCGTGCAGGCAACCCTTGTTACAGTCTGCCCAGAGGGCATGTTGGACCTCTCCCGCTCCGTAGAGCCGCTCGCAGCCATCGGCTCCGACACGGCCGGTGAGGTGCACACCAGCCTTGAAGTCCTCAGCGACCTCTACAACTACAACCACTGGTTGTTCAACAAGGTTCGTCCGTTCATCGGCGAGGCGGTGTGCGAGGTGGGTTGCGGGATCGGAAACATCACCCAGTTTCTGCTGAACCGCAGGCAGGTCGTGGGCATCGAACCGCTGTCGGCATCGTTCCGGCAGAGCATGCAGCGATTCCGGGACCACCTCAACACGCGTTTTGTCAACGGCAGCCTCCAGGACTGCCCGAGCAAGGCGGTGCCCGCCGGCATCTTCGACACAGTACTCTGCATGAACGTCCTGGAGCACATCGAGGACGATGTCGACGCACTGAACACGATGCGGATCTTGTGCGGGCCTCGCGGCAAGGTGGTCATTCTGGTCCCGGCCCACATGAGCATCTATGGCGAGCTGGACCGCTCTTTTGGTCACTGCCGTCGCTACAACCGCAGAAGCTTGGCGGCGGCATTCAACAAGGCCGGCCTGGCCCCAACGTATAGCCGCTACATGAACACCATCGGATATTTCGGCTGGTTCTGGGAAGGGCGATGCCTGCACCGGCGGCAGATTCGGCCGCAGTCGGCTCGGCTCTTCAACCGGCTCGTGCCCTTCATTGATGTCGTTGAGCGTCTTCTCCCGTTGCCTTTCGGTCAGTCGCTGTTGATGGTGGGTCGAAAACAAAGCTGAAAATCCACAAGGGTGCCACCGGAGACTGCTTTCGTGGGCAAGCAAAGCCTTACGGAGTCCGGCCCTGAGAGCGCGGCCGGGAGGCACGCCCATCGCACATACTGGGCCGACGCCGTGATCATCATCACTCAGTCTTGACAGGCGTTGGGCAGAGAGACCTCGGTGACGCCGATGGCCGAAGGGTCGATGTCATAGGCGGTGCTGCCGGTCGCCATGAGCTGGGCGTAGCAGTCCGGGTCAATCACGATGAACTTGGTGATAACGAGAAATCTTCCTTCGTCCGGAACACTCTGTTGGTACAGTTTATTCTGAGCGCCGGTTTGAAGGGTAAGGGGCCCATACCAGCCTGTCTGGCCGTCCTCGCTGTAGTAGTTGTTCTTCGCCAGATAGTGAAAGACGTAGAAATAGCCCGGTTCAGTGCTCGTGTTCCGCAAGATGATCTCCTGCTGGCATACCCTGCCGTGCAGATTCTCGACGACGGACGGGTCGTGTGCCTCCACGGCGACAAAGCTGGACCGGTCGCAATCGGTCGTAATAACCGGCGCGTCCGAACACCACTCATCGTAGTCTGACTCGGCATCTTCCTCGGTGAATGACACGGAGCAGCCGGCATCGATCATCAACAGCTTGTTCTCGGCCAGTTTGCACTGGGCATCCCGGTCCTGGGGTGAAGCAGACACGGCCGCCTGGTTGAGCGACAGTTGCGAGGAGAGATAGGCGCAGCCGCTCAGGCTGAGGGCATCCTCGACCAAACCGTGCTTGTCGCGGGCATCTGCTTTCATGACCGGATCAGTACTGTCAAAGACATCGTAGGAATAGACGGCGGTGTAGAGCGTGGTGCCCGTCGAATCGGCGATGGCGATCGAGACATTCTGATCGCCCAGGTTAAGGGCGAGGGCGTCCGCATACACGTAGTCCTGCGAGTAAAACGATTGCCCGCCGATCAGCAGCGCGACAGCACCCGACCCGTAACCGAGCACCTTGGTGATGAAGATACCCCCGGGTCCAAGCGTGGCAACGCTGGCCACATCCGCGATCACGCTGCAGGTCACGCCGATGACCGTCATGCCGATTCCAGTGGCGGCCAGGCCGTCATTGAACTGGCTCACGGCTTTTTGCATGTTCTTGACCGTATGCCTGACCTCGAAGGTATAGACGCCGTTGTTTTCCAGCACGTTGACGAGCTGACCGGGCGATTGCAGCGTAAACTGGGCGCCGGCCATCAGCGTGTCGTCCGGCTGGGTGCCGAAGTCGTAGTGCTCTTCGAGGAGGGTCAGCTTGTATTCGATCGTGATGACATCGTCGGTGGGAACGTCGTCCCAGTCCCACCAGGCGGGCATCTCAACCTCTTTTCGTGTTTTCGCCGTCTTGGCCGAGTCGCGGCTGCCGCTTGGCAGGGTCAGGGTCTCCGTGCTGGTTTGGCCCCCCGCAGGCGTGTAGCTGATCGTCATCACGTCACCGTTGTATGTGAGCAGGGCTTGGTCTCCGCTGGGACCGTAGACCGCGTTGGGCCAGCCGTCGCCGTCCAGGGTGACACGGTAGGGGGTGTCAGTCGGGTTCGTACCCGGCGGCCAATACTTGAATTCCGTGACACCTGTGTAGTACCCATTCTCATCCTTCGTTCCGATGTACGTGACAGTCTGTCCGTACTCGCCGCCCGTGACCTCCATGATGAGCGGATCGCTCGGGTCGTTGTTTGTGGTAACGGCGTCAGCCGTATCTTCATCGGTGTTGGCGCCATCACCGGGACCCGGAGCCGGTCCGGACGAGCAGGTAGGGCCGCAGAGCACGGTTCCCGCCAGAATCAGAAGTAAGACCGCCGAATGCCGCCCATAGGTGCGCACAGATTCGCTCACGATTCGCTCCTCTCTTGTTGACAAAAACGCCGTCCGTGGAGTCGTGCCTGCCCGGCTGGCGCAGCGAATTTGACACGCTTCACAAAGTTGCCAGTGAAGCCCGACTCCCACCTGCATGAACGGGGATTGCCCGAGAAGACCCGCGCCGGTCATCGCATACGCCGGCTGCTGCGGATGGTTGGACGCTCTCAAGCCCTTCTACCAGAGTCATCCCCACGCGCCGCGGACCATAGACTGTCCACGGTATATGTGTTCCCATGATACTCTCCTGGCCCCGGCTACTGCAAGCCAAAAAACCGCAAGGCTGGTCCTGACGCAGTAGACTCAAGGGGGTCCGGGTGGATCCCCGACAAGCGGTGAACGGCCCATGTCCGAGAACGGCCGGCCCGTGTCGTGCGTCGTGGGAAATCGGCTGTGGCGGATGCAGACCGGATCGCCTGGATAGGTGCCGTCGATACGGTCGCCGATGCGGTTGAAGGGGACTATCATCTTTTTGAGCAGAGCGGATGCAGGCCCGAATCGGCCTGTCGCAACAGGACCAGACTATGACGGCCAAAAGCGTAAAACACGTCGCGAGCAGCGCAAATCGCCTGATAGATTCGACCAGTCCCTACCTTTTGCAGCACGCGCACAATCCCGTGGATTGGTACCCGTGGGGCGCCGAGGCCCTGGAGAAGGCCCGCCGGGAGGATAAGCCGATCTTCCTAAGCATCGGCTATGCGGCGTGCCACTGGTGCCATGTCATGGAGCGGGAGAGTTTTGAGAACCCGGCCATCGCGGCGATTCTGAATGAGCACTTCGTGTCGATCAAGGTCGATCGCGAGGAGCGCCCGGACCTCGATGATTTGTACATGAAGGCCACGATGCTCCACAACCAGGGCGGCGGCGGCTGGCCGATGAGCGTGTTTCTTGTCCCCGACGATCAGACGCCGTTCTTCGCCGGAACCTACTTCCCACCCACGTCGCGGTACGGACGGCCCGGCTTCGCAGATCTGCTGATTCGGATCGCTGAAGTCTGGCGAGACGAGCGGGACCAGATACGCCAGGCCGCGGCGTCGCTCTCCGAGGGCGTCCGGGAGTTCAGCCGGCCCCTGCCCCTGGACGCCGCCATCAACGCAGACATGGTCAGTTCGGCAGCCGCCACGCTCGCTTCCGCATTTGACCCCGTT
>CAZTQK010000330.1:0-7267 GCA_964615635.1 uncultured Planctomycetales bacterium
GAGAGGGAGGGATTCGAACCCTCGAGACGCCGAACGACGTCTAACGGTTTTCGAGTATGGTCGGGACTTCCTGGTCGACTCAAGCACTATGCTGCTGTCTGAGTCACGGGAACAGGTAGGCAGGTCATGAGCGACGGTGACGGGGTCCCGCTCGACAAACGCGACTTTGTGCCGGTTCATGACCGCATCCTCGTCTCCGAGGCGGCGGCCGCCCAGCTCTGCTCGGTCAGGTCCACGTGCCGTCACCAAGCTGGCATAGACTGAGCCACGGTCAATGGAGGGGCGAGTGGCGATTCGATACATAGGCTCCAAGGCACGGGTGGCCAAGGCGATTATGGCTGAAATTGGCGTGCCTCGTTCCTCAGATGGGATCTTCGTGGATGCCTTCGCGGGAACCGGTGCCGTTGCCTGTGAGGCCGTTGCCAACGGTTGGCGTGTCCGCCTCAACGACCATCTGGTGTCCGCGGGTGTCCTTGCCGGCGCCCGTGTCACCTCCGCCGGAAGCGCCACGTTTTCGAAGCTGGGAGGATATGAAGCAGTCCTCGAGCGCCTGAACTCGATAGATCCGGTTAGGGGTTTCATCTGGCGCTCATACACCCCGGCCTCCGTGGCTTCTGGAGCAGTGGAACGCAGGTACTTCACTGAGGACAACGGCAAGCGAATCGATGCCATCCGGGCTGAAATTGGACGCATGCACGACTCAGGGGAGACAAATACAGCCGAGAACCGAGTCCTGCTGGCTGATCTCCTCGAGGCTGCAAACCACGTGGCGAACACCGCGGGAACATACGGGTGCTACCTGAGCGACTGGATACCGTCCGCCCGGCGGGCGCTCCATCTGCGTCCCAGGTCACTGCTCGAGGCGAAGCAGGAACTGGAAGTGCTGAACCTAGACGTCACTCGGGTCCCCATTGGCCCCTCGGACGTCGTCTACTACGACCCTCCCTACACGAAGAGGCAGTACGCAGCCTACTATCATGTGCTTGAGACGATCGCGCTTGGAGACGAGCCCGAGATTGGTGGCAAGACCGGCCTTCGAGCATGGCGCCACAAGGCCTCCGACTTCTGCTACAAGTCACGGGCGCTGCACGCGATTGTCAGCCTTGTGATCGAAGCACAGGCACGAAGGGTCTACCTGTCCTACAGCTCAGACGGACATGTCGCCATGGATCAGCTTGTCGACGCGCTAGCGAGAGAGGGAAGGATCTCCGTTGTCCCTCTCGGCGCCATCGGTCGCTACCGTCCGAATGCCGAGGCGTCGAACACGGCAGATCACGTGGTCGAGTATCTGATTAGCTTCGAGAAACGCGACTCTTCGCGACTGGCGTAGATGGCGGTCAGCCTTCCGCATGAGCATGCTCTCTTGGCACGAGTGGCACTTCGGGTCGATGACGCATTGGCCAGACTCGGAGGTCGCGGTCATGCCGAGCGACTCGAGCTCCTCGAGAG
Source organism: uncultured Planctomycetales bacterium (assembly GCA_964615635.1). Taxonomy (GTDB): domain Bacteria; phylum Planctomycetota; class Phycisphaerae; order UBA1845; family PWPN01; genus JAUCQB01. The sequence continues at coordinate 1,450 of CAZTQK010000330.1, forward strand.
CGTGGCCTGTGAACTCGGTGGGCTCGCGCACGAGGATTACGCGCGCATCGCTGGAACCTCGCCGCTGAGTCTAGACGGGCTTCGCGCACGCGAAGAGGCACTGACAATCGCCGAGATGGTCAGTGTCCTACCGTACGAGCCAGCTCTCGCGTTGTGCACTCTTGCTCAGCCGCCCCTCGATTCACACAGCCAACGAAAGGCTGGGGCCTTCTACACCGACTATCGTTTAGCGAACCTCATCGGTGCGCGCATTGCCCCTATGCTGCCCGATGGAGGAGCGATTCTCGATCCATCGAGTGGCACTGGCTCCCTTCTCGTCGCCACAACAATCGCGGTCAGAGACCGGCGAGGTGATGTACCAGCATTCCTGGCCAACCAGGTCTATGCAGCGGACCTCGATTCCCTCGCCATCCGCGGAACTCTCCTATCGCTGTCCAGCCTGACTGACGACCCTAATGCCGTGCGGTCACTGCACTCTCATCTGCGCGTGATGGACAGCCTGGTGCAAGGTCCGGCGGCATGGCCGCAGGTACCCGGAGGCTTTGCGGCGGTGCTGGGCAATCCTCCCTGGGAGAAGCTTAAGGTCACCCGACATGAGTTCCTCCGTGAACGTGGACACCAGCGCCACTACGGCGCCGACTACGATGAATCGCCGCACGATGACGATCTGCTTGCTGCTCGACGCGCAGTCCGAGAGTACGGCTCCAAGCTCGATGCCTGGTACGACAGGTCAGGTACAGGTGAGCGCGACCTCTACCGTCTTTTCGTGGACCTTTCTCTGCAGCTTTGTGCGGACGAAGGGCACCTCGGAATGATTGTCCCGGCCAGCCTCATACGCACCGACGGCGCGTTCTCGCTGCGAAAGGAGCTGTTCGACAATTCCGGAGAGATAGAGGTCATCGTGGTCGACAACGGCGCCCGCTTCTTCGCCATTGACTCTCGCTTCAAGTTCGTGGTCTTGCTCGCGTCAAAGACGGCCCCTCGCAAGCATCGACAATCGCACAGTCTGCGAATCTCCTACGGCAAGGGAAAGGACGGGCGCGTGGCACTCGCGAGCAGCGCCGTCGTGGATCGCAGAGCTCTTGCCGCGCTGGACCCGGGACTGCGTATCCCGGAAGTGCGGTCCGATGCGGAGTGGCGCATCTTCCAGGCCATGTTCGAGCACGGAGTGCTTCCTGGCACGGCTCCTTGGCGCATGCGATTCCGCCGCGAGGTAGACATGACCAAGGAAAGGCCGCTGTTCACGCCGCAGCCTTCCGACCCATCACTCCCGGTCATCGAAGGTCGAATGGTCCATCAGTACCGATGCGGGTGCAAACAGTATGAGTCTGGGACTGGTCGGGCTGCCGTTTGGCGACCAGTCGTGCCGGGCGCGCCACTCCGGCCGCAGTACTGGCTTGCGACTGACCTCATCCCAAAAGGCGCGCGATCCTCTGTGGACAGGACTCGGGCCGGTTTCTGCGACGTCACTGGGCAGACCAACGAACGAACGATGCTGGCCGCCAGCATCCCGGCTGGCGTTGTGTGCGGCAACAAGGTGCCCACGGTCACGTTCTCTGAAGATGAGCAGGAGAATGCCGTTCTCACGCATCTCTGGGTCTCGATAGTCAACAGCCTAGTCTTCGACTGGATGCTGCGCAGGGTCGTCACGACCAGCCTCAATTACTTCATCTTGCGGGGTCTACCTCTTCCCAGAGTTAGCATGACCGACCCGATGACAGGGCGGATACTGGCGTCGTACGACGGAATCATGCGAGTGCTCGCCGATTCTGGGAGCTGGGGCAAGAGGCAGGCACTTGAAGTTGCGAGACACCGTGCCGACATTGATGTCGCTGTCTTGCAGGCCTATGGGCTGGGCGTCGAGGAGTTGTCCATCGTCCTCGATGATTTCCCTCAGCTCGACAAGGCTCAGCCGGCCTTGCCCGGTGAGAAGAAGTCGACCGTTACCTCGGACTTCCTCATGCTGAGGGCGATGGCTGCTGAGGTCAGGGAAGGAAGCGACGCTCACTTGGAGCTTGAAAGGCGCGTGGCTCTTGCGCTGCAGCAGGGAGCGGTACCTTACGTGCCGAACGAGCACTCAGCCGTCCTGCTGTCGAATACGAAGGAATAGGATGGAGAAGCCAGCTCTGGTTCTAGCAAAGGAACTGGTCGATGGTGACCGCCTCAAGCTCGAGGCGGCCTCCAATGTCACACCTTCTGGGGGCGGTGCACGCGATTTCAGGTTCCCCAAGAAGCACCTTCCCGCACTTGAGCGCATCTTTTCCCGTGAGGGGGAGAGGGGAGGCAGAGCTCTTCGCCTCGCGGACTTGCACTACCAGAAGCGGAATGGCCAGCCGGCCGTGCAGTCCGATGTCGAGTTGTGGGAGCCCACAGACTCGCGTCCCAATGAGTACCGCATAGCCAAGATCCACAAGCTTGAGGTTTTTGCCGATCCGCCACCGGCGGAGCAGAACAGGGTTTTCGCGGTCTTCACTCAATACACGGACGGTGTGGTGCGGTTCGGGTATGTGACCGAGCGCCAACTGCGTCACGAAGATAGCGACCGTAAGATCGCTGACGCTCTTGACGCAGCCGTCTCATTGACCCCGGAGGGGCAGGCCATCATCTTCTCCACCGAGGTCTAGCCGCCAAGGCCAGGAGGGCTCCGGATGTCTCTCGCGCAGGAAACGGCGCTTCAGGTCGATGAGGTTCTTGAGCTGCTGCAGAAGCGCAAAAACGTCCTCATATCGGGGCCGCCAGCCACCGGCAAGTCTCGGCTGTTGAATGCAGTGGCAAAGGCCTTCGCGGACTACTCGGACGTCCTGGTCTTCGATCCCACTGGCCCAGCGGCGTTCCCCCGGCAGGCGGATGCCACGGGTCAGGCGCTGGGAGTGCGGATACTGAGTCCAGATCGGAAACAGAGACTCGTCAAGCACACCACCTTCCATCAAGGCACCAAGCACCGAGACTTCCTGAGGGGACTCGTTCCCGCCGCGCACTCTGACCACGTAGCCTTCCATGTTCAAAGCGGAGTCCTCTACGAAGCGGCCATGCATGCATTGCAGCCCGACGGAGCGGCGCTTGTCATCATCGATGAGATCAATAGAGGTCCCGCGGTAGCTGTCTTCGGCGACTCCATTACCGCTATCGAGGCGGACAAGCGGCTGGATCCTGATGGACGAGAAACGTCCCTTACGTCCAAGTTTCAGGTCATGAACGATGATGGTTCGTTCCGCGACTTCTCTCTACCGGACCATCTCTACTTGCTAGCATCAATGAACCAGGCGGACACATCGGTTGAGCCGTTGGACGTCGCCTTCCTTCGTCGATGGGAGCCCTACTATCTTGAGCCAGATCCTGGCATCCTTGGCGTCTTCTTCGGAGTCGACGAGTCTATCGAGGCGCCAGAGGTCCCCGAGAAGGCATCTGACGTCTACGTAGCCGCAGTGGCAGCGTGGAGCCGGGTGAACGAGAAGATCGCCCTCGCCAAGGGCGAGGAGTTCCAGATTGGCCACGGAGTCTGGATGCGGCGTGCGAGTCCTCCACAAGACTTGGCCGAAGCGAGAGAGTACGTCGCCGACTGCTGGCGATCCGTCCGAGCGCACGTCGATGAGGTCTTCTTTGGCGACCCGAGGGGCGTTGCAGCTGTACTGAACGCTGATAGGGAATCCAGCCCCTATGAACTACGTGAACAGCTCTTCGCCGATGCTCCTGTGTCCCGACTGATCGGTCCACGAACGATTGACGGCGACGCCATATACGATCTGCTGAGATCAGTAACAGGGTAGGCCGCAGTCTTGCGGCTCATCATGCAGGAATACGGCGAGCCGATCGCCTTCGACGGGATTTGCGCGGAGTCGGGACTCGACCTCTCGCAAGTGAGAGGCCTCTTCCTGCGCGCATGCGACCGTCTGCGTCAAGGTCTTCGAGTGAAGAGCGACCCTCTGCGGGTCGAATATGATTCCGTCCGCGCAGAGGGATTCGCCGGCCTGCTGCGGCTTTCATCCTCAGTCGAACTCGAGGTGGTGCCGAAGTTCCTCGATCCAAGTGGTACGTCTTGGCGGGGGGACTTCGTCTATCTCGCCATGATGTCGCGATGGGGCCGTATTCTTCCTGCTGACGGACTGCACGTTGCTATGGGCGACCGAACCTTGCTCGCGAACCTAGTCGCAGCGGCAATCGTGCAGCTGTATTGGGACAGCCACCGTCGGCCCCTTCGCCTCTATCGAGCGACAGGTGTGGAGGAGTTCGCCTTCGATGGAGAGGTCGATCCCGAGCACGTGGTGATGCCGCCAGTTGACGGATACGCGCAATCCGTGCTTCGGCTGAGTCGCAGGAACGACTTCAATGCGACGATTGCTCGTGCGGTGACCTCTCTTCGAGGCGAGGTGTCAGACGGCGCCTTGGCGGCTCAACTTGACCGAGTAGTATTCGCGCTGGGCAAGCAGGAAAGATGTGCGCCATCCCGCATGCGCCGGAGGCGCTTGCCGGCAAGACATCAGCGTTGGCAGGACCTGCTGCTGCTTGCGGAGCAGATTCTTGCAGGGCTCGGGCTTGACTACTCTGATTCTGCCTGGCTCACCGGTCCTGGATTCGTCATCCGTACAGCCGATGCTTGGGAAACACTTGTCTTCGAAGCACTGCGGCTCGGGTCAGGGGCATCGAGCGTTGCCAAGACAACCTACTTGCTCGGAAGACACTGGAGGGGCCGCGATGCAGAGGTTACTCCCGACGTTACTTTGACGCCCCCGGGAGGCGAGCATCTTCTGCTCATCGATGCCAAGTACAAGACTGCGAGTGACAAGGGAGCGCGAGTAGCGTCAGCAGATCTCTATGAGGCACTCGCCTTCATGAGAGCTTCCGACACATCCACGACCTTGCTCGTCTATCCAGGGACGCCTCGCAACTCGACAGGCGTTCCAGGAGCCTTCTCGGTGTTCGATCGCATCTCCGTTGGCCAGAGGAACGTGTATGCGGCCACCGTGGAAATCTCCGGCCTTTCAAGGCGAAGCGGAATGAGGGAGCTATCGAACGGCCTCGCGACCGCAGCCTCTACCTTCTTTGAAGCCTAGCTGAGCCTGTCGCGTATCTTTCCCGAGCGTCTCTGGCGTCCGTGTGCTCAGGGTGACCACTGAGATCGCCCTCAGACGCGAAGAGCAGCGCCGGCCGTGGGTCGCCGCGGAGTCTCGTCGCGTTTAGGGTGAGGGGTCGAATCACAGACGCCCTATCGCGTGGACCCTGCCTGCTCCCGTTTGCGCGCGTGCCCGCAAATGGCGAATTCTGGAAACAGGTTTCGGGCGGGCTTGGTAACGGGTTTCGCGTGACGCGCACTCCATCATGGGGTCATGGACGAGCTTGAGATTCTGCGCTGCGAGTGGTGCGGCCGCGAGATGAGGCGCGGCCGGCGCGAGCCGGTGCCGCGTTACTGCGGTTCCGCCTGCCGCGTCGCCGCACACCGCGTGCGGCGCACGACCGCCGCCATCCACGCCGAGCTCGACACTGCGGGTGCGGCCCGGACGGCGATCGTCCACAGGGCACCGACGCTGGCGGCGAGCTCCGACGAGCAGGTGGCGCGCGCCTTCGTCGAGGCGCATGCGCTTGGAGGCGTCTTCGGTCGCCCAAGCCTCGAGGCACGGTCACAGCTTGCCGTGCGCTGCACGCACGTCGCCGAGGCGCTCACGCTTGCCATCGGTCGTCGTCATCAGTGGAGATGGGTCCAGATGGCTCCGAGCATGACTGGAATCAGGGCCGTCTGGCGCTTGGCGCACGAGTGATTTGCCTGCCAATGGCGGAGAGGGAGGGATTCGAACCCTCGAGACGCCGAACGACGTCTAACGGT
>CAZTQK010000331.1:0-7242 GCA_964615635.1 uncultured Planctomycetales bacterium
GTGCTGTGCATGGCCTCCCGGATGCACTCGTGGAAGTCCTCCGCCTCGATGGGACGATCAAAAGTCATGGCGATCTCGTGCAGTTTGCCGGTCACGTGACGACAACCCACCACTCGGCCGGAAACCTCCACCGTCTGGTTGGTCACGGAGATCAGGGCAACCGTGCAGCGCGTTTCCGGATAGACGTAGGCCTCGTGCAGGAATGCGATCCCGCCCTGGCTCAGGTTGCGGGGCCGGACGTGACAGGTGACAGGCTGTCCATCAAAAGCGTCGAATGTGACCTCCAGGCCTTCGGTGATGCGATGTCTGTGACGCTCGTGCCTGCGGCGTTCGTCAGCGGGAGTCGGACCTGACTGTCGATCGAGCTGATCGAGATAGAGGTCCTTACTGTCCCGCGTATCGGATCGCTTCTGGGGAAGATCGGCGGCTTCACCGCTCATGATTGCCCTGCCCTCGGGTGTCGGCGACGTCGACGCAACTGGTGTCGTATCGACCAGGAGGCGTGGGGACTTGTGCGAATGGTTCCCTGTTGTCCGATAAACCGGCCGATTCCATGTCGCTGGCATTTGCATGCCTGATGTGTGGTGATTACGGCAGCCAAGTCTCAAGCCCGCTTGGAAGGGGGCCGAATAGCAGATCAGGAGACGCCACGCTCCCGTGGTGCGGTGTCGCATCGGGGGAAGGGCAGAACGGCCGCTTTGCCGGTCGAGATACGAGAGAGTATCGTCATGGCGTTCAATTTCTGGTCCCGAAGCAAAACCACGTCGCGTGGCGGTGTCGCAGAGGAGTTGGCGCCGGCGGTGGGGATTATCCCCAGCGAGGAGGACTACGATCCTGCCCCGCAGGAGATACTCGAAGCCGACCCGCTCCGAGCGATGTTCCAACAAGAACGGTTCAACCTGATCCTCAAGGACAGGGCCACATGGAAATCACACCCGGATTGGTCGGAGGTCGAACAACAGGCGAGCGGGCACCTCGATCGGCAGATGGCTATCGTGCCGGAGGGGCGGGCCTCATTGTTGCGGACGCTCACCGAGGTGCCGGACGCCGAGGTGATCGATGCCAACGTGCCGTCCTTCCTGATGGACATTCACGCGGTCACGAACGACCGTTATCAGTTGTTCGTGGATGCGGGCGGATACGACGACCTCTCCTTGTGGCCTGAATCGGTCTGGACGCACCTGATCCAGTTCCGCGACCAGACCGGCCAACCCGGCCCCCGCTACTGGCGACACGGCCGTCACGACCAGCGACTCAGCCGGCACCCTGTTGTCGGCGTGTGCTGGTACGAAGCCAGCGCCTTTGCCAGATGGATCGGGCAGCGTTTGCCTACCGAACCGGAATGGCAGTTGGCCGCGAGCTGGCGGATTGTCAGCGATACCGACGTGCTTTACCGCTTCCCGTGGGGCGACGCCATGGATCGCAAGAAGTGCAATATCTGGGCGTCGCAGATCTGCAGCACCGTCCCGGTGGACAGCTACGAGCACGGCGCGGCCCCCAACAGCGTTGTGCAGTTGATCGGCAACGTCTGGGAATGGGTCGAAAGCGACCTCGACATCGTCACCGAGGAGGGCGTGCAGATCCTGGGGGAGATGACCATGAAGTCCGCCCGCGGCGGGGCGTTTGACACCTACTTCGAGTCCCAGTGCACGGCCCTGTTTCGCAGCGGCTTCAACGCACTGACGCGAGCGCATAACCTCGGCTTTCGCTGCGCCTTGAGCCTGACGGACGCCCACTGGCTGGGCAAGGGCACAGAGTGAGGGGGTAACGGAATGTATGATGAACACGGTTATCGCTGTACCGTCTGCCTGATCTGTGACCACAAAAACGCACCCAGCGCGGTGATCTGCAGTCAATGCGGCGCACCGATGGCATTGATCGAGGATGCCCGTGAGCAGAACCGAAAGCCGGCCATCATCACCCTGTTGGGCGAGGCCAACGTCGGCAAGACGGTCTATCTGGGCTTTCTGCTCGACCTGCTCTCCAAGCGGGCCGGCGGCTTCGAAGCCATTCCCAAAGGGGCCTACTCGGTCAATCTGCAGCAGACCGTGATCGGCTGTCTCAACGGACGGCGTTTCCCGCCGAAGACTCCCCTGGAGGTCGAGCACTGGAAATGGGCGTACTACCAGGTCCGACATCGGCTCAAGAGGTCCGACGAGTGGTTCGACGTGTTGCTGCCCGACATGGCCGGCGAGGCACTCTCGCAGGAGATTGAGTCGCCCAAGAGCTACGCGGCGATCAGCGGCTTGCTCGCCAAGAGCGCGGGAGCCATGGTGCTCATCGATGCGTCCGTCGCCGCGTCCGGCTCGCCTTACCCGGACTACTTCGCGTACAAACTGATCAGCTACGTCGACCAGCGGTTCGCCTCGCACCGCAAGGAGCGGGTACGGAACCCGATCGCGATCATCCTCTGCAAGGCGGACACCTGCCCGGAGTGCTTCGACAACCCCAGGGAGTTCGCCGAGACGAACCTGGTTCGGCTCTGGAACCTCTGCGACAGCCGTTTCGAGAACGTTGAGTTCTTCGCCTCCAGCGTGGTCGGTTCGCTCGGCTACGCTCACGATGAGGACGGTAACGTGGTACAGGTCCCGCTGCATGCGGCGCCACGCGGCGTTCTGGAGCCGTTTGAATGGATCTCGGAACGGATGAAAGCCGTTCAACTGTAGGGCAATTCAGAATTGGGAATTGAGAATTGGGAATCGAGAACCGCAGTAGGCCTTTCGGCACGGCGAAACGCGGCGAAGAAGACGCGGTCAACCCCGGCCAGGCACTCCCCGGCCGGCCGGTAGATTCTCAATTCGCCGACCAGCCGGTGAATTCTCAATTCCCCGGCAAGGTCGTCTGCGAACAGGCGGTGTACACCTGTGTCTGCACCGCGGCCTGCCAGGGCTATCGGGTGATCGCCGCAAGCGAAGGTCTGTCATCTCACGAGTGCAGCGAAATCGTCCGCTACGCGCCCGCGCTCGGGGGCCTGTGCGTCGACAGTCCCGAGGCAACCGGCGTTTCATTCTTCCCCATCAGCGACGATCGCTTCGCGATTCTTCACACCTGCCACGCCGGCAAGGAACCGACCGGCCGGGGGGGGCGCCGGACCTACACGCGGATTTTCGTGATCCGGGCCGAGGATCTGCGACGGTTCCGCAACAACCCGTTCGCCCTTGTTCGCGCGGCCGCGGCCGAAGGGGGACTCGTGGTGGACCTGACCGCCGATGTGACGCTGCCGCGATTAGCCCTGTCGCCCGAACGAGGCTTGTCTCCTCCGGTGTTTGACTTTGCGGGCGGCCCGATTTCGGAAAAGTGGATCGCCCCGGCCACTGACCGGCTGCTGTCGGGCAGCGAGGTGGCCTTTTCGGCCGGGGCCGAAGGCGCGGTTCTCGCTGAGCTGATACTACTCACAATCCCAGCCCCGGTCAGGCCGCAGATCTCCCTTTCGACCGGGGTCACGTTTGCCGTTTCCCGACCCCACCGACTGATTGTTCTAGCCAACGTCTCGCCCCAGACACGGGAGCGCATTGCGGGAACCGAGTACGTGTTTCTGGACTCCTCGGCGGATTCGGGTTCGGCTCCCGGCGTCAGTCATCCGTGGGCCCGGACGGTCGATCGTTTCATCGAAACCCGTCGCACACATACCCTGATCGGCATGCTGGCCGACCGTTTCGGCGAGGGAGACGTCAAGGCCTTGGAACGGATCGGCGAATTGTGCCTGGCGCTGGAGAACGCCGCGTCGAACCGTCTGGAGAACCTGATCGACGTCGCCATACCCTATGTCGGGCTCAGCGCGGATCTGCCGTTGGAACGCGAGTTGGCCCGCCAGGTGGTCCGACTGGTCAGGCACCGGTTCTCGTCGCTCATTTCCCATGCCGACTGCGGGCAATTGTCGAACGCGTGGAAGCGCATGCTGGCCTCCGAGCCGCGCACGCCCGAAGCCGCCCGCCTGGTCGAGGAGAGCGCGGCCCTGGCGGTAACACGCATGAGTTGTCTTGACCCGGTCGAAGCGATGCGGATGATTCTGGACAGTGGGGCAGCCATGACGGCGGACCACTCCGCCACCGATCTCGAATACGCTCGGCAGACGGTGATGACCTGCGTGGCCACCTGGATCGCACAAGCGGCGGAAGAAGACCTGACCGTCGCCGGCGGCGTTCTGGAGAACTGGTGTTGCCGGCATCCCGAGGACGCGGCGGCCGCCGAGAACCTCGACCATCTGCGCCTCCGGGCAACCGAGATTTCTCAATCCGCCGCCACGAATGAACCGGTCGAAGTCGGCGCCGCCGCGGAGTGATCGACTCACGCCAGGGGGCAAGCGGTGTGCGGCAACCCCGTGACATTCCCGGCCGCCTGTCATTTACTCCATGCCTTCTTTCACCTACGATAGATAGCCGGACACTGGTAGAGAGGACTGAATGCCTGAGTCAGACCCTTCGGTCAGCGAGCTGCAAACGGAGATCAAGGCCCTGCGCGCCCGGGTCCGTGAACTGGAGCAGATCGAGGGAACGCACGGGCGCACGGTGGAGGCACTGCGCGAGAGCGAAGAGCGGCTTCGCCAAACGACCGAATCACTGCCGATCGTGTTGTTTTCGGCCGAGGCGATCACCAACCGGATATTCCTGATGAGAGGGGCGGTTGAAGAGATCTTCGGTTACGATCGGGACCGTTTCCTCTCAGATCCCAGCTTCGGGCCGACTCTGGTCCATCCCGATGATGCCGCCATGGTGGCCGAGCGTTGCGAAAAGGGCCTGGCTTCCCTTCAGCCGTTCATGTTCGTGTTCCGAATCATCCATGGTGTCACGGGCGAATCGCGGTGGCTTCAGCAGCAAGTCGTGCCGATCATCGGCCCCGACGGTTCGATGATTCGTCAGGACGTCCTGATTCTGGACATTACCGCCAGCAAACGCGCGGAGGAAGCCCTGCGGGACAGCGAGAAGCGGCTGCGGGCCGTCGCTGAGGGTTCTCCGATTATTCTGTTCGCCATCGAGCAGGACGGCACCATCAGCCTGTGTGAAGGCAAGCCTCTTGAACATCTGAACATCCGACCGCAAGACCTGGTGGGCAGGTCGGTGCGCGAGGTTTTCGGCAACGTTCCCCAAGCCATGGCGGATTTTGCACGGGTTCTTGCCGGCGAGACCGCCACGACGGCGCTGAGCGTCCAGGGACGCAGCTTCGAGATCTGGCACTCGCCCGTTCGCGATCAGCAGGGAGAAATCACCGGTATCATCGGTGTCGCCAACGACGTGACCGAGCACAATCGCCTCCAGGCCCAGTTGCTGCAGTCGCAAAAACTGCAGAGCATCGGCACGCTGGCCGGCGGCGTGGCCCACGACTTCGGCAATCTGCTGGCCGTGATTATCGGCAATCTCTCCATCGTCCTGCGAAAGGACCCGGCCACACCTAAGGCCAAGGAACTGCTGCGCGACGTCATGGGCGCGGCCGAGCGGGCCTCGGCGCTGACACACCAGTTGTTGGCTTTCGCACGCGGCGGATTACAGAAACCGGCACCCACGAATCTGAATTGCCACGTCGAATCGGTGCTCCAGATCATCCGTCGAACCACTCCCCGACAGATCGATCTGAGGGTGGAGCTAGACACTGATCTGCCCCAGGTCATCGCCGACCCGACGCAGATGGAGCAGGTGATCATGAATCTATGCCTCAACGCCGTTGAGGCCAGCAGACAACCAAGCCGAATCGACGTGTATACCGCCTGCGAAGAAGTGGCTGCCGATCAGGCCGCGGCGCTTGAGCTTCCCCCCGGCCGTTACGTCCGGTTCGGTGTGCGGGACCGCGGCTGCGGCATGGACGCGGCGACTGTCGAGAGGGTCTTCGAGCCGTTTTTCACCACCAAGCCGACAGGGCGCGGCATGGGCTTGGCCGCCACGCAAGGGATTGTCCACAGTCACAAGGGCCAGATCCGCATTGACAGCACACTGGGCAAGGGCACAACCGTCTCCGTCTGGCTGCCGGTCGCGCCTTGGGAGGCCTCACAGCAGACGTCCGCCTCCAAGCCCAGCGTAAGCACCCTGCCACGAGGCAACGAAACCGTTCTGCTGATCGATGAGCAGAAGACCGACTTGCAGACGGCCGAGGCCAGCCTGTCGTCTCTCGGCTATTGCACCGTCTCGCGGGCTGATCTCGCGTCGGCACTGGCATTTCTGGAAACCAACTCCGATGACGTCCATTTGGTGCTGCTCGATGTTGACATCTCGCATTTCCCTCGTGTCAGTCCGTTGAGACAGATCCGCAAGCACTGTCCCGAAGTACCGGTTCTCTTGACTGGCCGGTCATTGACTGATGCTGCACTGAGACGCCTGCGCAAACAGGGTGCGATGGGGTTGGTGCGCAAGCCGTTCGAACTCCCGGAACTGGCCGCGGCCGTGCGATCATGCCTTGACATGGTCCCCGGAAGAAATCGCAGTTCATGATCTCTGGGTAAAACCGGCATGGTGCTCAGACTGCTCGTGCCGGCTGGGAGGTCTTGGCGGCGGGCACTGCTTGTTCTTCCAGTGCTGACGGTTGCGGAGGCGGCTGTGCGACAGGCATTTCGTGGCCAGATTGTCTCCCGGTGTTGCCGGCCTGTTTGGCACTTCTCCTGGTCGCATCTCCCGATCCGGAGACTCCCGCCGTTGCCGGCCGAGTCCCGCACCTTGGTGGCGCAGGTGAGGACAACGACGGTGACTCGGGCATCTGTGCGGAACTGGCCTGGGACTCCTCAACAGGCTTGGCTGTCGTCTCGGGAGTCATCCCGGCCGACCGGGCCGGCTCCCGCTTGGCGGGCTGACGAGATCGCGGCGCGGCCGGTTTGGCCGGCGTGAGTTCGGCCAACGCAGGATCGATTCCCGCTTTCTGAATTCGTTGCTGCTTCTTCGAATGCGCTGCGACCGCTTTCTCCGCAGCATGTGGTCGCTGCTTCGCCGACTCTGCAGATCCAGATGCGGGCGTTGGAGGACGCTCGGGTCTGGTCTTCCCGGTTGGCTCAGCGGGCGCGAGTCGGACGAGCGGCTCCGGGCCCGTTTTCGGCACAGAGACCTGTTCCTTGCGCGGCTGGGGGGGTTCGGGGGTTTGCTCTGCTGCTGCCGTTGTCGCGGGCGCGTGGAGTTCCGCCGCAAGCTGAAGGTAGTCTTCAGCTCCATGGCTATCGGGAGCATATTCGAAGATGCTCTTGCCGTAGCTGGGCGACTCGGCCAGCTTAATGTTCCGGCGTACGACCGTGCGAAACACACGCGTATCACTCCACGGAACGTCACT
>CAZTQK010000332.1:0-7230 GCA_964615635.1 uncultured Planctomycetales bacterium
CTGCGTTTCGGGCTCCGAGGCGCCGCCGCACGTCGGGTGTTTGGAAGGAGTCGGCCGGCTTGGTTGCGGGCCCGCCAGTGAAGAGGTCCGAGGCACCTCACTCCGCCCAGTCGCGAGCGACCTCTTCCGCCCGGCGCAGCACCCGTAGCGTGTTCTCCCCCATGATCTTGCGGATGTCCGAAGCCGAGTATCCACGGTTGAGAAGCTCCTGCGTGATATACGGATAGCCGGACACATCCTTCAGCTGAAACGGCATCAAGCCGACTCCGTCGTAGTCAGAACCGAGACCGACATGATCGACACCGGCCACGCGCACGATGTAGTCGATGTGGTCGACCACCATGCAGACATCGCCATCGGGAATCGGATTGGCTTTCCTGTACGCCTGCCAGGCCTTCTTGAACTCCTCGGGATCCGGGTACTTTGCCTTCAGCGCCCGCTCTTGCTCGAAGTACCCGGCCATGGCACGAGCGCCCTCGGGATGAGCGTATCCGGGGAAGAAAGTCACCATGACGATGCCGCCGTTGGCCGCCATCAAATGGAGAACATCATCGGGTACGTTTCTTGGATGGGCAGCGATCGTGTGCGCAGAGGCGTGTGAGACAATCACAGGGGCTTTGCTGATGCGCAGGGCGTCGCGCATCGCGTCCGCCGAAACATGAGCCAGATCCACGAGCATGCCGAGCCGGTTCATCTCGCGGACCACGCGCTCACCGAATTCCGACAGGCCACCGTGACGGGGCTCGTCGGTGGCGGAGTCGGCCCAGTCGGTTGTTTCAGAATGCGTCAACCCCATGTAGCGGGCTCCTCGCCGATAGAACAGCGATAGGTTGTCCAACGAGTTTTCGATCGTATGGCCGCCCTCGATGCCGATCAGCGCCGCGATCTTGCCGTTCTGATGAATCCGCTCGACATCGGCGGCCGCTCGGGCCATCTCAAAAACGTCGGAGTATTGCGCGATCATCCGATCGATCAGATCGAACTGCTCGAGGGCCATCTTCGCGGCGCCGCCCTCCTTTTCAGTCTCCGGCGGAACGTAGACCACCCAGAACTGAGCTCCGACCCCCCCCTGCCGCAGTCGCGGAATATCGGTCTGGACGGACTCCTGGCGCTGGCGGATGTCCATTTTGTCGAACGACAAGGCCGCCTTGGTACGGATCTGCCACGGCAAGTCGTTGTGACCGTCGATCACGAGAAGAGAGCGATGAAGCTCCAGACCTTCTTGCGTCACGACGACGGCAGTTGGCGGCGCAGCCTGGGCAGTCGGCGCATGGGGCCGTGCGGAACCTGCCCCCGAACAGCCACCGAGAGCGGTGCTGGCAGCCATCATTGCCATCATGCCAAGCCAACGCTTCCAGAATGCGGTACGCGTGGAGATCATCGAGAATATAGCTCCTGCTGCCTCTATCCCTCAACCTCATCGCGCACGCCCTGCGCGGTCGCCTCCGCTGAAACGAGTTCAGTCGCAGGGCCTGCCGGCCGGCAACGATGGTGCACAGGCATTCAGACCACCCCCAAAGGATACCACGAAACCGTCTGGATTACCCGTATGCGAGCGTGTAGTATGACGACCAGGGTCTGTGACACTTTAGGCGGCTCTTTCAGAACCCCGAGCGTGAGCGAGGGGCCCTTGACCGACTCCCATGAGTGGGCCAAGGGCAGGCCAAACCACAAAGCCGCCGCGCCACAAGGAGGCCGCTCCCTTACGGTCGCGGTTCTGAAAAGGAACCCTGAAGCACCGTGGCTTCTGCCCGCCGAATCTGTCACGGGCCATGACGACTATTCGGCGAGCTTGATTGGGAGGAAGTCTTCCTGACTGTTGGCTGTCGGCCGCCGCCACCGGCCGGTCGCAGGAGACGGCAACCATGAGTATTTCCAAGAAAATGCGCGAGCAGATGCAGCGTTCGTCGTGGATCCGCAGGATGTTCGAGGACGCCGAACGCATCAAGAAGGAGCGCGGGGCGGACGCCGTGTTTGACCTGTCACTCGGCAATCCCATTGAAGAGCCTCCTTCGCGATTTCTTGACAGCATGCGATCAGCCGCTCATGACGCCGCTTCGGGCACCCACCGATACATGAGCAACGCCGGCTACCAGCAAACGCGGGCGGCCGTCGCCAGACTGGTTTCGCAAGAACAGGGCGTCCAGGTTTCGGAAAACCATGTAATCATGAGCTGCGGTGCGGCCGGGGCGCTGAACGTGGTGTTGAAGGCGATTCTCGACCCGGGAGATGAAGTGATCATCTTCGCGCCGTTCTTTGTCGAGTACATCTTCTACATCGACAACCACAACGGCGTTGCCAAGGTCGTCGAATCAGACGACGCCTTCCAACCGGATCCGAGCCGCCTGGCCGAGGCGATCACCGATCGCACCAGGGCGGTGATCATCAACAGTCCCAACAACCCGACCGGCGTCGTCTACTCCGGCAGTCTCATGAGAGAGGTCGGTAAGGTTCTCAAGGACGCGTCTCAGCGACACGGCCACGAAATCTACCTGATCTCCGATGACGTGTACCGCCACATCGTCTACGACAATGCCCCGCTTCCCGCAGTTTTCGAGGAATACCCCAGTTCCATCATCGTCACCTCGTTCTCGAAGGACCTCGGCCTCGCGGGCGAGCGGATCGGATACATCGCCATCTCTCCGGCTGTCGGCGAGTTGGGCCCCCTATTCAGCGCCTGTGTGACCGCCACTCGTATCCTGGGCTTTGTGAACGCACCGGCCCTGATGCAGCGATCGATCCTGGCGTGCATGGACGCGCGGGTGGACATGGACCTGTACCGGCACAACCGGCAGGTTTTGTGTGAGGGATTGACGCGCGGCGGGTTCCGCGTCGTCGAGCCCATGGGTGCCTTCTATATCTTCCCGCAGTGCCCGGAACCGGACGACGTCGCCTGCTGCGCTGCGCTGCGGGACAAGGGAGTCATTGTGGTTCCCGGATCCGGTTTCGGGCGTCCGGGGCACATACGACTCGCTTACAGTGTGGAACGGCAGACCGCGGTGAAGGCCGCAGCCGTGTTGGCCGAGTACGGCCGGTAGCCTCCGGCGCCAAAGGTCGCCACGGCCTTCGCGCCGCGGGTGCCACTGGCGGTTTATCGCGAGCCACGTCGAGCGGCTCGCCCGTGTGTGGCGGGCCGGGGTCTGGCTCCTTTTTGCCTGACGCGGTTCGCAGAATGACATGGGGAGACTCTGCGAGTCCGGCCGGCAGTTGGCCGCGCGGAAGAGCCGGCAAAACGGTGCCTGACCCCCTCTCTCAAGAGGTCAAACCGACATGTCCATCAGCCCGATGCAGAACCTGCGAGAGCTGCTGGACCACGGCTCGCCTGGCTGGATCCCCTTCACCTTCGACGTGGGCGCGATCCCAGGTTTCACTGAGCCGATCGTGCGGGAATTCGAGAAGCAGACCGGCAAGACCGATCCTGCGGAGTACTTCGACTACGACTTCCGCACCTTCTCCCTCAAGGCCGCGTTCGGCGGAGATGATCCCCGTACCTATCATGCGAGCGTCGAACCAGGCACAACCTTTGATGAATGGGGCATCGGGCACGGCCCCTGCGAGATCGCGAGCTCTGTCAGCCGCGCCTATCCGCCGTTGGCACGGGCAACGTCGGTGCGAGATGTTGAAGCTTACCCCTCCCCTGCCATTGACGAACCGATCGATCTGTCACCTGTCGCCGAGTACCAGGCACGAGGGTATCCGGTCTTTGGATATGCCGGAAGCATCTATGAGTGGTCCTGGTGGCTGCGCGGGATGGAGGCTTTTCTGGAGGACCTGATCCTGGAACCGACCCTTGCCGAGGCGATCATCGCCCAGGTCACGGATTACACTCGGCGGCTTGCGTTGGCGTCGGCAGATGCCGGCATCGATGTCCTCTGTTTCTACGACGATGCCGGCATGCAGACGGGAATGCAGATCTCGCCGGACATGTGGCGGCGGTTTATCAAACCAGGCTGGCGCACGATTCTCAACAGTGTTGGAACCCACGCGCCGCAAGCGAGGACGTTCCTGCACAGTTGCGGCAACATCCGGGAGATTGTCCCCGACATCGTGGAACTCGGGTTCGACATCCTGCACCCGCTGCAACCGGAGTGCATGGATTTCGCGGAGGTGTACCGCGAGTTCGGCAGGCACATCACATTATGTGCCACCATCAGTTCGCAGCGCGTTTTCCCATTCGGTTCGGCCGACGAGGTCCGCGAGGAGGTGCGGAGGTTGAAGACGGTGTGCGGGGCTGATCGTCGCTGCATCCTCTGCCCGTCGAACAAGATCCAGCCGGAGACGCCATGGGACAACGTTGTCGCGTTCGCTGAGCAAGCACGGGATCCGTGACGCTTCAGGCGGGGAGGCGCAACGGCTTTTTCGCAACCGCGCCCGTAAGGAAGCGGCGTATTTTCAGAACCGCGCCCGTAAGGAAGCGGCAGATGAACGCTGCTGACCGCTGACCGCGCTTTCACAACCGCGGCCATGCTCGTCCCAGTGTAGCCCCCTGGCGAAGCCGGAAGAGAGCTACCCCCTTGTGGCGCGGCAGTTCTGTGGTCTGGCCTGCCCTTGCCCCCTTGGGGGAACCGTACAAGGGCCCCTGGCTCACGCTCGGGGTTCTGAAAGAGCCGCCCAGAGCCTCATGGACCGGCTGGAGACTGCCATGGGTCTGGTCTACCTGTTGTTGATCAATGTCGTGACCTTCTGCGTCTACGGCGTGGACAAATCCCAGGCCCGGCGCGGGGCCTGGCGAATCCGCGAGAGCACGCTGCACCTGCTGGCCCTGCTGGGCGGGACGCCGGGCGCATTGGCAGGCCAGGTCATATTCCGACACAAAACGCGCGACCGCCACTTCCAGCTTGTGTTCGCGGCGATTGTGATTCTGCAAGTGATCGCGGCCGGCGCGTTCTTCTACCCTCGGTGATGGACTGCTAAGCTTGGACTACCCCTTTCACGCGCGTTCTCAGCCCGTCGGCATGGCATCTTTCCTGCACCTGCCGCAAAGCTTCCTCTGCGATTGTGGTCCCACTGAAAACGGGAGCTTCGCCTTGCTTTTCTTGCCCCGTTTGTGCGATAATGACTGCTTGGTCGGTGGCGGTTTCGCGTATCCTGATCCGGCCACAAGCTGAAGCAGTGCAGGGATGAGAGAGACGTCGAAAGGCGTGCTCTCTTTCTTCATATCTACGCCGCGCGTGACGGCAACAGAGTACGCTAAGAGGCCTTAACTCGGAGGACACGTCATGCGAACGGCAGCAATGCTCCTATTGACGGTTCATGGAGTTCTACACATTCTGGCAGTGAGCGCCAGCGCGGAGGACTACGAGTATCGCATCGACAAAGATGAAGAGCACAGGCTGTACGGAAACCTCAACCAGAACGACATTCCCGGCGGCGGGGAGCACATGTGCGGCCCGACAGCCGCGGTCAATTCGTTCATGTATTTGCAGCGCAAGTACCCCGGCCATTTCAACAGCTCTCTGGTCGGTGACGCGGATGGCAACGGTACGCCCGACACGTACGAGGACATGAAGGAAGCCGCTGAGACTCTTGCTGGCCCCGACTACATGAATACAAAAACGAATGGAACATGGGGCGACATGTTCATCTCCGGCAAATCCAAGTACATGGAATCCGTGTTGCTCGGGAAAACGGTCTATGGCGCCGAGCTCATACACGAATGGGCTCTTGAGGGCAAGCGGCCTGTGGACGAAAGGCCACAGATTGACAAGCCAGACTGGGTGACGGACAACACGGTGCCGACCTGGACCTTCCTCTGGGACCGATTGTCCAGTTGCGCCGCTGTCGAGATCCTGATCAACTGGGACTGGAACGAAGAGGACGAACAATACGAAGGGGGACACTATTTGACCATCAAGAGCTTCTTCTGGAATGACGTGAACCGTGACAACATCATTCAGCGCGAGGAGAACGCAACCATCGATTACATCGATCCGCGGACCGGGGAGGTAAAGCTATCGGATATCTGGTTCGACCCCAGCTTCGACACGGGCGGGTTCCATGACGGTGGCCTGGGTATTGAGTATTCGTATCCTGATCCTGAGGATCCAGGATTAGAAATCACCGTCGATGGCCAGATCACGATGGCCATGTCCCAGACGCTGCCCGAGCCCGCCACGCTCCTGCTCCTGGCCCTCGGCGGGATGGCGATGATGCGGCGGCGACCGTGAGACTACCGCCCACTCCCGTCGTGAGAAGATATGATGGTCTCTGGTGACACCCAGACAACGGCCGGCCAGCGGCGCGGCCGCAAAGGAGGACGATCATGTCCAGGGCGACAGGTTCCAGATGGCGACTCGTGATCGGTCTGACAGTAGTCAGTATGGCTCTGGCGGCACATCGCGCACAAGCAGGTTATGTGCAGGAGCCGGATCCGAACGGCTGGGCGATCCCCTCGTACTCGAAGCCCCTGACCCTACACGACGATTGGGTAAGCCCTTTCACCGGGCCGGTCACTGGTGTTGGTTTCTGGGTTGCATGGGCGGGTGATCGCGAGGACACCTATCTTCCCGCATTGGTGAGCATTTCCGCGGATCAAGATATGGGAGGAGGAATACATGTGCCCGGAAACGGGCTCTGGACAGGGGAGACTCAGAGTGACGCCCTTGCAGGCACCGTCGACCAGGGGTGGTTCAGACCGGATCAGTCGTCCTGGGGAGGACCGCCAGGCGAAGTGGTGTTGCATGACCATACCCAATTGCGCAGGACATGGGGAGCGGTCCCGGACCTGCTGAATGTCCAGCAGGGGGTAACGTACTGGGTGGCGATGTATGTCTGGACGGTCGAAGGCGTTTTGGGCTGGTCAACTTCGGGATCGCAATCCGGGATGCCAGCGGCCTATCAGGATCCGTTTGAGGGATGGAAACGCTTGAGCGACCCTCTTACGGGTGCCCCGCTGGACCTCGCGTTCGAGATTGTCCCCGAACCCGCTGCCCTTCTCCTTCTGGCCCTCGGCGGGATGGCGTTGATCCGGCGGCGGTAGTCGCGGGAAGGCCCGTGGCGGCCATTACCGTCGGGTGATGCCTGCGGCCCGATTTCCGCTGGCGGAGCTCACCCCCTCAAGAAGACAAACGACTTGGACACCCACTCGCACGCTCTGGCACCCACTGGCACCGACGGGGGAGGATTGAGGGCGTTGGGACTCGAACCCAAGACCCACGGCTTAAAAGGCCGTTGCTCTACCTACTGAGCTACGCCCTCAATGTACTGCTGCGCAAGGGCTTACGTACTCAT
>CAZTQK010000333.1:0-7213 GCA_964615635.1 uncultured Planctomycetales bacterium
ATTCTGGTCTCAGCAGGGTTCGACTGGCATCGCGACGACCCGCTGGCTTATGTTCAGCTCAGCACTTCCTGCTACCACTGGATGACGCAGCGATTGGTCGAGTTGTCAGGCGAGGTTGCCCAACACCACCTCGTCAGCACCCTGGAGGGCGGATACAATCTGGACGCACTGGCCGACGCGGCACAAGCCCATGTCGAAGCGATGATGAGCGGGTGAGAAGTCCCTTGCACCTCCACGCCATTCAGGGGGCAGAGGCTCGGGGTCCGGCCTTGACTCAACTCCAGACTGAGAACTGAAGACCTCCCGCTACGCCACCGTATCCACACCGCCGCCGGCAGCGCCCGAAACCGGTGGAGCCGCTCCGGCAGAGCCGCCGCCCGCGTAAACGTCGACAGCCATCTGCTGCGACATGGCGACCATCTGGGTGCTCTCGAGACTGAACTGCGAGGATGAGTACATGAACGTGCCGCTGGCCTGCGAGGCTTGTTGCTGTTGCTGGAGCAGGCCCAGCATGAGGCCGAGAAGACCCTTCTTCTCTTCATCATCGTTGCTTTGCATGTACTGGAGCATCAGGAGCAGGAGCATGGCGCCGAGAATCTCGTTGTTGGCCAGTACCGGGCCATAAGTGCCCACAAAGGATTCGACACTGGCCGAGATCGACGTCTGCGAGACCGCAACGGCCGATTGGCTGGCCGACACAGACGCTCCGGCGATCGAACCGCCGCCCCGGGCTGCCAAGCCACCGTCAACGCCACCCAACTGTGTCGGCTGTGCGAACTGCGCCGGCTGGCTGGGCATTCCTCCCCCGAAACCGCCACTGATTGGTGACACCGCGCTCATGGCTCCTCCTCCTGATTCACGCGCTTTCCGCGCCACTCCCCGTTGATGGGGATGGGGCAGACGGCGTACCGGCGAAGTGAGTAGGGGACCTCTCTGTACCGCGCTCGCGTAAAGCCTGTGTGCTCAACTACTTATGTAACCGAGTTCGCAAGTGCCATCTGTAACATCTGTGACGATGCGCTCGCGGGCAAGCGGACGCCTGCTGATAAATCTGCTGCAACCTGTTGGCGTGCACATGCTTACGACAGGTCGCGCATTCAACACGACGCACGCAGACGTTCGTGCGATAGGGTGCTTGCCCGTGTGCTCGGGTTCCGCGATGATCAGGTGTGCCGCGCGGCGGGGGTAGCGGTGGCGCAGACCCACATTTCGCGAGGATGGCAGGGATGGCCGACGAAGAAGAAAAGTGTCAGCGTGGCAGCCTCACCGTTGTCACCGGCTGCATGTTCAGCGGCAAGAGCGATTTCCTGGTCGCACAGCTTGAGGACGCCGGCAAGCACGGCCGGTCGGTCGCGGCTTTCAAACACAGCTCCGATAACCGTTTCGGGCATCGTGACATCGCATCGCATAATGGGCATCGTTTCACGGCGGTGGCTGTCGCAAATGCTTCGCGGATTGCGGATCTGGCGGGACCGGCCGAGGTGGTCGCCGTCGATGAGGGGCAGTTCTTCGCGGGCGATCTGGCCGAAGTCTGCCGACGACTGGTTGCCGGCGGAAGACGGGTCATTGTCGCCGGCCTGGACCTCGACTGCTGGGGCTTGCCGTTCGGGCCGATGCCCGAGCTGATACAGATAGCCGATCGCGTTATCCGTCTTCAGGCGGCGTGCGCAAGGTGTGGCCGACCCGCGGATCGCACGCAACGCCTCACTCCGATTGACAGACAGAAAATGGTCGGTGGTACCGACTGCTACGAGCCTCGCTGCGCCGGTTGTTTCGAAGCGCCGCCCATCGAGCTGCGTTGCTGACGGCGTGGCCGATCCAAGGGTGGGGCATGCTCGAAGCGGCCAAAAAGGTGCAGATCACCGAGATCGTCTTCTGTGCATCGGCTTGTGAAGACATAGAGGTGACAAGTGTCCTGCCCGAAGGTCGCCAACCAGTCGTGTTTCTTGGGTTGTCGGCTTGACGTCTGAAGCGTCATGATGAGGCGGACGGCGCCTTCCAGTCGGGCGAATGAAGCTTGGACAATCAGAAGCTGCCGAAGCCGGACCGCCAACGAGATCATCTTTTTCTGCCCGCCCCAAACTCTCGGCACTACCCGATAGCCAAGCGAGGCTGGCGACTGATGCCCATGTCACCCGTGATCGGTTCGGAGGGAGACTTGGGGCATTGAACGCTCCGTTGCCGGGAGATCTGCTCCTCGATTCGTGCAATGATCTCTCGGAGGGGTTCCTCCTTGAGTCCGGCAGGAGTCTGTCGGGCTACGATCTCGTCTGCGGCCACCAGACGCTCGATCTTGCGATTGGCCAGGATGACGGTGGAGTGGTTCTTGTTGCCCATAGACCGCCCGATCTCGGGGAAGCTCATGCGGGTGTGCTTGCGGGCGAGGTACATCGCGATGTTGCGGGCCAAGGCCAGCGTACGCGTCTTTCGCGAGGTGTGCAGGTCCGCGGGGGTCAGCCCAAAATACGTGGCCACGATCTGATCGATGTCGTCGAGGCCGAGGGCTCGCTGCGTGCGGGCCAGGTGATCGGCTAGCGCGTGCCGCGTCAGCGATAACGTGATCGGCTGATGAGCCACGCGGCTGAACATGATCAGTTTAAGCAGCGCGCCCTCGAGTTCGCGCACGTTGGCCTGGAGATGCTCGGCAATGTATGAGATCACCTCTTGTGGAACAGGCTGCGAGGTGGCCAGGCGAGCGCGGTGGTTCAGAATCTCGCATCGCATCCGAAAATCGGGCACGTCGATCCGCACCACCATCCCCGCGATAAAGCGATTGACGAGTTGCTCGCTGAACTGCCCGATCAGCTTGGGGTGAGAATCACTGGCGAGCACCACATGTTTGCGTTGACCGTCGATGGCGTTGTAGGTGTGGAGGAACTCCTCCTGAGTCGCCTTCTTGTTGGCAAGAAAATGAACGTCATCGATGATCAGAACATCCACTTTGCGATACTGTTGCCGGAAGGCCTCAATTTGCTTGGTCTGCAAAGCGTGAATGAACGCGTTCGTAAACTCGTCTCCCGTGACGCACAACCAGCGGCAGTCTGGATGGTGCTCGGCCAAGTGGTTGGCCAGGGAGTGCATCAGATGTGTCTTGCCCACTCCGCAACCGCCGTGAACGAAGACGGGGCTGTACGCGGCGGGGTCCCGGTCGGCAATCCGTCTGACCACGGACACAGCCAACTCATTTGACGGACCCACGACCATGCCTTCAAAACGGCCGCGCAGCCGGGACGAAGGAGGAGCAACCTGATGACGATACTGGCGAGCCACGCGATCAGCATTCTTGGCGATGAAGTCGGCCTGTGAGTTGAGCTGCCGCTTTCTGAGGGCATGCAGAAGCTTCGGGTCAACAACAAAGGAAAGCCGCAAGTCCTGACCCGTGGCGTGGCGGGCCGCATCGGTGATGGTGTCCGCGAAATGCCTCTCAATCCAACCGCAAATAAACGCGTTCGGTGTGCTGATTTTCAGATGGCCGTCGGCCATTGTGAACTGTGTGGCATTCTTGAACCACACCTTGTAGCGCTGGGGACCGATTTCCTCGGCGATTCTGCTTTGAATCAAAACGACGCTGTCCATGCGCGGAGTGATCACGGGCGACTCCTTCCTTGCTTGAGGGAGTAGAGCGAGGTACCGTCCTGACCTTAACCGTCGCTGATGTTGGCGGCGATCCGTGGCACGGCAGGATCGTCGCTGAATTGGAACTCAGCGGGGCGTAAATTACATGGCGGTCTTCACGAAATCAATACGGAAAAAACTCGTCCGCTAGGGCGATGCAGTCAAGTGTTCGGTTATTTCGAGACTTGCGACAAGAAAAAAACTTATCCACGCACTTGGGGAACTGAATGTGGAAAAGCCGTGGGTACTTGCATAACTCTCGTCGGCTCAAGGGCCAGCGACGCCACAGTCACCTTTACTCGCAACAGCGGGTTTAAGAATTCGCACCCACGCGCATCGTCGCGAGGTCTCCTCAAAAGCAAATCGCGCATACAGCCGTCGGGCCGGCGTGTTCTCGGCATCCACGGCAAGCGTCAGTCGCAGAGCTGCAAGGTCGCGCGCGGATCGAATCCCGTGTTCCATGAAGGCAGAGGCATAGCCTTTCCCGCGACAAGCAGGTCGCAACCCCATGTAGACGACCTCGAGGGCCGCCTGCTCGGGCACCGCCGACAGCAGGAGAACGCCGATCGGATTGTCGTCACTGATGCCCACGAACCACGTGCGGGGATCAAACACACCAGTGCTCCGGTGAGTCGCCAGAATATCCTCGATCTGGCGGATTCCGCTGATGCCCACGCAGTCCAGGCTACCTTCGTAAGTCTCAAGGACCGTCTGCGCGAAAAGCTGATGCGATTCCGCAGAATAGGTGATCCAATTCAAAGGCGCGGACGGCTTTTCGCCAGTCAGTGGTTCGAGCAGATCGCGTTCCATGTAGATCAGCTCCGCAAGACGCTCAAATCCGGCCTGCTGATAGATCTCCCGCTCAAGAGTGGCTTTCGGCGGAATGATGGCTTGAAGGAAACAGATGTTACGGCCGAGTGCCTCATCTGCGGCCTTCCGCACAAGACTGACAAGCACCGCAGCGGCATCTACGTCAGGGACCCAAGTCGGAAGGTACACGGCCGATGAACGGCCTGGCGAATCAATGCACAAGCAGCAATGGAGGATCTCTCCCTGCTCGCTCGCGATCAGACAGTGTTCCAGCGACAAGCCTCGTCTCTTGACATGATTGATCAAAGCCTTGACTTGTCGATCGATGTCCATTCGGGACAGCTCGGGGTGATAGACCAAGCGTTGGAGTGAACGACGCAACTCACTATCCGTTGCAGGCTTCGAGATGAGCATATGCTTTGCGGCCTCCGCCGTTACTGAGCACACCGCCCGTTGGTGGCGTGGCCAATGGGCTATCACGCCTGAACGCGGCTTTCAATGAGGCGGATTTCCAGGCAACAGCAGACCCTTTGGCGGGCTCGACGAATAGCCTTCCACGTCCAAATCGCTTCGCGGGACGACAACGAGAGTCCAAGGACTTGCCGGCCGAAGACCGGGGCTCATCTGCGAGCCGGGGTAAACCTGTCGTTCCAGAACCCAGATCCTGCCATTCTGCTTATAGGCATGCTGGATAACGATCCCGCAATCACTCCGCGGTGTTGGCCCAAGACCGGCAAGCAAAACCATTTCAGTTTCGAAATTGACGGGGACCTCACACAGCGGAACCTGTGCAAGTGTACCCGCGTCACGAATAACCAGCCGGACCGCCTTCGTCAGGCGGGAATACGTCCCGGATGCCCGCCAGAGAATAGCCAATTCTTCGGCATCGGCCGGCAGGGTGGTAGGACCGGATCTATCGATCTGGCAGCCGACAATGGCCGCCGTACCAACCAGCACTGCAATCGTGTCGTGCCATCCCGAGCTGCGGTGAGAGACCGTCGGCATAGAGTCTGATCATATCACGATCGCCGTGGCCTGTCTCTTGGCCGGGCTCAGGCTGTCGCGGAAGCTCTTTGTCGCAGCCGTGAAGCTAAGAGCCTTTCTCGGTAGGCTCAGTTTGCTCGGGTGCCACTGGCGGCTTGCCCGCCAGTGCATGGGCAGACAAGCTGCGTAGGTGTTTAGCGTGCCGGGGTCTGGCTCTTTTTGCCTGACGCGGTTCGCAGCGTGACCCGGGGAAGGTCAACGAGGCCGGCTGGCACTATGCCATGCAGGGGAGCCCGCAAAAAGGTGCCTGACCCGCTCTCTTGCACGCTGGACACGTACACAGACAAGCTGCCCGTGGCAGCCAACTGGGATAGGTTCTAAGCCCGCGTCGCCGACGAGCGCTGAGGCGTCGCTCGGGCTGAGTCGCTCTACCGTATCTGCATCGAGCTGGCCCAAAGGGGATCTTGTTATGCTGGTCGCGGACGACCGAACTGGGCGGCGAAGGCGTCAAAATCATCCTGCAGAATCTCTGGGATCTGGACCTGGCCTGAAGCTACCGCCGCGGCAAGGTCGGCCAAGTCCTCGAAGGTATTCACGCCGTTTTCCGCAAGGAACTGCTCGAGAGCTTCGGCCTCCTCGTCGTCCAGCTCAGGCAGCGATATGTCAGGCGGCAGAGACAGGCCAAGTTGTGATAGCTCATCAGCGAGCGAGGGCAATTCGGTGACCAGGATCTGCAGTTCAGCCGAATTGAGCGCTCCGATGTTGTCGGCGGGATCCGCCAGCTTCGCCAGCGTCGAAAGCAGAGTCCCTCGATCCCCGTTGCTGTTGACCGTGGCCGGCGAACAGCCGACGAGTGGCAAGACGATCGCAACGCTGAAGAGGCAGATAAGAAAACGCGTGGAGTGTTGCATTGGCTTCTCCTTTATCGGTCGTGTAGGCACGCCTTCAGTTCTGAAGGCTGGATCGGCTCCCCGGGAAAGCCTGTTGAGTCCTTGCCCAAGACTGTTTCTCTCAGAAACGCGTCAAAGAGGCTGTCGTCCCGCTTGAGCGGTCGGAGGGCGGTATTCGTGGACGTGGAAGACGCCCGGTCCTCCGCGGACGGCCATTGGCCTGTCGGATGCCGGCAACGGTCTTCTCATCGAGTTCGGCAGCGCCTATAGTGTTGCGTCCAAGGACCGAAGGTCCGCGAACCGTGCTGCCTGGGGACGAAGACCATCATGAGTGACCGACAACTGGACATCGTTTTTGCGGCCCCTCACCCCGACGACCTGGAAATCGGGTGCGGAGGAACGATTGCATCGTTGGCCGACAAGGGCTACAAGGTGGGGATGATCCACCTGACCGATGGGGAGCCCACGCCAAACGGCTCGCCGGAACGTCGGGCCGAGGAGACTGCGGCGGCGGCGAAAGTCCTGGGGGCAGCGGTCTGCGAGATACTGCCGTTGACAAACCGCGAACTGATGGACGGCCCGCCGGCCCGTTATGCGCTGGCAACGGTGCTGAGGCGATATCGTCCGCGGATTCTGGTCGGTTTGGCTGGCCGGACGACGGCCGCGTCGCCCGATCACTATCAGGGACAACTGATTGTCGAGGCAGCGCGTTTCTACTCTCAGCTTACCAAGTGGGATGACCGGTTTGACCAGACCGCTCCGCACCGGATAGACCACCTCGTCTATCGCCCGATTCCGTCGGCCGCCGAACGCACACATTTTCACGGGCAGTTCGTCGTGGACATCACCGATACGCTGGAACGCAAGCTCGAGTCAATTCGCTGCTATCGCTCGCAATTCGACGAAAAGAGGTT
>CAZTQK010000334.1:0-7204 GCA_964615635.1 uncultured Planctomycetales bacterium
GGGGCCCCGGAAATGGCGAACCAGTGGCAAAGCTCGCCTCGACGCGTCTCTCGAACAAACCGTTGCAGGTACTCTGGACTGACGTCGGCCATTGCCCCTTTGGCAAAACCGCCCGCAAACCAGCGCGCGCCGTCGGGGAGAAGGTCTTTCCATCGCCTGATGGCAACGAAACGATCGTAGAACCGCCCGTCATCTTCCCACGAACTTGGTGGAACGGGGCGAAACCACGTCACCGGCATTCGCATAAACGCCCAGGCAAGGGCGAGTTGAAGGACCAGCCAGCCCCCCACATTCAGAACGACAATCCAAGCTGCCGGCAACTCAATGGGCACGGATGGTCCGCCCTTTCCAGGTCACCTGCGTGCGCGAGCGCAGCATCGACCGCGTGAACACAACGAAGTAGAAGACTAACGGCACGGGGTAGAAGAGAGCCGTGTACCAGCGGAATGCGCCGATCCGGCGCAGCAACAGATGGAGCTGGGCTGCGTACAGTAGGTACACGACAAAGCCAGCCCACCCCCGTGTCAACAGGTAGGGACACATCGCCATGCCTATCATCCACATGACGATGAGAAGCAGCAGCGATCTCGATGTCTGCGCAGCGCCCGAGGCGAAGCTTTTCGTCCAGCCTTCGATCAACTGACCAAGGCCGTCGGGGTACATACGAAAGGCAGCCGCGCCTTTGCCGACAACGCAGCGCAGGCTTACGCCGTGTTCACGAAATCGCTCCGCCAGGTAGAAGTTCTCCAGGATGCGGCCCTTGACTGCTTCGTGTCCCTGGACACGCCAGTAGTCGTCCCGGCGCACCAGGAGCATCTGGCCGAACAGGCCGTTCGGCTCGCCGCCCAACAGCCTGAATGCGCCTGTACCGGCGGTCATCAGGAGATTGAAGAACGCTGAAAGCTCCTCGTAGGGCCTGCGAACGGCGTGATACGGGCCCACCGACAACACGCCATCCGCACGGCCGTTCAGAATGTGCAGAAGCCCGTCCGGCTCAAACCACGTATCCGCATCTACGAACAACAAGAGTTCGCCGGAGGCCACCCGCGCTCCCTGCCAGCAGGCCCAGGTCTTGCCGCGCCAACCGTCCGGCAACGGCCGGGAGGCCACCACCGTCGCGCCGAGCTGGCGTGCAACCTCGGCAGTGCGGTCCGTTGAGTCGTCGTCCACCACGACGATTTCGCGCGGCCGCAGCGATTGAGAAGCGAGTGAGCGGAGCAGAGTCGGCAGATTGCCCTCTTCGTTCCGGGCGGGGACGATGACGGAAAGCGCGTCGGCAGTCGCGGGATCGAGCGCTCTGCTCGCCGACACCGCGGCCGCTCGCCGGCCCAGCAGCCGACCGAGCACGATGAACCCCACAAGCCAAAGGCTCAATGCAACCGGGCTCAGGATTGTTGCCGATCCCATTCGACCACCTTGCGAGCGACGTTGAGACCGCACAGGACCACCATGGGCATGCCGCCGCCAGGGTTCACCGAGCCGCCGACGAAGAAGAGATTCGGGTACTTCGTACTCTGCTTCGGCGCTTTGAAGGCAAGATTCCTGAAGCGGTCGGAAACAACACCGTAGATCGCTCCTTTGTTGGAATAGTACTGTTGGCGGATGTCAAGCGGCGTCCAGCAATGCTCGAAGACCACGTGTCTGCGCAGGTCCTGCAGGCCCATCCGCTCCAGTTTGTCCATGACCCGTTCCTTAAACGCCAGGTAGGCCTCGCGCGTGAGCGGATTCTCGTCATCAATGTAAGGGATGTGTGGCAGGATCTTCAGGCAGTCGCAACTCGGCGGCGCGACGGTCGGGTCGGTCTTTGACGCAGCAACGAGGTAGATTGTGGGATCCGGCGGCAGTCGGCGTTTGCGGAAGACGGTGTGGAAATGCTCTCGTTGGTTGCCCGAAAAGAAGAAGTTGTGGTGCGCGAGCTGCGGATATTGGATATCCAAGCCAAGTTCCAGCACCAGGCCGGAGCAGGCCGGCTCGAACCTCGCCAGACTCCGCATGAACACCTCGTCCTCGCCAAGGAGGCGCTCATAGGTCGGAATGACTTCCATGTTCGAGACAACAACGTCGGCAGCATGAAACTGGCCGCCCGCAACAACGATGCCGGTGGCCCGACCGCCTTCCTTGCGGACCTCGGTGACCTCGCTGTTCAGGCAGACGGTGATGCCGAGGTCGTCCAGCAGGGACTGGAGGCCCACGGCGATATTGTACAGGCCGCCGTCCACATACCACAGGTCGTACCGGAACTGGATCGTCGGCAGACAATTCATGAACGCGGGCGCGTGATATGCCGACGAACCGACATACTTGATGAAGTAGTCGAACATGTCCCGCATGTGCGGCGTCTTCAGGAATCTCTTCACCCCGCCGTGCATGGTGCGAAGAAGGTCGAACTGCGGGAACTTCCAGAGTCCGTAGAATCGCGAGAAGTCCTTCGACGTGTCGAGACCCTGTTCGAAGTAGCCGGCATTGACGAGGTCGTAGAGGTTGGAGGCGTACTTCAGGAACCGCTGAACGTTTTCGGGGTCTTCCCCGACTTTGCGCGCCTCCGCTGCCATGCGGTCAGGCTCGGGATAGAGGTCCACGACCGTGCCGTCCTCGAAAAAGCTCCGCCAATGGGGGCGCAACGGCCGGATCGGGATGTAGTCGCTCATCTTCTTGCCCGACCGCTCGAACAGACGGGCGAAGATGTGCGGCAGCGTCAGGATAGACGGCCCGAGGTCGAAGCTGTAGCCCTGCTCCTTGAGGACATTAAGCTTCCCACCGATCTTCGCGTTCTTCTCGTGGATCGTGACGGCGTAGCCTTCCTGAGCCAGGGAAATGGCCGCCGACAAGCCGCCCAGGCCCGCACCGATGACACGGACATTCTTGCTCATGTATCCGCTCCTCTGCCGCCTGCGAGGCGGCCAGGGATGACCGGATCGCGGGTCCATGACGGTTTAGGCGCGGTGCCACTGGCAGCTTGTCTGCCAGTGTTCTTTCAGAACCGCGACCGGGAGGGAGCGGCGCCCTGGGGTGCCGACCGCCTTGCGGTCTGACCCCTCGCCTTACGCTCGGGGTTCTGAAAGAGCCGCCCAAAGTGTCATGGACCCTCGGATCGCCCGTTTCGGAATCATGACTTGACGAGCCGACAGGTCATCGCCGACACTTTACCAGATTGAAAATGGATTTCACCCAGCTTACCTCCCGGCAACGCGCTTACTTCCAGACGGGGGCGACCCGTTCGGTGGCGTTTCGCCTCTGCCAGTTGCAGAATATTTACAGTGCAATTGAATCTAATGAAAAGGCTTTGATTGGCGCGCTACACGGAGACTTGCGCAAGTCGTCGCAGGAGGCCTACGCGACGGAAATCGGCCTCGTGTTGGGTGAGATCCGACACGCTTTGCGTAACCTGCCGTCCTGGGCCAGGCCGCAGCGCCGCCGAAACTCGCTGCTCACCTGGCCGGCGCGCGCCTTCGTCTGCCCCGAGCCCTATGGCGTGGCTCTCATCATCGGACCGTGGAACTATCCGTTCCAGTTGCTGCTGGCCCCGTTGGTCGGCGCGATTGCCGCCGGGAACTGCGTCGTGCTGAAGCCCTCCGAATTCGCACCCCAGACCGCAGCCGCGATTGCACGACTCATCGAGGCCGTCTTTCCCGGCGAATACGTCGCCGTTGTCCAAGGTCAGCGCGATGTCGCCGAGGCATTGCTCCAACAAAAATGGGACACGGTCTTCTTCACCGGCAGCACCAGCGTGGGTCGCGCTGTGATGACCGCCGCCGCCCGACATCTCACGCCCGTGACGCTTGAACTCGGCGGCAAGTGCCCGTGTATTGTCTGCGCGGACGCGCCGCTTGAGACTGTCGCTCGTCGCATCGTCTGGGGCAAGTTCATGAACGCCGGCCAGACCTGTGTTGCGCCGGACCATGTTCTCGTGGATCAACGCGTCGGCGATGAACTCGTGGAGGCGATGAAACGGGTACTGCGCGACTTTTACGGCGACGACCCGCGGAACAACTCGAACTACGGCCGCATCGTGAACCGCAGGCACTTTGACCGGCTCGTCAGCCACCTGGGCAGTGGTCGAATCGTCTGCGGCGGGGAACTCGATGCCGGGGATTTGTACATCGCGCCGACGATTCTGACTGAGGTGGCAACGGACGCTCCAGTCATGCAGGAGGAGATCTTCGGTCCGATCCTTCCGGTGCTGGAGTTCGCCTCGGTGGATGAGGTCCTGACATCTCTCCGCAACCGACCAACGCCGCTGGCCCTCTATCTCTTCGCCAGGGACCGCGCGATACAGGACCGCGTGCTTGCGGAAACGCGATCGGGCGGCGTTTGCATCAACGACACGGTGTCGCACATTATCGGCCACCACCTGCCGTTCGGCGGACTGGGTGAAAGCGGAATGGGAGCCTACCATGGCAGGGCGGGTTTCGATTGCTTCTCGCACCGCCGCTCGGTGCTACGCCGCTCGCTTGCCTTCGATCCTCAGTTGCGCTATCCGCCCCCCCGGTTTTCGCTGGGCACCCTCAAGCGATTCTACCGCTTCTTCCTGTAACAATGAGCTTGCGAGTTGGGCGTTTTTCGCCTATAGAAAGCAGCATGTCGCAACGCATTGTCATCGTCGGGGCCGGACCGGGCGGGTTGGCAGCGGCGATGCTGCTCGCTCATGCCGGTCTTGATGTCATCGTCATCGAACGCCAGCCCCGTGTCGGCGGCCGGACGTCGGTCACTGAGGGCGACGGGTACCGTTTCGACCTCGGGCCGACGTTTTTCCTTTACCCGCAGATTCTGGAAGAGATATTCGCAGCGGTCGGGCACGATCTGCACCGCGAGGTGCCGATGCGCAGACTCGACCCGCAGTATCGGCTGATCTTCGGCGAAGGCGGCGAGTTGATCTGCAGGTCGGACGTCGAGGCGATGGTGGCCGAGATTGCCAAGATCTCGCCGGCGGATGCTCCGCAGTTTCGCCAGTTCATGGCATACAACCGCGTGAAACTGGAGAAGTTCGCCCCGTGTCTTCAGTCGCCGTTTCTCGGTTGGACAAGCCTGCTGCAGGCACGCCTCCTCGCCGTGTTGCCCTATTTGAAGCCGTGGAAGTCTCTTCACGCCGAACTGGCCGGCTTCTTCCGCGATCCGCGACTGCAACTGGCGTTCACATTTCAATCGAAGTACCTGGGCATGTCGCCGTTCCAGTGCCCGAGCCTTTTTTCGATCCTTTCCTTCCTCGAATACGAGTACGGCATCTGGCATCCCATTGGCGGCTGCAACGCGCTATCCGACGCCATGGCGAGCATCGCCGCCCAACTGGGTGCGACCATACGGCTTAACGAACCTGTCGAGCAGATCCTGTTCGAAGGACGCCGCGCCGTCGGCGTGCGCACCGCAAACGGCGAGATTCGAGGCGACGCTGTTGTTGTCAATGCCGATTTCGGCCATGCGATGACGACGCTGGTGCCCGACCATCTTCGCCGCAAGTGGAACGACGAGACCATTGCCCGAAAGCGGTATTCCTGCTCCACTTTTATGCTGTACCTCGGCATCGAAGGCCGGTATGACCAGTTGGCTCACCACAACATCTACATTGCGCCGAATTATCGGCAGAACCTGGACGAGATCGAGCGGCTTCACGTGCTTTCAGATGACCCGTCCTTCTACGTGGCCAACACCTGCCGCACCGACGACACGATGGCCCCGCCGGACCACAGCTCGCTGTACGTGCTGGTCCCGGTGACGCAGCAGCATCCCAACGTCGACTGGACGAAGGAGCGAGATCGGTACCGGCAGGTCGCGCTGCGGCAACTCGCCAAGATCGGCCTGAACGACGTCCAGCCGCGGATTCGGTTCGAGCGCATCATCACACCCGTCGACTGGGAGCATCAGCTTGGTATCTACCGCGGGGCGACCTTCAACCTCGCCCATAATCTCGGACAGATGCTGCACCTGCGACCCCGAAACCGCTTCGAAGATTTCGACCGCCTGTACCTCGTAGGCGGCGGTACACACCCCGGCAGCGGCTTGCCCGTCATCTTTGAGTCGGCCCGCATCAGTTCGAGGTTGTTGCTGGAGGATCTGCGGAGACCAGCGTGAGCTTTCGGGACTTGGGGATTTGCCCGACCGCCAGCACACGCCCTCTTGCTCCTTTCCACCCCCGGATTGCGGAGGCAGGTGATCTTCCAAGAGAGATCCGCAACAGTACCGATGTGGACCAGATGAAATACCATGCAACGCTGAACAACCATGAAATAGGACGGGTTCGATTATCACGATGATCACCAAGTCTGTGGGCAGGTCGGTGTTGACCGTTGCAGATGCGCGGTCACCATCGCCCGCGGGTTACATGACATCCTGCTGACAAGCCCAAGCGTCAGAAACATTTGAAGTCTGGCGTTTGCAGTGGTTCGGGCAGGTGTCTGGCCGTTTCTCCCAGGACTTGGAAACCGAGAATGATGTACCGATGGCGGGCGCATTCGCAGGTCGCACGGGCAATCTCCGGGGTGGATCTAAACACGCCATTTTCCGACCGACCGTGCGTCAATTCGTGGCGAGAGCCCTAGAGTTGCCTATCGAACGTCTTTCAGCTCGGCCGCGTTGGCTGGCAGGACGGCAAGCCTCCAATCAGAGAGAGAACATGAAAACCGTTCTTGGCTCGCTCGTGTCGCTTGTTGCGGCAATCCCAACTACACAACTGGCCTTGGGGACCGTCTTGGCTTTCGCCTTACACCCGGCCCACGCGAACCTCTTGGCCAATGGCAATCTCGATCGGACTCACGCGGTGGAGGTTGTCCCCGGGTTCTTCCTGCCAAAGCCGGATCACTGGGTCAACGAGGGATTCAGGACGCTGACCGGGCCCTACGAGGGCGAGATGTCATCCGAGCCATGGGCGGGCCCCGCGCCGACTCCGGAGACGACGGACGGCCTCCTGAATCCGCCGCCTCCTGAAGGTTTTGGCGGTCCCGACGGCGGTGTGTTCTTCAAGGCCTTCTCGGGAAGTGTCGCCGATGGCGCCGCCACCGGGCACCTGTACCAGGATGTACCTGCTACGCCTGGGACGCAGTATCGCCTGAAAGGTTGGGCTGGTGCTGAAGTGAACTTCCTCGGAAACGCACAGTTTGCCATTGAGTTCTTCAACGGCGGCGGAACGCTGATCAGTGGGGCGACACTTGATCTGGCGGCTGCCGGGCTGTTCGTTCCGAATGGCGAACCCTTCAACTACAAGCTGTACACG
>CAZTQK010000335.1:0-7201 GCA_964615635.1 uncultured Planctomycetales bacterium
CCAGGATTGCCACGCGGAAAACAGTGCCGCATAGCTCCACGGCAAATACATCATCGAGCAGATCCTGCGGCCGTCAGGCGACCCGGGCGATATCAACAGTGCCTACCTGGCAAGTATTCCACCCAACGATTACGTGCGCCGATTCCGCAACCAGTTGCCGCCGAAACTTCGCGGTCGCGATTTCCTGGACCACTTCGGACAGCCCCCGGAGTTGGACGTCGTCATTCGGCCCGGCGCGGTGTACAAGGTTCGCTCCCGGACAGAGCACCACATCTACGAGAACGACCGCACGCACCGATTCATGGAACGGCTGGCCCGCGTCCGCCGCACCGGCGAACTGGATACCCTGATCGAGGCCGGCGAACTGATGTATGCTTCCCACTGGAGCTATGGCCAGCGATGCGGTATGGGAAGCATTGAAACCGACGTGCTGGTCAACTGCATTCGCGAACGAGGCCCGGCTTGCGGTCTCTACGGAGCCAAGGTCACCGGGGGAGGCTGCGGCGGAACGGT
Source organism: uncultured Planctomycetales bacterium (assembly GCA_964615635.1). Classification (GTDB taxonomy): domain Bacteria; phylum Planctomycetota; class Phycisphaerae; order UBA1845; family PWPN01; genus JAUCQB01. The sequence goes on from CAZTQK010000335.1 coordinate 514, forward strand.
GGCGGTCCTGATGGCTGACACCCCAACCGCCCGGCAGGCCATTTCAGACGCGTGTGGAGCATACGCGGCGAAGACGAGCAGGCAACCCGTGCTGCTGAGCGGCAGTTCGCCCGGCGCGGTGGCCTTCGGCCACCGCAACATCAGTTGACAGGCCGGCCGACGACCGGTGGCTACACCCTGCCAAGCATCGCAGGCATATGTCCGCCCGAGCCGATCTGATGCTTTCTCCTGCGACCTTCTGCCTCGACCATCCATAGGTCGTTATAATGAAGCGCCAATGAGCCGGGCGCCATAGCCGCCGGTTGGCTGGAGGTTCTATGCCACATGTTATTGCCGAGCCCTGCATCGGCGTCAAAGACACAGGTTGCATCCCGGTCTGTCCCGTCGAGTGTATTCACCCGACCGCGGATGAAGACGACTTCGCCACGGTGGAAATGCTCTACATCAACCCCGACGTGTGTATCGATTGCGGCCTTTGCGTCGATGAATGCCCCGTGCGAGCGATCTTCCCTGAAGACGAACTGCCGGACGAATGGAAGGCCTTCGCCGAGAAGAATGCCGCGTACTTCCGCGGTTGACGCCCGGATGCAAGACGGTGCCTGGGGCGGCAGCCCCTGCGCCGATCCCAGTGCCCCGCACGATTCTGTTGGCCGATGCAGGCCGACCCAGTGTGAATCCCGCGAGCAATCTCAGACGTCGTGTTCGGCACTAACCCGGCGAAGATGACGCTGGGGGTTCACGGCGATTGACCTCGACCTTGAGAGCCACGAGGTTGCGCTCGCCCTCTCTCTTCTCCACCCGGCCCAGCACCTTCACCTGATCACCAATCCGCACGTCGTCGAGCCTAGCGGTCACCCCGTCGATGAAAATCTCCGCCTCGGGTGAAAGCCGTCCGTGGATCTCAACGTTCTTGTTGTGTTTCTCGCTGAAATAAGACATCGAGACCTCGCCGCTGGCCTTATCGATGCTGGCGACCTTCCCGGTGATCTGGTCGTACTCGGGCAGTTCCGAGTCCTTTCCACATCCAACGGCCAGGACCGCGCCCAGGATCGTCCAGAAAGCGAAGTTGACGGTGGTTGCAGATCTTGTGGTCATGAGAGCACCTTCTCAATGTCGCCGGACAGGTTGGAGCAGGCCGCCGGTGGGCGAACTCAAACCGGCCGGTGTTGCGGATGTCCGTATACCCCATTTCGGCCTGTTCTGGCAAGCCCGACCGCCCTGTCATCATATTGCGGGCCGACGACAGCCTGGGCGAGGGGCAATCGTCTGTCACAGAATACGAACCATTTCGGGACGGCTGTCTCAAATCAGCATCATCGATGAAACGATCGCTCGGGACCCTTTGCCCGGTCCTGGCGTCTTCTCTGCCTTGCCCGTATAACGGTACCCGACCGTGTCGGAGCAAGCGACCATGGCGGACGGACCTTCTCAGGTGGAAGAACTGTTCGGGGTCGGCAAGGCCCTCGTTGGGATGGTCCACGTGGGCGCACTGCCCGGCACGCCTCTATCCTCGCGGTCGATGCCGGCGATCATCGATCAGGCCGTCGACGAGGCCCGACTGCTGGCCGATTCGGGCTTCGACGCCGTCATGATCGAGAACATGCACGACCGGCCTTATCTGCGGCAGGCGGTCGGTCCAGAGATTGTCGCGGCCATGACCGCCATCCTCGATGCGGTGCATGCGGCGGTCGACAAGCCTCTCGGCGTGCAGATTCTTGCCGGTGCCAACCGCGAAGCCCTGGCCGTGGCCTTGGCCGGCGGTGCCGCCTTCGTCCGTGTCGAGAATTTCGTTTTCGCCCATATCGCCGATGAAGGACTCATGCCCGAAGCCGAGGCCGGGCCGTTGCTCCGCTATCGGCGGGAGATCGGGGCGGAACACATCCGCATATTCGCGGATGTGAAGAAGAAGCATTCCAGCCACGCGATTACCGCGGACATCGACATCGCCCGGGCTGCCCAGGCGGCAGCTTTCTTCGGAGCCGACGCCGTCGTGGTCACCGGCCCGGTCACGGGTGAGGCGGTGGCCCTTCAGGACCTGCGGGAGGTGACGGCCGCAGTCGAGTTGCCCGTCGCCATCGGCTCGGGTATCAACCCCGATAATCTGCCGGCTCTCTGGGACCTGGCGGACGTGTTCATCGTCGGCTCATTTATCAAGCAGGACGGCCGGTGGCATCAGCCCCCCGATCCCGACCGGGTCGACACCCTCCTGCGGGTCGTCAACCGGCTCCGATAAGCAAGAAGCCCCGGATTCCTGCGAGATTCGCTACCCAAGCACTTGGTAGGGCACTACAATGCGCAGATTATTGATAGGCGGCGTGGGGCAGCCTAATGATTGGTGAGTTACCCGCGGAGAATCGCTCATGAAGAAGCTGTTGAGTCTGATCGTCTCGGTCGGTATGTTGATCGCGTTGGCAGGGTGCCAGGCAACTGACAGCGGCAGTGCCGAGAGGCAGGCAAGCGAGCAGCCGGGCGTAGCAAAGGTTTCGGCAGAGACCGGCGGAGAGAAGGCCGGCTGTCCGAAAACCAAGTGCTGCAGTGAGAAAGCCCCCGGCTGTTGCCAGAAGCCCTGTGAGAAGAAGTAGGCTTCCGTAGGCCGGTATTGCACTCGAGCGACGCTGACGCGAGCCGCTTCGGCGCCGCTTTCTTTCTGCGCGAGCAACGTGCCGTAGTGAACAGCATCAGTTAGAAAAGAGGGCGGGCATCCGACCAGGGATGCCCGCCCAGCTTGTGTTTGCATGCTGCCCACGATCAGGTCGTCAGCCGTCGTTTGAGGCTTTCCAGCTCGTCCCGCAGAGCGTGCGGCAGCTTGTTGTTGAACTTCTTGTAGAACTCCTCAATATCCTGCGTCTCCCTGAGCCACGCCTCGCGATCGACGGTGAGCAGCTCCTGCAGGACTTCGTCCGTCAGGTTCAGGCCGGTCAGGTCCAGCGAATCAGGTGTGGGTATGTACCCGATGGGCGTGGCGGTGGCCTCCGCCTCGCCCCGACACCTGGCCAGGATCCACTCCAGGGCGCGGAGATTCTCGCCGTAGCCGGGCCAAAGGTACTGACCATCGACGTCCTGCCGGAACCAGTTGACATGGAAGACCTTGGGCGGCCTAGTCATCTGCTGGCCCATCTGCAGCCAGTGCATGAAGTACTCGGCCATGTTGTAGCCGCAGAACGGCAGCATGGCCATCGGGTCGCGCCGCACCTCACCCTGTTTGCCGTACTGGGCCGCCGTCCGCTCCGATGCCATGGTCGACCCGACGAATACGCCGTGCTGCCAACTATAGGCCTGGTAAACCAGCGGCGCCAACCGGGCCCGCCGTCCTCCGAAAATGATGGCGGAAATCGGCACGCCGTGGTGGTGCTCCATTCGGAAGGTGTGCGACGGGCACTGGGAGAGCGGCACGGTAAACCGGGCGTTCGGATGAGCGCCAGCCACCGGTTTGCCGTTCGCATCTCGCATGTCGGGCGTCCAGGGATCGCCTTTCCAATCTATCCCCTTGGCCGGAGGGTTGCCGTCGCCGTCTTCCCACCAGACAGTCTTGTTCTCGGTCAGCAAGACATTGGTGAAAATGGTGTTGCGACGAACGGTGGCCATGGCATTCGGGTTGGTTTTGGCGTTCGTGCCGGGTGCCACGCCGAACATCCCCGTTTCGGGATTGACGCCCCACAGTGCACCGTCGGTGTCGACCCGCATCCACGCGATGTCGTCTCCCACGGTCCAGATGCGATACCCCTTTCGGGTCATCGCCTCAGGCGGGATGAGCATGGCCAGATTCGTCTTGCCGCAGGCACTGGGAAATGCGGCGGCCAGGTAATCGATGCGGCCGGTGGGATCCTCGATGCCCAGAATCAGCATGTGCTCGGCCAGCCAGCCTTCCCTGCGGGCGGCATAGCTTCCCAAACGCAGGGCCATGCACTTCTTGCTCAGCAGCACGTTGCCGCCGTAGCCCGAGCCCACACTCCAGATGGCGTTGTCCTGCGGAAAGTGCAGGATCAGCCGGCGGTTCTCGTCGCGGTCCGCCTTGCCGTGCAGGCATCTGGTGAATTCGCCATCGGTGCCGAGCTTGTCCAAAACGGCCTGCCCGCAGCGAACCATGATGAGCATGTTCAGTACGACGTAAATACTGTCGGTGAGTTCGACACCGTACTTGGAGAACACCGACCCGACCGGCCCGAGCGAAAAGGGGATAACGTACATTGTCCGGCCCTTCATCGAGCCTTTGAAGATCTCCCCGGCGCGGCGGTACGCGTCTTCCGGCGTCATCCAGTTGTTGGTGGGGCCGGCATCTTCCTGCTTGGACGTGCAGATGTACGTGAGGTGCTCCGTGCGGGCCACGTCGTTCTTGGCCGTACGGTGATAATAGCACCCGGGGTACTTCTTCTGATTCAATTTGATCAGTTCGCCGCTGGCCACGGCCTCGGCCGCGAGCTTCTCCCGCTGCGCATCGCTGCCGTCGATCCACACGATCTTGTCCGGCTGGCACATGGCCGCCATTTCCTGGACCCAAGCATTGAGTTTCTCGTGATTGCTCATGTCGCCTCACCTCGTTCAGTTCGTCTGACGGTATCTCTCCTTGACGTCTCACTGGGACCTGTTCTTGCACGCGTGACCGCGCGCCGGTCCCTACGGGCGCGCCGTCACATCACCTCGGCCGGGGAGAGGCGCACACATGCGCAGCCACTCGCCGCCGAAATCGACTTCGTTGTCGCCTGATGAACCCCGTTGGGGTCCCGGTATCGCGCCAGACCGCTGGTTCGCACGGCTGGCAGACGGATAGGTGGCCGGTCCCGGTCTCTCGTCGGACCGGCTCATTACTGCCTCAGGGCGGTCCGAAAGTCCACAGGCAGAAGGGTATGATACAGAGAAACCCTGAGCCGGGCAACCCCGGACGCATGATGTTGCTCAGGGGAAGAGGCCATGCGCCCAATTGAAACGCCTGTCGAATCCAGCTACACTGGGCGGGTGCTGGCCGCAGTCCTGCCCGGCGTTATTGATGGTGACTGTAGCTCAGTTGGTTAGAGCACGAGGTTGTGGTCCTCGGGGTCGGGGGTTCGAGTCCCCTCAGTCACCCTTCTCCAAACGATCCGGCACCACACAACGCGGTTTCCCGTGATTGGCGGGGGGTTCCGCTTTCCTCACGCGACTTGGTGCGAGACTTGGCGGGGGGGTATGACCCGACGCGTCAGTACGACCAGACGGTATAGCCGTCCCGAGTTGTCTTCGTCAAATCCGGAGCGATGGTCTGCCAGTTGTCGTATGGCGGATCGTTGTAGCTGCGCAGGTAGATGCTCGGCAGTTCACGAGACTTGGCCCACTGTGTATGGCCGTCGAGATAAGAAATGTTGAGGCCCTCCTTACTGTGATTATTGAGCGCATCGGGATAGTTGTTGTTCTCGTCGCCCGCCTTGCCGCCGCCACCCTGGTCGCTGTCCAAGACCAGCAGACATGAGAAGGGGCGTTTGACCGTGTTCTGCTTCTTGATGACACAGGCAGTTTTCTGGTCGGAGACGGTCTACATGCCGGTTTTCTCTTGCAGGTCATACATGATTCTCCTGGTCGTCGACCACGAATACGGTGTTGCGGGGGCCGCCCTGGGCTCGATCTGCGATGCCGCCGTGGCCTTGCAACCTCACGACGGCCAGCCGTTACAGAGACCACCGCCCAACATTACCGGAACATGGCAAGACCACGATGGTCGATGTCGCCGCCTTGCCATCACAGTCATCGGCCTCTGAGATCATCATATTGACAGGCAGGAGAGCGGCGACCAGGAATATGTATCTGTATTGCGACTTCCACGCTATTGTTTGCGACTCGCACGATGTTTTTGCGACTCGCACCATATCTTTTGCGACTCTGCGACTCCTGGTCTGCCCCCGAACCCCTGGCTTTTCTGCCTCCGGAGAGCGGAGGACGACCGGGTACGCAAGCGGACTTGACTCTCGTAACAACTGGTACGTAGACCGGGGCAGGTCAGGGGCAGGTCAACTGGCACATAACCCGGGGGCAGGTCACATCAACCGGGGTCAGGTCGGCCGCTCTTGAGTGCCAAAGAAAAACCGCCGGCTGCTCAGCGCAACCGGCGGTCTTGAATATCAATCGGATAAGCGTGTGCGGTCAGCGGTCTTCACATCACCGTGTTCTTTCTGCGAGCAACAGGGTGTCTTTGGAGAATGACGGCTTTAAGACAGCACATCATTCATACGATCAAGCGTTTGGCCATTAGTACCGGTCGGCTTAAGACATCTCTGTCCTTACACTTCCGGCCTATCGACCTGGTAGTCTTCCAGGGGCCTGCAGACTCCGAAGAGTCATCGAGACCTTATCTTGAGGGGGGCTTCACACTTAGATGCATTCAGCGTTTATCCTTTCCCAGCATAGCTACCCTGCGCTGCCGCTAGCGCGACAACAGGTACACCAGAGGCCGGTGCCTTCCAATCCTCTCGTACTAGGAAGACATCCTCTCAAGTCTCATACGCCCACGGCAGATAGGGACCGACCTGGCTCACGCCGGTCTGAACCCAGCTCGCGTACCGCTTTAATCGGCGAACAGCCGAACCCTTGGGACCGCCTTCAGCCCCAGGATGCGTTGGGCCGACATCGAGGTGCCAAACCGCCTCGCCGCTATGGACGCTCGGAGGCGATCAGCCTGTTATCCCCGGAGTACCTTTTATCCGTTGAGCGATGGCCCTTCCAC
>CAZTQK010000336.1:0-7161 GCA_964615635.1 uncultured Planctomycetales bacterium
CAATCCGCACATGATGACGTGTCCGAACACCGGGTCGCGGCTCAGGCCCAGAATGACCTCTTTGCCGGCGGGGATCATGTGACGGACAAGGAAACCGGCGATGTCTCCGGCATTGTACTTCTCGAGGATCGCAGCCCGCATTTCCATACATGCCGAGCGGAGTTCGTCGGCATTCTTGAGGTTCAGCATCACGCCCTTGACGTCGAACTTGTGGACGATGCTCGGCGACACCACCCGAAGGACCACGGGGTAGCCCAGTTGATCGGCGGCGGCGACGGCTTCATCGGCATTCTGCGTCAGTTCTGACGGCACGATGGGCAGCCCGTACGCTCCGAGCACCTTGAGAGCGAGCGGCTCGATGAGATAGCCGTCGGAAGCCTGCTTGATCACTGCGGTGGCTTTCTCTCGGTCCACATCCTCGTAGACTCTGGTCCTGGTTCGCTTGCGGTCGCGCCAGCGGCGATACCGCACGGCGTCCTCCATGGCGTCGGCCGCCCATTCCGGCAGAACATAGTGCGGAATCGCGTGATCCTGCAGGATCTTGATTCCCGAGGCCACGTCCTTGGCTCCCATGAACGAGCACAACAGCGGTTTCTGCTTGTCGGCGTGGAGTTTGTTCTCATCGCAGACGGCCTGCGCGATCGTGGTGATGTTGGTCATCGACTGTGGCGTCAGGATGACCAGAACCTGGTCGACGCTTGGGTCTTCATAAACGGCTTCCATGGCCGCCCGGTATCGATCGTCGCGCGCGTCGCCGATGACGTCGATGGGGTTTTTCATGTTTGCCGCTGCGGGAAGCGCCTTCTTGAGTTTCGCCGTAGTCTCGGGGGCGAATTTGGCCAGCTCCAGGCCGCGCTCGATGGCCGCGTCGGTAGCCATGACACCAGGCCCGCCGGCGTTCGTCACAATCGCGATGCGGTTCCCGCGAGGCAGCGGTTGGGACGCCAGGAGCGTGGCGGTGTTGAACATTTCCTCGATGCTCTTGGAGCGAATGATGCCGGCCTGCTCGAAAACGGCGTCACACACCACGTCGGATGCGGCCAATGCACCGGTGTGCGACTGGGCTGCCGCCGCTCCCTGGGCCGTCCTCCCACCTTTGATCGCCAGGATCGGTTTGGGAGTCTTGCTCGCCGCGGTAATGTGCTGGGCGACCTGTACAAGCTCACGTCCTCGGCGAATCTCCTCCACGTACAACAAAATGACCGACGTCTGCGGATCGTCCGCCAGGTATGCCAGCATGTCGACTTCCGTCACGTCCGCCTTGTTGCCCAGGCTGACGAACTTCGAGAAACCGATGTTCCTGCCTTGGGCGAAATCCAGCACCGCGGTGCACAAAGCGCCGCTCTGGGAGACGAAGGCGATGCTGCCCGCCGCAGGCATGGCCCGTGCGAAGCTGGCATTCAACTGGACGTTAGGCTCGGTGTTGATCGCCCCGAGGCAGTTGGGGCCGATGAGCCGCATGCCGTACTTCTTGGCGATTGCCTTGATGGTCTCTTCTCGCTCGATCCCCGCCGGGCCGACTTCACGGAAGCCCGCCGAGATGATGATCGCCGCCTTGATGCCCTTCTGGCCGCATTGCTCCAACGCCAACTCGCAGACCCGACCAGGGAAGACCAAGACGGCCATGTCCACCGTGTCCGGGATGTCGAGCACGTAATCGTAGGCCTTCACGCCGGCGATGTGCCGCTTGCGCGGGGCCACCGGGTAGACGGGGCCGTTGAAACGGCCGGTCAGCAGGTTAACGAAGATATCGTGCGGGACGGTGCCCGGCGTGTTGGTGACGCCCAGCACGGCGATGGACCGCGGGCGAAAAATACTGTCAAGACCGGCACCGGAAGCGTTCGTCAACGCCAGCAACTCTGAGGGGATTGAAGACTCTGACATGGTTCTCCATTCGCCAAAAACGGTTTCGCAGACTTAGATACAATGGGGCCGTTAGACTATAGCATCTCGCCGAAAACAGCAAGACGCGCAGAGCGGGGCATCGAGTACGAACAACGGCTGATGCGGCGACCACACGGGCCGCGTGGCACATGCCGTGGCGTCAGGCTCCCGTTACGGATGGGCTGAGCACCGCCCGGCATTCTTGACGCCGGGCAGACGATGCGCAAACTTACGACGGGCCCTCGCTGACCATCGTCTTTGTGACAGCAACAGGCGAGCAGATTGAAGCACGCAATATCAGAGATTCAGCGGAAGCCGCAGAGATCGCCGATCAGCCTTTCAATCGCCGATCAGCCTTTCAGGTGTTTGCCGATGAACTCGGCGGCGGCTCCGACAGTGGCCACGGCCAGAGCGGCATCCTCGTCCATCTCGATGCCGAACTCCTCCTCGAAAGCGGCGACGAGCTCGACGCTCTGTACGGACTCGGCTCCCAGATCAAAGGAGAAGCTGTGTTCGGGCTTGATGGTCTCCGGTTCGATGTTCAGAACACGGGCGGTCACTTTGATCACGCGATTAAGTACGTCTTGGTCTGCCATCCAACTGTCTCCAAGGTTCGGCGGCGCGCCCGCCGGACTTCAGCCTGTATCCTTTCCTGAAACCTCTGCTCGACGACCCGGTCGGGCCGACTTGAGACTGCCCACGGCAGCCTCACACAGCGGAGGCCTTGTTCGTATGGTAGAGATCCGGCAAATGAGTCCGGACCTGGTGCTCGAGTTCCTCTTCGCTGATCGCTGACTGACGGCCATAAACGTTGTACTGGTCCATGACCCACTTCTGGATCTTCACCACCTGTGTGAGTTTGACCTCGTTCGGCTTTCCCTTGGTTCCGAGGAACTCGTTGACCCAGATGGCCACGCCGTCGGTGCCGGTCTTGTCGGTGATGGCAACACGCGGCGGGCGGTTAAGGAGCAATGTGGTGTCCATGATATTGTAGATTCGCTCGTCGCGACGCAGGCCGCCTGCGTGAATCCCGGCTCGCGTGGTGTTGAAGTGCCTGCCGGCGAACGGATAGTTGTCCGGGATCGGGAACCCGATCGAACGCATGTACTCGGCCGCCTCGGTGATGATTGTGGTGTCGATTCCGCACAGACCGCCCTTGAGGGCAATGTACTCCATGATCGCGCCTTCGAGCGGCGGGTTGCCTGTTCGTTCGCCGTATCCGAAGAGCGTCGCATTCAGGGCGTTACAGCCGCAGAGCCAGGCCGTTGCGCCATTGATGTGTACCCGATGGAAATCATTGTGGCCGTGCCATTCCAGGCGCTCCGGCGGGATACCGCACTCGTTGTTCATGTGCCAGCACAACTTGGCGATGGACCTCGGCGGCATCGCGTTCGGGAAACTGATGCCGAACCCCATCGTGTCACAGAGACGGACCTTGACCTTGAGGTGCTCGGGTACCTGCTCGCTCAGGCGGGCAAGTCTCTGCACAAATGGAAAGACGAAGCCTCTCCAATCGGCGCGGGTCACGTCTTCGAGATGGCAGCGAGGCCGCACACCTGCCTCCAGGGCCGCCTCGACAACGCCGACGTACTGGTCGAACGCTTCCTGGCGAGTCTGCTTCTGCTTGTAGAAGATATGGTAGTCGCTGCAACTCGTGAGCATGCCGGACTCTTTCAGCCCCGCTTCCTTGACCAGGCGGAAGTCGCCTTTGACTGCGCGAATCCAGCCGGTGATCTCCGGGTAACGCAATCCCAGTTCGCGGCACCGGTCAAGTGTTTCGCGGTCGTTGCGGGTGTAGAGGAAGAACTCCGTCTGCCGGATGACCCCGTTGGGGCCGCCGAGTTTCGACAACAACTGGTAAAGCTTAACCTGTTGTTCGATCGTATAAGGCGGGCGGGCCTGCTGACCGTCGCGGAACGTGGTGTCGGTGATATGGATGTCCGCTTTGGCGCGGGCCTCCAGGTCAAAGGTCACCTCGCGGCCGTTGATGGTCTCGACCCATCCCCCGTTGAATGCGATCAACGGGGGGAGCGAGTATGGGAAGACATGCTCAACCAGGTTTGGCTCCGAGGGGTCTTCCAGTCGGTATTCCTTTTTTGTTCCCATACTGACACCTTCTCCGCTGCAGCAGATTCGTAAGTGGTTCTATGTACGTCCTTGTACGTTGATTCCGACCGGCAGACCGCCGGTCTTGCCGCCAGAAACCGTAGTATAACAATTCCGACCCGCACAGCAAGCTGTGGCCCGGAGAACACGACCATGGGAGGTCCGTGGCACTTCAGGCGGGGAGGCGCCAGGGCTCTTTCAGACAGAACCGCGGCCGTGAGGGCTTAGGTCTACCCACATCTTCCTGGGAGACCTCGGGCAGCGTCGAAAACGTGTATCAGCTACGGCATCAGCGTATTGCTGACCTGCGTTCCTGGCCTCGCCAGCCCGGTTCGTCAGAAATGTGGGTAGTCGTAAGCCGTGAGGGAGCGGCCCCATTGTGATCTGGCCGCTTTCCCGTTTGGCCTGCCCTTGACCCACTCATGGGAATTGGCCAAGAGCCGCCTGAACTGTCAAGGACACCGACCATGGCTCCCGGTTTCGGGCGACAGGATGCTGCCGGCGGCTGGGGACCGACCGGCGCGCCTGGGGATTGGGACGACTCTACTTCCTCATCATCGCCCGGCGGCCCTTGCGGACGTACCCCATGCGGTCTTCGTCCGTGAGTTGGAAGACATGCCGTAGGAGCTGCTCGTCATCCGCGGTCATCTCGACCTTGCGACGCGACATGGCCGTGCGGGCCGTGGAGATCAGGACGTTCAACCCAAAACCCTTGCCGACGAAACCGTTGAGGAACCAGGCGAAGGGCGGAATGTACTTCGGCAGCGGTGCCCCAGTGGCTACCAGGATGGCCATCGTGCCCACGACCGTACCGGTGTTCATGAGCGTGCCGATGCTCGTCTTCACGTGGTCGCCGATCATGCTGCCGACCTTGGTCGATCCGGTGTCAATGGTACGGCCGCCCATCACCATGCTGACCGTGGTGTAGTCGTTCTTGAGGTCGCTGTTGGTCGTCAGGGCGCCCAGATTCACCCACTCGCCGACGTAAGCGTGGCCCAGGAAACCGTCGTGATACTTGTTCGAATATCCGTGAATGATGCTCTCCTCGACCTCGCCGCCGACCCGACACATCGGGCCGATGCTGCAACCCTCACGCACCTTGGCCCCCAGCAGGATGCTTTTTGTCCCCACGTAGCAGGGACCTTCGATACGGGTGTATGGGTGTACTTCGACCCCAGCTTCCAACGTCACCGGTCCGTGGCGCGAGTCGATGCACACAAAGGGATGTATCTCGGCGCCCTCGCCCACGAAGACCTGCTCGCGCGGGCCGAAGATGACGGACGATTCGTGCATGGTGCCGTGAACGCCGTTGCGACCTGCGGCTTTGAAGTCGGCGATAATCTCCTCCGGGTTGCTGAGCATGACGTCCCAGATGTAGTCAAACCATTTGCCGGTGTACTCCTCTCTGGGAGCCTTGCTCGCGGCAGCGGCGAGGCCGGCGTAGTCCGTGATGCCGCTGACGTCATCCTTCGTTCGCCATACCGCCAACTGGTCGCCGTGCCACTGAGCCCCGGACTTCGTGGGTGCTGTCCATTGCGAACCGCGCACGCGGGCGTTGACGAAAAGCACCTCGTCGCCCTTGCAGCCTTTCAGATCATTCACCGCTGCCGAACCAGCGCGTCGGCGAACACAGGGCGCAAGGTAGTCGCGGACAACCACCGCGGCAGCCTTGGCCCCGGCCGTCCGCTCGATTTTCTCACGCAACGTGACAGCACCGGTCTTCAGCTCAAAAACCCCCCGAACCCAGGCCAGGGGCAGAAAACGGTCAAACTGGCTATCTTCGAAAACAACGACCTTCATGTGCGCCTCCAAGCACGAGAGACTGGACTGAACAAAGACAGAGGGCAACACCTATACTGCCGGCACGGACCTTTCGCAATAGCGCGGGCCGCCCCCCCAACGGCCCGGCGAGTCACGCCAAATCAGTGACGTTCAGTGTGGAGTGCTGCCCCGTTCCTGCGCCCGGAGCGACGGGCTGCAGTCCGCTGCGCAGGCGCTAGCCCCTCCACAATCCGACTCTTCATTTGCAGGCAAGGACGGCTATAATGTCCGCCCGTCAACAATCCGCCGAATCGCCGGCGGACTTTTGTATTGTCTATATCGCAGGAGAACGCAATGGAAGTCATTATTACCAAGACGGCCGACGAGGCGAGTGCCCTGGCGGCCGACGTCATCGAACGCAAACTCATGACCAAGCCCACGTCCGTCTTGGGGCTGGCAACCGGCTCGACGCCGCTGGGCCTCTACAAGGAACTCGTGAAGCGTCATCGCGAGAAGGGGCTCGACTTCTCGAAAGTGACCACGTTCAACCTTGACGAGTACATCGGCCTCTCGCCGACCCACCCCCAGAGTTACCGCTATTTCATGGATGAGAATCTGTTCAAGCACATCAACGTCCCGAGCAGCAGCATCCACGTTCCCTACGGGCATGCCGACTCGGTACTGGAGTTCTGCGCCTGGTATGAGGATGAGATCGAACGGAGTGGCGGCATTGACATCCAGGTCGTCGGTATCGGCGGCGATGGCCACATCGCCTTCAATGAGCCCGGCTCATCACTCGGCTCCCGGACCCGCCTCAAGACGCTGACCGAACAGACCATCCGCGACAACGCCCGCTTCTTCAGCAGCATGGATGAAGTACCGCGGTTCGCCATCACCATGGGCGTCGGTACGATCCTGGAGGCGCGGCAGATCATCATGCTGGCCTTCGGTGCCTCCAAGGCCGACATCATCGCCGAGGCCGTCGAAGGCCCGATCACCGCCCAGGTGACTGCCAGCGCCCTCCAGCTTCACCGCGACGTGATTGTCCTGGTGGATCAGGCCGCCGGGGCCAAGCTCAAGAGGGCGGATTACTATCGCTGGATCTACGAGCAGAAGAAGCGGCTGGCGCCCGAATTCCTCGGCCAGTCGAGCTGATATTGCCGGTTAAGCGAGACGCACGGCCGGAGGCGGAGGCCGTCCTGGACTCCCGTTTAGTGACGGGGCAGATTCCCCCGTCCGTCCCTGCCCTGCTCATCGAGGAAATCCCTTGTCTCAGCGGGTCCGTGACAGTTCAGGCGGGGAGACGCTATGGTTTTTTCAGAACCGCGAGCGTGAGGGAGCGGCCCCCGTGTGGTGTTGGCCGCTTTGCGGCCTGGCCTGCCCTTGACCGCTTATGGAAATCGGTCAAGG
>CAZTQK010000337.1:0-7115 GCA_964615635.1 uncultured Planctomycetales bacterium
TCTTGAGGATCTTCTCGGCCGCGACGGGATAACTCTCTCGTCGCTGGGTCCAGATGTCACCAAAGGCGACCAGGGCGTAATTGTCGCCCGATCCTTTCGCCATTTGCTCGACGATGAAGCGGCCGCGGTGACCGCCGCCGATCAGGCCGAGATTGATTCGCTCGTTGGCCCCGATCACCCGGGCGATGCTCGAGGCGTTCAGTCCCAGCGATGCCGCACCGGCCACCGTCCCACCGACCAGTCCCTGCCGAATGAATGAACGTCGGGTCAGCTTGCTTTCCGTCATGTCGGACTCCTGCTTTCTTGTTTGGCGGATCTCCAGTGCCGTTGTCAGTGGGTCAGCTAACTGGGAACGCAGAGTCCTTTACCGTGTGGGACGGGCTTCCAGCCCGTCTTTGACCGGCAAGATGCCGGTCCCACACTATGATTGCCTCTGCGTTTCTGCTCAGATGCACTGGCGGGCAAGCCGCCAGTGGCACCCGGTCACCAGTGGCACCCGGCCGCAGGCGGCGGCCGACAACCCTGGCAGGCATGGATTGTAACAGTCGCGACTTGTTCCGCAAATATCGCCGCGTCCGGACACGAGTGGCACCGCCGGCTACAGGGAAACGGTCACCCGCCGGTCGGCGGCATCGCGGGCCTTGAGAGCAACTTCCGTCGCTCGGAAAGGATCGTCATCGTTTAGAAAATGGGGACGCACACCGCGAAGGCTGTCCACGAAATCAATGAAGATGTTGTGCCGGTCGTCGGAAAGCGGCAACTGCGCGGGACCCTGCTCGTCGGTGATGAGTTCGCAGAAGGTTTTGTCGGTGATCCGCACCTCGACCACACCCTTGGAGCCGACGACGCGAAGACGATCATCGCCGTGGCTTCCGGCTTTGGACGGGCGGAAGTAGTCGAGCGTCAGCGTGGCCTGTCCGCCGTTGGCCATATCGAACAGCAGTGCCCCGCAGTCCTCGCATTCCGGGTAGTCCAGATGCAGCTTCACCGCATGGCGGGCGGTGACCGACGCGAAATCCAGGCCGCTCACGAATCGGATGAAATCGATGGCGTGGATGGCGACCCACGGAATCGATCCGCCGTAGTTTTTGCGCAGCTTGAAGTACCACGGTCGACCTTTGCCCCATGCGTAGGATTTCTGGGCGGAGATGAGCAACGGCTCGCCGATTGAACCTTCCTTGACGGCCTTGTGAGCCGCCGTCAGACCGGGGTGCAGCCGCATGGCCAGCATGGCGGTCACGCGGACTTTCGCGCGGTCTCGCTCGGCCCTTAGTGTGTCGAGATCCTCGAGCGTCGACGCCAGGGGCTTCTCGCTGATGACATGGCAACCTCGCCTGACGGCCTCGATACTCACCTGGCCGTTGTGGGCATACGGCGCGAAGACGGCGACGATATCGGGTCTCACCTCGTCGAGCATCTGCCGGTAATTATCGAAGATCTTCGTGTCGGGGTTCCAGGCCGGTTTGTCCTTGAGTTGCTCGACCGGTTCATCCGGATACGATCTGGCGACAGCGACCAAGCTGCACCCTTCGACCTTCGGAATGCCAGTGACGATGTCGCCGAAGTGGCCTTGCGCGCCGATCTGCACGACTCGCAGGGCCTTGAAGGCCGGAGCGGTTTCCGGTTGCTGCGCTGACCTTGTCATACCAGTAGCCATGCCGGTCACCATAGCGGCCGCACTCGAAACGAATTCCCGACGTGTCATGATCATGCCTCCTGTCCTTTGGGGCAACCACACGATCATACCCCTTGGTCCAGCTTGTTGAAAATGATCACCAAACCGGGTATCGAATCGCGCTCATGGGCTGGCTGATGGTCATGCTGCTGGTTCTGGCCGCGACACCCGGCGTCCCAACGTCGAGTCGGTCGGCGCAGGAACCGACAACGGCTCCTGCGGCCGGCCGCATCGAGTACTATAGACTGCGCACGGCGGATGGCGAGCACGATTTGCAGCAGGGGTCCGGCCTGCACTCTGGGCGCTTGGGCGAACGTCAGGGGCTCTGGATGACCAGCGAC
Organism: uncultured Planctomycetales bacterium; assembly: GCA_964615635.1. Classification (GTDB taxonomy): domain Bacteria; phylum Planctomycetota; class Phycisphaerae; order UBA1845; family PWPN01; genus JAUCQB01. The sequence goes on from CAZTQK010000337.1 coordinate 2,017, forward strand.
CGCAATGGCGGCCCGTCGGCCGGAAAGATCCATTTCATCTCTGCCACGACGCTTGCCGGTGCCAAACATCAGGGCATGGTCAAGGTGGATGAATGCTTCACCATTGTCCCGCCTGCCGAGGGTTGGGAGGCCTTCGCGAGCAAGCATTTCGAGATACCGGCCGAGATCCTGGACGATCTGCACGACCGGGTCGAGGCCGGCCTGGCCGGTGACGGAGGTCCCTATCTTGACCTGGAGGCCGTCACAATTGCCCCTTCCATTGGGCTGCCGCGCGAGCCCCGCATATTTGCCGCCGCTGAGGAGCCTTACTCGACGATTCTAGAGCTGGCCCCTCTGACCCGCGGACCCAATGCCCAGGCACAGCTTATGTCCGTGCACGTCTACGAGGAGACCGCGGATGAGCAGGGCGGCGACCGCAATGACGGGCTTGAGGGCCTGGCGTGGGCCGGGCAGCCGGGACTGTTCTACTGGGCCGAGGAGGGAACGAGTTATCACGGCGGCCACCCCGGGCCGCGGCTGTTCTTCCGCGACCCGAAGGTTGGTCGGGGCCGGCTTGTGCGAGGGCGCATGGAGATCGAGCAGGCTCTCATGGAAGCGCCGCCGACGGCGGTGCGGGCGTTGCGGGAAGGAACCGAGCAGACGCTCAACGCGTTGACCGTGCTGCCGTCGAGCCGCTTGCTGGCCGTCGACCGGAACGGAGGCTGGTTCCTGCGGTTCGATCCGCGGGCCGGCACGGCCGAGCGGTGGTTGAATCTCTACAACATCGACGGGGTTGATCTGCGCAGACTGCTGCACGATTTCCCCGCCCCGCGACAGATGCCGTACATCAGCATTGAGGGCATCGCCGTAGACCCGGCGGGCGACATCTGGCTTATCGACGACCCTGCCTTGCCTGAGGCGTTCCGTGCATCATGCCTGATTCGCCTTTCGCACAGGAACCCTGACAGAGCAGACCGTCGCGCGGGAACAATGAATGAACAGAGTAGAATCGACGAGGCGCCGTTCGCTGAAGGCTGACCGCTTCTCTCTACCAATCCGCCACTGACCCATCCTCGTGTCGCAGCTCAGGCGTGCTCCAATTGCCGTCATACAGCAGATCCACCAGCTTGTCCTCGTCGACCTCGATGCCCAGGCCGGGTTTGACGGGGACGTCGACGTGACCGTCCTTAACGACGAAGGGCTCAACGAGCAGGTTCTCACCGAGGCTGACGTGTTCCTGAGCCAGGAAGTTGGGGATGCACGCGGCCAGTTGCAGGCACGCCGCCAGTGACACGGCGCTCAACGGGCAGTGCGGGGCGATGGCCGCGTAGTACACCTCGGCCATGGCCGCGATCTTGCGGGCCTCGAAGATGCCGCCCACGTGCGACAGGTCCGGCTGTATTATCGCAGCAGCCTGTTTCTCGATCACTTCGCGAAATCCCCACTTGGTGAACAGCCGCTCGCCGGTGGCGATTGGGATGGGTGTGGAACGAGCGACGGTGACCATTGTGTCGACGTTCTCGGGCAAGCATGGCTCTTCCAGGAACATCGGATGATAAGGTTCCAGGGCCTTGGCGAAACGAATTGCCATCGCAGGGCTCAGGCGCCCGTGACAATCGAGCGCCAGATCGAATCCGCTCGCGGCTTCCTCGCGAACCGCCGCCATCAGGTGAACCGCCTGTTCGACCACCGCCGGCGAATCGACGATCTTCGTCGCCCACCACGGGGCGAACTTGGCCATGGTCATGCCTTTGGCCCGCAGGCGGCGAAACCGCTCAATCAGAATCTCGGGGCGTTTGCTGCCGATCTGCCCGTAAAGGCGAATGCGGTCGCGCACCCGGCCGCCGAGCAACTGATGGACCGGCACGTTCAGCGATTTGCCGAGGACGTCCCACAAGGCCTGTTCGATACCGGAGATCGCACTGCACAAGACCGGGCCACCGCGATAGAAACCGCATCGATACATCCGCTGCCACAGATGCTCGATCCGTCGCGGATCCTCATCCTTGATCAACCGCATCAACTGCCGGACTGCCGCGTCGACGGCCGCCGTCTGGCCTTCCAGCGTCGGCTCGCCCCAGCCATGGAGTCCGTCGTCGGTTTCAATTTTCAAAAGCAGATACCGGGGGCGAACGTGATAGAGCTGATAATCGGTAATCTTCATCGCGAGCGAACCTCGCCACAACCGAAAGCCGGAAGCTGACAGCCAATAGCCGGCCGCAGCTCCCGTCGAACCCTGAACCCTTCGCTACAGCTTCTTCAACCGAATGTTCCGGTACCAGATCGGCGTCCAGTGGTCCTGCAGCGCCAAGTAGCCGCATCGCGGCATGTCCGCATAGGCGAAGTCGAACTTCCCGATGGGCTTCGTGAGTTTCGAGAAATCGGTGTCGATGACCTTCAGCCCGTTGAGGACCACGATAACCAGCGGGCCCTTCACGGTGATCTCCATCTCATTCCATTCGCCGACAGGCCTGGACGCGTTGTACATGGGTGTGACGATGTCGTAGATTGCCCCTGTCCCGTGCTTGTGCGGGTCCTTGCCCACGTCGTCGGCGATCTGGATCTCGAAACCGGTGAACGGAGGGGCGCCTTTCTCCTTGCTCCTCAAGCAGATCCCGCTGTTGGTGTCTTTGGCGATCTTGAATTCCAGACGAAGCACGCAATCGCTCAGCGGCTCTTTGTACCGGAACCAGTGGAACCCATAGCCTTTGCACGCCAAGGCCCCATCCTCAAGGTAGAACGCATCCGGCCTCCACTTCTTCTCCGGTTCATCGCCTGGCTCGACGACGATCTCCCACCCCTCCATGCTCTTTCCGTCGAAGATGGTGACAAAGCCCTTGTCGCCGCAGGCCGCGGTCCCCAGAAGCCGATCGGCCGCACACCCCCCGCCTGCCAGCAACACAAGGCCGGCCAGCCCCAACACAACGATATGTCCGCGCATGTTGACCTCCGCCAAGCAGCTCCGCGTTCTCAAAATCCCGTGGCGACAGAGGTTAGTCCCCACTGAGCGGCACTGTCAAGGGATCGGGAACCCGGGCTGGCCCATCTCTTCGCCACGTGTTAGATTAGCCTCAAGCCTCGGGGAATGCCCGGACCGGCGGCAGGCAGGCCCTGACGGCAACTCCCGGCTGAGAGCTGACAGCCGACGGTTGGCAGCCGGAACCAAGAGTGTGTATTTGCACGGAGGAATACCATGCCAACGATCAGCGCCTTCGCCGACGAAATCAGTCCTGATCCCCAGGCCCAGATGGATGCCCTGGAGGCAAATGGGATTCGCTACGTCGAACTCCGCGGGGTCTGGGGCCAGAACGTGCTGACCCTCTCCAGACAGCAGATGGCCGACCTTAAGAAGGCGTTCGACGACCGCGGTTTCGGGGTTTCCTGCATCGCCTCACCTATTGGCAAAGTGAAGATCAGCGATGACTATCGAAAGCACTTTGACGATTTCAAGCTTGCCACGGACATCGCTCAGTTTTTCGATGCTCGTTACATTCGCATCTTCAGTTACTACCCGCCGGACGGGGCGGACATCGGTGACTACCGCCGGGAAGTCATTGATCGCCTGGCCGAGAAGGTTGACTACGTCGAAAACCTCCCTATCACTCTGGTTCTCGAGAACGAGTCTAACTTGTTCGGTGCCTACCCGGAGCGTTGCGTCTACCTGCACGCGGCGATCCCCTCTGACCACCTGGTGGCCGCGTTCGACCCGGCGAATTTCGTGAATATGAACGTCCAAGATATCTACAACACCTGCTGGTTGCCTCTTCGCAGGTTTGTCGGGTACTTCCACATCAAGGACTTCAAGTACGGGGAGAGGGAGCACGCGGTTCCGGCGGGCGAGGGTGACGGAGCCATCCCGGAAATCCTTCGCGATGCCGCCGCGGACGGATATGACGGCTTTCTGGCGCTCGAGCCTCATCTGGCCAAGGCTTTACATTCCACCGGCCAGACGGGACCGGAGTTGTTCAAGGTTGCCGCCGACGCTCTCAAGAAGATTATCTGGAACGTGGGTTGGTCCCTCTGAGTGGCGGTTCAGGCTGCACCACGTTGCAGAACAGCGTCGGTTGCTTAACTTCTGCTGAACAAAATCGTTATAGAAATCGCCGGAGCGTTGTCCTGATTGCCGATGTTGCCGGGAAGCAACAGTCGATGCGCCGTCGGACTGTGAGATTCAACTTCTTCTCCGGCGAATGCCGATACAACTCCTTTCGCAACAAGGCTTTGTGAATCATTCTCAGTCGTGAGCTCCGGCAGGCCGGCCAATGGCGCCTGTTTTGCGGGAGAACCAGTTGGAGCGGGGTTTAGAGGTGATTCCCCCCGTCGGGTCGCCATGCAGCAGGAACGACGTCAATATCGACGACTCGCCATTCGCCTACCGATGGAATACTCCGCCGTTGACAATGGCGAGCATCGGGTACTGCGGACTGTCAGCAGCAACATCAGTACCAACGGCCTGTACTTTGAGATGGACCTGATCGAAGGGGCTCCTGTCCCACACCTGAGTTCCCTGCTCAGTGTTTCCCTGACCGTTCCTCCAGGTGACGGCTACTTTCCCTACGAGGGCCAAGTCACCGGCACGGCCGAGGTGGTCCGCTGTGACCCCCTGGAGCCTCAGCGTGCAGATGCGCCGGCCCGGCTTGGCGTCGGAGCCAGATTCCGCGAACCGCTCAAACTGGCTTTCTGACCGGATTCATCCGGTGGCTTGGCTATCGCCGCTCCGTCACTGATGGTGTTTGTAGTCCTCTCAGGGTGGTCTACTGAGTCGCCATCACTGTTCTGATGGAACATCGCCTGTCGGAATCACCACGATCTCGTGCATTGAGGTTCTTACATAGACCCTCTTGGCCGAGCGACCGATGTACGCTGACGGGACTCCCCGCATTGTGGAGCGAAGGTGGCGCGTTACGACATACTGCTCGTTCTGATCCCGGTGGATCCAGGCGATGCCGTCGGGGGCCAGGCACAGGTACTTTCCCTTGCCCTGTTCGGACGCGACCTTCAACGGTTCAACATAGGTCAGGAGGATATCGGTGACGGAGCCGGGCTCAACCCAACGGAACCCTTCAAATCCTCTGGCTTGGCGGTTAACCAGAAGCCGCCCGTCGTCTGCCACGAGGACC
>CAZTQK010000338.1:0-7113 GCA_964615635.1 uncultured Planctomycetales bacterium
GGTGGCCTCGCTCACGGCATATCTCTGCTCGTACCACCGCGGCCGAAGCGCCGCACGCAGTGGCGGCGAGTTCTCGATGTCCAGCCAGTTGCCCGGCAGGCTCAAGTCCACGTTGCTGTATGTGGCCGTCTTCATTCCAAGGTAGCAGATCGCTCCGACGTCCGGCGAACCGGCCTTCCCATCGACGACGGTGAAACACTCGACACTGTTGCCGATGCCGCGCACAAAACGCACCGCCAGGAGACTGGTCGCGCTGGCCGCGATGCTCAACGCCGCGAAGGCCGGCCAGGACATGCGAGCCAGGCCTTTCTTCTTCAGCCACGTCCAACTGCCGAACGTGGCCGCGATGATGTAGGCCACTACGAACACGAACGCGAAAAGAAAGTAGAGACTCGCGGCAATGCTGAAATTCGTTGCCTTTTCGACGGTCTCGTGCAGATCGAGGTCACGCGTCGGCGTGGTGCCGCCGAACTGGGCTTGCACGTTGTCTCGCGGTCTGACCTTCGGCGGCGGCTTCACGCGGACGACCTGTCGCAGGAATGCTTCCGTATACGACCCGACTTGGAGCAGCTCTCTCAGTTCCGCGGCGACCAGAACCACGCGGCCTCGACCGTAGGGCCGCGAGGCGGCGAGAATGTTCTCCTCGTTTGGCCTGTCCGGCGTTTCAAAGGGAATGACCGACTCGGCATCCGGCAGCAGGGTGTCGCGCTTGATTGCGCATAGCTTCAGAGGCGATCGCAAGGTGGATGTCGCCGGCTGTTCACTGCCGAACAGCAGATCGCACGCGTGCGGCGAGAGAGTCTTCGACGATGTGGTGGTCGTTGGCTCACTCAGGCGCGCCGGCAGCATTTCGCCAAAAGCGCTGCGGCTGACGATGTCCCAGTTCGTGCTGACCCCTAAAACGAGCCTGCCGCCCCGGCGAACCCACTCGATGAGTGCCTCGCGCTGCCCGAGGTCCATCTCCGATGCCGAGGGGTCAGCCGCGTCCCAGACGATCACGTCGACCATCTCAAGCCCGGCCACCAAGTCAGGCAGCTCGGAGGGAGCGCACCTGGCAACAATCAGATCCCTGTCTGACGTGGTCTCCTTGGTCAGATCGCGCAGATGGTTCAGACCGCCCGCGCTGATGTCCAGGATCACCAGCGTCCGCGCGTCGACAGGAATGACCTGGTCCTCAGGCGTCAGCTCCACGATCCTCTCATTCGAGGCAGTGAACAGCGGGATAAGCGATCCCTCGGTTGAAACGACGCGGACACTGAACGGAACGTCGCGAACGTTTCGAGATGCCGGCACATAGAGGAAGTAGTGCCGACTGTCGCGGATGGAAATCTGTTGGCGGGCCACGACCAGGTCACCGTCGCGATCCGGCTGTCGCACCTCGAGCCAACCGCTGAAGAGGTCGCCATCGTGGTTCGTGAGGTCCACACGGACAGGCGTCCATCGACCAAGTTTGTAGTGGCATAGGCCGTGGTCGCGTCCATGAGGATCCGTTGACGGAAAACCGACACTGATAATCCGGCCCGTCAGATGAACGGCCGAAGCCGCAGCCGGCCACCACATGGCCAGAGTAGCTGCAACGACCAAGCACTCACCCAGAACACGAGTTTCTCGCTGTGCGGTCATGAGGTTTGAAGGGCCTCTTCCGTGCAACCCTGTTTCAATCTACGAGTCCCGCGTACGTCTGTTCATTGTGAGTGGCCAAGCATCATTCCCAGCGTACGGAGACTCTGTCTGACACCTTATTCTACAGCAACGGACGCTTGCACCTCAACTTGGGGAGAGTCTTTGGCTCCGGGCAAGGGACTCTCCTCTCCTATATACAGACGAGGTTGGCGTCGGTTTGTTTCGGAAAAGACGGCTTGTGCTTTTCAGTGTCGCTTGGCGCGGAGCAGGCCTCTGGCCCGCTGCAGGGCTTCGGTGAAGAAGAAATCGCCCCAGATCAGCGATTCGTCCACGGCCAGCCCCTTAACGAGGTCCCCGACGCCGTGCTTGAGGACCCCCTCCCAGTTGGGGTCGTCGATTGCCAAGTACTCGGGATCACACAGACCGGCCAGGATGCGAAGAGCGGCGTCCTGAAGGTACTGGCGTTGACGGGCCTGCTCGGCCCCGACCGTCTGTTCCGCCTGGGCCAGCTCCAGGAGCCCGGCAGCGGCGATGGCTGCGGCGGAGCTGTCGCGAGGCTGCGGTGTGTCGGCCGGGGCATCGAGGTCCCAGGGAGGGATCGGATCTCCGGAAAGCCTCTCAATCAGGTAGTAGGCACACTGGCGAGCCGTTTCCAGCCAAGGGCCGAAGCCCAGCAACCGGCCGCAGGTGGCGAAGCCGTAAACCGCCCATGCCTGGCCCCGAGCCCAGCAGGAGTCCTCCCGACAACCAGCCTCGCTGCGCTGGAGCCAACACAAGCCCGAGCGATCGTCCATAAAGGCGAAAGCGGCGGTTGAGCCGTCTCCACGAACAAGGTGACGGCGAGAAGTGGCCACATGCTGGCTGCCGACGCTCAACAGGGTGTCGTCGCCGGACAGGTTGGCGGCGTGGAGAATCAACGGCACACTCACGAGGTCTTCGATAGCGAGCATCGGTGCGGCCGGGTCCACGAGCAGGCAGCGGGCAGTCTCGCTGAATCGGTGGGCCAGTGTCTGGGCAGCCTGCTGCAACACTTCTGCTGCTCCCGCCTGAGGAGCGTTGGCCCGAACCGTGGCCTCATGCCAGCGCCGATGACTTCCGTAGTAGAACGTCAGGCCAAGACCGGCCTGCGCAACTTCTTTCAGAGGCTCGACCGCCCGACTGTATCGCTCGGCGGTCTCGGCCCACCAGGCCTCGCCGGTCTCTTCGTGGATAATCCACATCATTCCCGGCAGGAGGCCATTGTAGGCACCAGACCACGCAAGCGGGTCGGTTGCCCAGCGTCCCTCGACCGTATGCGCCACGAACTGGTCCGGATGCCGCTCGACCAGTCGCCGGACCTGCTGACCGGCAAACTCGAACGCCGCATCGAATGTCGTCAGGATCTCAGGTTCTTTGCGCTTGGCCATCGCTTTCCTCGTGTAGTCCGGTTATCTCGCAGGCAGTGAGGGCAAGAGTAGCCGGGCGCCAAGGCGTGGTCAATCGAGTACAATCCCGCCCATGGACCCGGATATCGCACGGATTCTGATCCCCCGCGGGAAGATCGCCCGGCGAGTGAAGGAGTTGGCCGAAGAAATCGCCCGCACCTACGAGGGCGATGCCGACGCCGGGATCACGGTCGTGACTATTCTGGCGGGGGCGCTGATCTTCGTGTCAGACCTGATGCGGCGGCTGCCGCTGAGAATGAAGGTCGGGCTGATCATGGTTTCCAGCTACGCCGGTCCGCGGACCAGCCCGGGTGAGCCGAAAGTGATCCATGGCCTGAACACGGACGTGGCCGGACGCCACGTGTTGCTGGTGGACGACATTCTGGACACCGGCGGGACACTCCGGATGGTCCGCCGTCGCCTGGAGGACGCGGGGGCCCGCTCGATCCGAACCTGTGTCCTGCTCCGCAAACCCGCCAAAGCCCCGCCCGACGTCCGGGCCGATTTCGTCGGTTTTGACATCGAAGACGCCTTTGTTGTGGGCTACGGGCTGGATTTCGACGATCAATATCGTAACCTCCCCGACATTGCGGTTCTGCGGGAGGAGATCTATGCTCGGAGGCGAGGTGGTGGCGGCGGAAATGACCAATTCGCGAGCCCCAATGGCCAATGAATGATGAATGACGAAGCCCGAATGACGAGAGAATGCCGAATGTCGAAGTCCGAATGCCAGGCTGCTCCAGAGACTCAGGCGTGGCGAGACAAAGCAGCGCCGAGGTCCGAATGCCCGGCTAACGGTGGGCAGAAGCAAGCCATGGCATTTGGAGATTCAAGTTTCGGGCTTCTTTCGTCATTCGGATTTCGTCATTCTGACTTCTCCGCTCGAACTCTGGAGGCCCCGTACACTCAGGCACACGGCAGCCACGGTCATACGTTGCAAGCGGCCGATCTTCTGCCGGCTCACTTGTTGGATGGCGACGAGATTGTCATCCTGGCGATCAAACCCTCGCTCTGGTTCGTCGTTTTTATCTCGTTTCGCTGGCTGGTGGCGACCATGCTGCTGATTCTCACGGCCGGCTGGGTGGCCAGCCTGGCGCCGCAGGTCAACGCGCCGATGATCATCAAGGCCGCCGTCATTCTGGCCGCCGGCCGGATCGGCCTGGCCGTCCTCCAGTGGGTCTCCCGCCTCTACGTGCTGACCAACCGCCGGATCATGCGTCTCACCGGAATCCTCAACGTCGACCTGTTTGAATGCCCGCTCACCAAGATACAGAATACGTTTCTGACCCTGTCCTGGTATGAGCGCCTGACCAGGTTGGGGACCATCTCCTTTGCCACCGCCGGCACCGGCGGCGTGGAAGCGTCGTGGCTTCATGTGAACAACCCGCTCGAACTGCACGAACGCGTGCGGTCCGCCATTCACCGCGCCCAACGCCCCGGCGGCAGCGGAATCTGAACCTGCTCAGCTTGGACACTTTCCCTTTTCCGCGAGTTCCTGTAGCCTACCGGCGCATTGTCGTTCGCTACACAAGGAGCAACATATGTTTGTCGTCGAGTCTTATGCCGTCGCCGTGGTCATGTGTGTCGTCACCATGCTGTGCTGGGGCTCCTGGGCCAACACCCAGAAGCTGGCCAGCAAGGAATGGCGGTTCCAACTCTTCTATTGGGACTACGCGATCGGCGTTCTATTGCTCACCGTCATCTTCGCCCTGACGTTGGGGAGCATGGGCTCCGCCGGCCGCACGTTTTTCGCCGATCTGGCCCAGGCCAGCGGCAAGGCGATCGGCCTCGCGCTGCTGGGCGGCATCATCTTCAATCTGGCGAACATCCTTCTGGTGGCGGCTATTGACATCGCAGGCATGTCCGTCGCCTTTCCGATCGGTATCGGCATCGCGTTGGTGGAGGGTGTCATCGTCAATTACGTACGAGATCCCAAGGGGGATCCGCGTTTTCTGTTTGTGGGAGTTGCGGGAGTCGCGATCGCGATCATCATCGATGCAATCGCTTATGGGAAGCTTCCGAGGGAGGGGCAGAAGACCCTGGGGAAAGGCATTGCCCTTTCTATAGTCTGCGGCGTGTTGATGGGTTTGTTCTTCTACTTGGTGGCGGCGGCGATGCCCAAGGAACTCGCCGACCTCAGCTTGGCGAGTGAGGCCGGCAAACTGACACCTTATACCGCCCTGGTGGTTTTTGCGGTCGGACTGTTCGCCTCCAACTTTGTGTTCAACAGCATCATGATGGCCAAGCCGTTCGTCGGTGAGCCGGTACCGTTCTCCGACTACTTCAAGAAAGGCAGCCCGCGCCTGCACCTCGTCGGGATTCTAGGTGGGATGATCTGGGGTGTAGGGATGTCATTCAGCCTCATTGCCGGTGATACGGCGAGTTATGCGATTTCGTACGGCCTTGGACAAGGGGCGACAATGGTCGCCGCGTTGTGGGGTGTGTTCATCTGGAGAGAGTTCAAGAATGCCAAGGCAGGAACGAATCGTCTGCTGGCGCTGATGTTTGTTTTCTTTGTGGTGGGTTTGAGTCTGATCATCTACGCCAACAAGCCCAAGGAGACTGCCGCGACCCAGCCAACCGTCGAAGCGGCAGTCTTCGTTGATGAGGTGGTGACTCATGGGTAGTTCAATCGTTGTTGTCGGCAGTTCGAATACGGACATGATTCTCCAGATGGCTCACATCCCGCGGCCGGGTGAGACCATCCTGGGCGGCGAGTTCTCCATGGCCGCCGGGGGCAAGGGTGCCAACCAGGCCGTTGGCGCCGCTCGAGCGGGGGGGCAGGTCGTTTTCGTTGCCCGAGTGGGTAACGACATGTTCGGCGACCAGGCCGTCCGCGGGTTCGTGCGGGACGCCATCAACGTCGACTACGTTGTCCGGGACACGCACGCGGCTTCCGGTGTGGCCCTGATCTTCGTGGCCAAAGACGGCGAGAACAGCATCGGTGTGGCCTCCGGGGCGAACGGGCGACTCTCGCCCGAAGACGTCGCCAAGGCCCGCGAGGCGATCACCTCCGCGGATATCCTCCTCATGCAACTGGAGACGCCCCTGGAAACGGTCAAAGCCGCGGCCGAGATGGCCGTTGCGGCCGGTGTGCGTGTCATCCTCAACCCGGCCCCGGCCCAGCCCCTTGGAGACGATTTGCTCAAGCACGTGTCGATCCTGACGCCGAACGAATTGGAGGCGGAACTCCTTACCGGCGTCAAGGTCGAGGGGACAAACGGGGCGGCCGAGGCGGCAAAGGTCCTCATCTCCAAGGGCATCCAGACGGTTCTGATCACCCTGGGACCAAGCGGAACGTTTGTGGCCACGAAGGACTCCGGTGAGCTGGTGCCCGGCTTCAAGGTCAAGGCGGTCGATACCACGGCCGCCGGCGACGTCTTCAACGGAGCCCTGGCAGTCGCCCTGGCCGAAGGACGGCCGCTGAAGGAGGCCGTGCGGTTCGCCAACGCCGCCGGCGCCCTCTCCGTGACCAAGCTGGGAGCCCAGCCTTCTGCCCCAAGACGGCAGGATATCGAACAGTTCATGGCCCAGGAGAGATGACCCGGCCCGCATGGTGGGGCACGGTCGAGCGGAGCGAGACCTGCCGTCTTGGGTCGTTTTCCGGTAGGTGGCGAGGGGCTGGGGACTGAGGTCTGGGGGCTGGCCGGGTAGCGGGGCGAGGGATCGGAAGCGGATCGCGGCCTTGGCTCGCCTTGTGGTAGGGCACGGTCGAGGTCGCCGCAGCGACCGAGACCCGCCGCGTTGTTTGCGATGGATCGGCAGGTCTGCGCCGCCTTCGGCGGCTTCGACCATGCCCTACGTGGTCTACCAGAATGTAGCCTTCCGGCTGATCGCACGCATTCTTGGACGCAGAAGTCTGATGGCCTAATAGTCGAGCAGCCTAACGGTCTAGTAGCCTCCGATGTCCAAACCCATCGACATCCTGTTTGACGACGAGCACCTGGTGGTGGTGAACAAGCCCGCGGGCATATTGACCGTTCCGGGCCGGCAGGGGGGTGTCTCGCTTCGCGAGATCCTCATGCGCGACCAGATGAAAGACGCTACCCTGCTGTTCGTTCACCGC
>CAZTQK010000339.1:0-7098 GCA_964615635.1 uncultured Planctomycetales bacterium
ATGGTCATGGCCGGGGTGTTTCAGACGGTGACCGACGGAATAGTTCCAGGACACCAAATCACCGTGGGTTCGCGGCATCCGCCGTCAAAGGTCGTCCCCTTGCCCTCGCGAAAGGGCTTGGCCGAACCGGCATGGCTGCCGTAGCTGAGCCACGGACCATTGTCCGCGGTGAAGATCACCATCGTGTTGTTCTCGATCCCGTGCCTCCGGATCGCCCCGAGGATCTCGCCGACCGACCAATCCACCTCCATCACCACGTCGCCGAACAGGCCACGCTTGCTCTTGCCGGCGAACCTGTCGGACACGTACAGCGGCACGTGAACCATGGAATGCGGCACGTACAGAAGAAACGGCCGATCCTTGTTCTGATCGATGAACTTCACCGCCCGCTCGGTGTACCACGTGGTGAGCATCTTCTGCTCCTCGCTGGTGACCTGAGGGTTGATGATTTTCGTACCCTCGATCAGCGGGACGTGCGGCCATCGCTTGTAGCGCTCCTCCATGGGCAGGTGCGTCACTTCGGGGTGGTAGGGCCACATGTCGTTGGAATACGGCAAGCCGAAGTAATCGTCGAAGCCGTGGTTCGTCGGCAGGAACTTGGGGTGATGGCCGAGGTGCCACTTGCCGTAGCAGGCGGTGGCATAACCTTTCTGCTTGCAGACTTCGGCGAGAGTCATCTCGCCAGCGTTGATGCCGTGGTCGGTCCGCGGGCCCAGGGCACCAAGGATGCCGACCCGCACGTTATAGCAGCCGGTCATCAGCGATGCCCGAGAGGCCGAACACACCGGCTGGGCGGCATAGAAATCGGTGAAACGCCGGCCTTCCTGGGCCATTCGGTCCAGATTGGGCGTGGGGTAGTCTTTGGCGCCGAACGGCCCGATGTCCGCATAACCCATGTCATCGATGAAGATGATGACGAAATTGGGCAGCCTTTCAGCGCTACGGGCATCGGCCACGACTGGAACGAGCACACAGGCAGCGACAATGATGATCAAGAGCGTTTTCATGGACATCAATCCTCCACGAACTGGGAGTCACCGAATCCGAAGGACAAGCGTAACAGCTTGCTGCCCTCTCGGGCAAACCTGCCCCAATCAAGACTCGTTCTTCAGGATCTCCATGGTTCGCCGGCACAGCTCTCGCCCATAGTCGGTCCACACACCCGAGCCCCAGTACCGATAGCAGCTCGTCTGGGTCATCATCAGATGGTAGAGCGCATTGCGATACCGAGGCTCAGAGGCGGATACGCCCGGACGCATGACTTTCTCAGAAAACAGAGCGCTGGCCGCCTCCATCGGCCCCAACAGGTTCTCATAGCCCCGGACCCATGAGATGTTGTTGGTCCAACTGCCGCCCTCCATGTGGAACCTGCCATCCTCGGACTTCAACTGTGCGATGACCGCTGCCAGCGATTCCGGGCCCGTACCCGCCTTGAAGCGGTCCCAAACGCGTTTCTGCATGATCGGTTGGATGGTGGTCAGGTGCGATTCGCTGATCCCGATTGAATCGAGATACGCCAGGTACTCACTCACGTTCACGGCGGGCGTATCGCTGCCGGAGCACTCTTGCATCACCGCTTGGTACTTGGGAGGGAACTCGTTCATCATCACGCCGCCGTTCTCACCGTCGGCGATCTGTGTCACAATCGGAGGAACCGACTTGCCGGCCAGTGATGTGCGAGTCAGTCCTTTCGCCTCGTAGTAGGGCTGCATCTGCCCCACGAGCTTGGTGTCACTGCCCTGAGTCTTGATCACGGCGATGATACTCGCCGTCTGACCGAGCGAGTTCACGGCCACCAGCCGATGCGGCAGGTGAGGTTGTCGAATCGGACCGCCATCCTCAGTTTGCTCGATGGTGTGCTCCTGAACCAGCACCCATCGGTATCCGCATTCCCTCAGTGTCTTGACGAACTCGTAGCAGACATCCGGGTGGTTGGGAAGGGCCATCTCGGCAGGCGAGAAACCGCGCACGCGCCCAAGAGCCTCAAGACCGAAGATTGCGGCGAAGTGATGTTGCCAAGCGCGAACGTGCAGTCGGTAATCCTGCACCGGCGTCGACGGGGCCACCGGATGGCCCCAGGCCGAGCCCAGCCACTCGACGCAGCCGCGATGTGCAGCATCAGAGGTGATGGTTCTGAGGTCGTCAAACACGTCGTTCATTCCCATCGCCTGAAGACCGGCAAGCAGGCAGCCCGAATAATCGAGCATCACCCGCGGCCGCTTGCCTTCGCTGACGAGTTCGGGAACAAACCGGCCCATCCGCCTGTAGCAATCAAGAAAGACAGACGCGTTGTGGTTGTCTCCGGAGTTCGGGTTGTCCATCATGTGCTTGAGGTTGCTGATCACCGGTGCCATGTGCAGGTCGCCGCCCCCCGCCGGAATCAGCGGCTGATGCATGTGCAGCGCGATCGCGAAAACGCTCTTGACCCGGCTGAAGTCGATTCCGCCGTCACCCAGAGAAGCCGGAGCGTACTGGGCCATCGCCTCGTCGATCAGATTCTCCGATCCGCAGATGTTCGGGAGCCCCCCAACGCATTCGGGGATGGTCGCGTCTCTCATCATTCGGAACCTGCCTGGTGGAAACCGCCACCTCGGAGCAGAAGCACAGATTGGCCGCGTACGCATTTAGCGGCAAGAGAGCGGGTCAGGCACTTTTTGCCGCCTTCTCCGTGCCGCCGAGTCCCCGCCGGACCGAGCGAACCTCTCCAGATTGCACGGCGAACCGCATCTGGGCAAAAAGAGCCAGACCCCAGCACGCCAAACACGTACCTGGCCGCTGGTCAGCCTGCCGGGTGGTCGCTCGCGGCTCGGAGGCGATTGCCCGTCCGGCACACGCCAATCGGGGGCCAACGCCATGCCGCAGTGGGGTCCGGTCGTTTGGTATTGTAATATCCGCACCGCTCGGTGGTCTACGCGGGAAGAGGCGAGTATGGACGCCAATCACAAGTTCGGTTCGCCGACCAGGGTACCG
This sequence comes from uncultured Planctomycetales bacterium, assembly GCA_964615635.1. Classification (GTDB taxonomy): domain Bacteria; phylum Planctomycetota; class Phycisphaerae; order UBA1845; family PWPN01; genus JAUCQB01. The sequence continues at coordinate 2,971 of CAZTQK010000339.1, forward strand.
TTACTGCGCGCGCTGCACGACGGCTCGGCGCGAGCCGGGACGCGCCTGATGGTCTCACTGGTTGCGGCACTGTTGCTTCTGGCCGTTTCCGATGTGATGGCGTACGTACTAGGTTACCTCATCCCGCACTCCCCCCCACGTGGACCCGCCTACATAGTGTTTGTCAGAGGCGAGGTTCTTCTGTCTACCTACATCTCCACCGGCCTCGTCTACCTGGCTCTCATGTTCTGGATCTGGAGTCGCCAGCGGCGCGGTCGTGGCATATGGCTGGGAGCGGCCATAACCACTGGCATCTGGCTTGTCACCATAGGGATTTGCATCCTGGTCGATATCACATTCTGGGGTGATGATGAGTTCTTGATTCAAGGAGTCGTCTTCGCCGCCGCCGGACTGACGCTACTGGTCTGGATCCACCTTTACCGTCGCCATCTCGGTGGGAGATCGCTGTTCGACGAGAGCGGCGTGATCGATCTGCGCTGTCCGGCCTGCCAGTATCGGATGGTGGGGCTCAAGCAGTCGCGCTGCCCCGAGTGCGGCCAGGAATACACGCTGGATGAACTGGTGGGCAAGCAGGATTTTGAGGTGCTGCGGCTGCGTCGCTCGCTGATGGGTCCGTGGAACGGGCCCGATATGCCGGCCGGGCTGGGCAAGCCCGTGGTCGACGAACACGCTCGCTGAACAGACCGCCCCGCCAACTCAAGGCGGTCTATATCAAGTCCCGTCCTCACGTGCTTCCATACTGCGAACACGTCCGGGGGCTGCCGCGCTTGAGATTGCGCCGCGGACTATGTACAACCAGATTATGATTTCAATGGACACGGTTGAAAGGCTGATTCGCCAGTCACGGCCGCCGAGAGGCCTTCACGGCTCTCGCATGGTCTTGTTGGGCGTGGGACTGCTGCTGGGCGCGGCTCTGGCCCGCCCGGAAGTCCTCACTCAGACCGGCGTCCCACTGTGGGTCTGGCCTCATGTGGTGCTTCTTTTCGTGCTGGCGGTGATCCTGCGAAATGCCCTGCGTCAGCAGCGGCAAGCCAAGCTCATGCTGGCGGCATTCGAGAGCCTGCAACTGCAGGAATGGGAGCAGGCTCGTCAGCATTTGACCCAGCTTCTGGCCAAGCCTGTTCGCCACGCACCGGCGCGGACGGAGGCCCTGCTGGGGTTGGGAAGTCTGGCCGAAATCGGCCACAGCTACGACGTGGCCCAGCGGGTCTACGAGTCGATCCTTAGCGAAGCTGTCGCCAACCCGGTGCAACTGCTGATGACCCGCATGGCTCTGGCCGCAACCTTGTTACGCACCGGCCAGACGACCGACGCGGTGGAGATGGTCGACCGCCTCGGCCGAACCAGCCTGCCGGACTCTCTCAAAGCCCATGTGGAGTTGGTCAGCCTGTTCCGAGAGGTGGTCATGGGCCAAGCCGGAGACGGTCTCGACAAGGCCGACTACCGCCGTGGGCTCTTCCGCGAACACCTGGGAACTCGGGCAGCCTACGGCTACGGCCTGCTGGCTTCAGCATACGACCACGCCAACCAGCCGAGCCAGGCTCAGAAATACTGGGAAGATGCCACTTTGCTCATTCGGGCGAACACCCTGGTGGAGCGGTTCAGGGAACTGGCTCCCGTGGCTGCCCGATACGTTCCTGTGGAGCATATCCTGTGAACACCGACGATCTCGACAACTTGCTTCGTCGCTTCCACCGTCGCGTGAATCACATCGGAGTGATCCGCACGCTGGGCGTATTGGCGGTTGTGTTGTTGGGTGTCTGGTCCACGTGGGAACCGGCTCAGTTGGACCGGCGAATGGCCGCCCTGCTCATCGGCGGCGTTCTCTTGGGATGGATCGTCTTGGCGCTCGTGACCATTCACTTGGCTCGAATGCTGCAAATGGCTCGCATCCTGCTGGGCACGGGCCAGACGGACAATGCTCGGGTTTGGCTGGGCCGCGTGATGACCGGTATGTCGCTGTCGTCACGGATCCAACTGGTCGCCTGCCAGCACTTGGCTTCGTCGTTCTCTTCCAAGGATGCGCACCACGAAGTTGTGTTGATCTGTCGCGAATTGCTGCGGCACCGGCTGGGCCGGCTCAAGAACGTGGCGGTCAATGCCCGCCTGATGCTGGCCGACAGCCTGCTGATGCTCGATCGCCTGGCGGAGGCCTACGAGGCCATCAGACCGGTGTACGATCTGCCGCTGAGCCTGGCCGATCGGATGAAGTTGCTGCCGATCCAGCTTCGGTACGAACTGCGGGCCGAGCAGCCGGCCTTGGCGGCCGAGTCGCTGCCGGAGAAGGTGCGGATCGCCGAACTGCTCGAGTCACCCCAGGCGGCGCTGGTCCACGCCATGCTGGCCAAGGCCTGTCGGCGCCAAGCGATGCATGCTCAGGCCGAGTTCCTGATCCGCCGCGCCCGGCTCTACGCCGACCTCGCACCACTGGCCCAGCGCTACAAGGTGATCGCCGATATCGCTGCGGCGGACGGCGGACTGAACGTGCAAGCCTGACTGTCGCGATTCTGGAAGAGCCGCCTGGAGTGTCACGAAGTCCCGAAATCCTGTGATGCCGCGCGAAGAGCCGACGCTTTCTCGGACCAGAATGGCGAAAACGTGCTATCGCCAAGCGCTTGATCTCGTGAAAGTTTTCACGTATATTTGTGAAGGATTTCACTGACCGAACTGCGGGTTCCTCCGAAGGCTTGGTTGTCCGTATCCTCATGGGGGTTCCCGTTGGCGGTTCTCGCGTCATTTCGAGCGACCATTTTGGTTCGCGTCATTTCGAGCGAATGCTTGGTGTTTGACAACTCGGCTCGCGCGGTCGGATGGCGGTTGCTTTGTGCATCGCTGGACCGCAGTGATGACGAGTTGATGTAGATAGACATCGAGGATTCGGGCTGTCGACCAATACACCATCCGGTCGAAGCCGTGGGAGGCCACCCCATGGCTGTGTGGAAAGTGCGCGCATCATTTCTGGGCTTCAATCGGCCCCTCGCGGTGTCGTGCAGTTTCTCTCTCAGACGCGTTCGCGCAAGCCCGACAGGCACTGGAAATGCGGCCAGAGACGCAAGTCCCGTCTCATACCGCGTGAATCCTTCGCTTTTGCCCCCAGTTCAGTCCCGGATCCGGGCATCTGCACCGCAGATCTTCCCCGCAACACCGGCCGGCGAGTTGATCGGAATGGTCACCCGCCGACCGCCAATACGCCGGCACGCGTGGCGCCCGGTCCGCTGTGAGCGGCGCCCCGGCTTGCACGTTCATGGATCAAGATCCGCGCACGAGACGGACACCCGCCGGGCGGAGAATGGCCGTCGACGCCCTGCTTCGGGAAACCCTCGTGCGACATCCTGTAAACGACAGCGGGGCAGGTCCGAAACGCGTCAATCGGGTGGCCATTCAGTTCCGGTCGGCGCGGCGCCCCGCTGTCGTTGTCATCGCGGGGCCGATCGGCAATCGCCGATGGCAGAGCGGGCTGAGCATTCTCCTCATCCTAGTGGTTGGATGCGGCTTCTCCAAGTGGGAGGTATCCGAACATGTCGGTCATGACATCGGGCGAGTTTCTCGACAAGGTGATCGGGGCGACCCCCGACGGCGAGTACATCCACAAGTGTCTCCAGTGCGGGACATGCAGCGGGATTTGTCCGTATGGCTTCGCGATGGATCACCCGCCCCGATCGCTGATTGCCGCGCTTCGCGCCGACGACTGGCAGGGGGTGCTTGAGAGCGACACGATCTGGCTTTGTGTTTCATGCTTCGCTTGTGCGAGTGTCTGTCCGGTCAAGATTCCATTGACCAGAGGGCTCCTTTCCACGCTCAAGACCGAGATGCTTGTCGGTGGGAGCATTCCGCAGGAACTGCAGACCGCTCTGGGCAATTCGCGGCGATACGGAAACGCCTTGGGGGAATCGCCGAGGAAACGCGCGGACTGGGCCAAGGACTTCACCATCCCGGTTCCGGTCCTGGCGAATCACAAGGATCCGGTCGATGTGCTCTGGTTTGTTGGTGACTATGCCTCATATCATCCTCGTGTTCAGCAGGTGAGCCGGGCGCTGGCGAAGATTCTTTTCGTGATGGATGTGAAATTCGGGATTCTCGGCCCCGAGGAGAACAGCGACGGCGACACCCAGGCTTTCACCGGCGAGT
>CAZTQK010000340.1:0-7041 GCA_964615635.1 uncultured Planctomycetales bacterium
TATACTCGTCGATACTGGCCGGATCCATGACCCCGCAGTTGGCCAGCACCCACCTCATCTGCGGAGCGAAGAACGGATGCTCATCGAGGCACGGCACGTCAGGCCACATCTCGCTCGTGCTGGTGCGATGTTGCCCCATGGTCAGCTCGCCGGGCACGGTTGCCTTCATCATCGAATCGAGAAGACCCGCGACCTTGTCCTTGGTGATCCCTTTGAATGACACGCGTGCCTTGCCGGGCAGTTGGATGTCCACAATCGGTTCGGCCGAGCACAAGCCGATGCAGCCGACCTCGATCAGGTCGGCCTCGACGTTGTTCTGCTTCAGGTAGTCCTTGATTGCCTCGACCGTGAATCGAGCTCCTGCGCCCAAGCCGCAGGTCCCGGTTCCGACGTAGATTGTCGGGCGCGTCACCTTGTCGTGTCGCATCAGAGCGAGTTGCTCCTGATAAGCCGGATCATTGCTGAGGACCCGGTCGAGAACTGCCGGGCAGCCGCAGGCATGGTCGCTGCAGCTCGTGCTTTCTGTCTCAGGCGGCTTTTTCATCGTTACCCCCTCCTGCCTCTCGGGTCCGGTATGAGTCGATGATGCTTTTGACCTTCTGGGTGGTGACGCCGGCGTGGAATTCGCCGCTGATGTTGATCACCGGCGCTAATCCGCACGCCCCGATGCAGGCCACCACCTCCAGGCTGAACATGCCGTCCCGCGAGGTCTGGCCTGGTTCAATCTTCAGCTCGCGTTTGATGGCGTCGAGGACCGCGGCAGATCCCTTCACATGACAGGCCGTCCCGCGACAGACCTGGATGTGGAAACGCCCCTGAGGCTGGAAACGAAACTGGTTGTAGAACGTGGCGACGCCATAAATCTTGCTCGCCGGGAGACCCAAGTGCTTGCCGATGTGAACAACCGCCTCGCGAGACAGATACCCCAGTGCCTCCTGAACTTCCTGGAGGACGGGTATCAGGGCATCCCGCTTGGCGTCGCGATGTTTCGCCAGAATCGTGTCAATGTCCGGAGTCACCAACCCAACACCTTCCCTTTCTCGGCTGCTCCGACCACGGTCGGACAGACTTCGTGCCTTTTTTCACAAGCAAGCTGTATGCCAGCCGACTTGATCGCTCACTGTCGATCCCACTACGGCTAAGGAGGTGGCTTTGCGCCGCGAAATCAACGTTTTTTGACTGAAGCGTTAATAAGTATAGATTTGCGTTACTACGAGCATTGGCGAGCGGAGTCTCCGATGACAGCGGGATGGCTTTGTGTATGATTTGTCCATACAGTGTATAGCTACGCTGCGCCGATGGATCAAGTAAAGACACGACCACGGTCGGCAGTAGGTACTGGTTGTGGGCGGCCCGGGCAGGAGACTGTTGTGTCGGTCCGTTTCAAACTGACCATGGGTTTCCTGGCGATCCTCGTGATCGGCAATTCGATCCTGTCGGTCGTTGCGGTTGGCTACCTGAGCAGAGTCTGGATGGAAGAAGTGCAGACCCGGGTGCGGCTGGATCTGAACGCAGCGATGGCCGCCTATCAGGGACACATCGATCAGGTCGCTCATTATCTTGAAGCTGTATCCATTGATCCTCGCTGGGCGGAGGGCATCGCGAGCGACAATGAAGCCGAGTTGGCTAGGCTTGTGGATACGGTTCGCGGCCATGGCGGATTGGATATTGTCAATCTCATCGGGCCCGATGGGCGTTTGCTCTGTCGCCGGCAAGATGGCGACAGAGGAGATGGCTTTGCGGCGGATCCTTTGGTGTCGGCCTGTTTGGAAAAAAGGTCGATGGTGGGGGGCACGGTTGTGGTGCCAGGCGCGCGACTGGAACGAGAGGGTCGAGATTTGGCGGAGCGCGCCAAGCTGCGGCTGGTGCCCACTGCGGCAGCGCGAGCCACTGCCGATACCGAACGTAGCGATGGACTGGTCATCGGTGCCGCAGTGCCTCTACGAGGGTCGAAGGGCGAACTGCACGGGGTACTTCTGGGCGAGAACCTTCTGTGCGGGCAGTTCGATATGGTCGATGCCATTCGCGATGAGGTTCTCCCCGATGGCGGCACGGTCACCGTTTTTCTGGGCGATCTGCGAGTCTCGACGAACGTGCTCGACGAAGACGGTTCGCGGGCGGTGGGCACACGCATGAGCGAGGCGGTCCACGAAGCGGTTCTTGAACGAGGTGAGGTTTGGGCGGATCGGGCGTTTGTTGTAAGCGATTGGTACATAACTGCCTATGAGCCGATTCGAGATCCTGCGGGCCGGATCGTGGGGGCACTCTACGTGGGTTTGCCCGAGGCCCCGTTTGCCGCAAGGAAGCGCACCATCACCGCTGTCGTCATGGCCATTGTGGGCGGGGCAACGCTGATGAGCCTGGTACTGGTCGTCGTGGTAACCCAACTCGTGTTGAGGCCGGTGGGGCGGATCATCGATATGTCTCATCGCGTGATTGCCGGGGATCTCACCGCCCGGGTGGGCATCCGACCGGCCGGCGAGATGGGAGTCTTGTGCAAAGCCGTCGACGCGATGGGCGAGGCCGTCGCGGAGCGTGAACGGCAGCTCAAGGAAACCACTCGGCAGCAGATCAGTCGAAGCGAACAGCTTGCCGCCATCGGCCGTCTGGCGGCCGGTGTTGCCCACGAGATCAACAACCCGCTGACGGCCGTCCTGACCTTCGCACACCTGCTGCGCGACAAGAGCAACATGGAGACCCAGGACCGCCAGGACCTGGAGCTGGTGATCCATGAGACGACTCGGGCGGCAGAGATCGTTCGCGGCCTGCTGGATTTCGCGCGTGAGCGGCCGGTGCAGCGCGAGGCACTGGACATTAACGAGGTGATCCGGCAGACCATGCGTCTGGTGCGGAGTCAGAAGCAGGCCAAGCAAGTCAAGGTGATCGAGGATCTGGCCCAGGATCTGCCGCGTCTGACGGGCGATCGAAACCAGTTGCAGCAGGTTCTGGTGAATCTGTCTTTGAATGCGTGCGAGGCAATGCCTGGAGGGGGCAGTCTCACCGTCCGCAGTCGCGGCGAGCCGAACCATGTGGTCATCGAAGTGGTCGATACGGGCCACGGCATCAAGCCTGAGCACGTGGACATGATTTTCGAGACCTTCTTCACCACCAAGGCGGTTGGCAAGGGGACGGGACTGGGCCTCAGCGTGAGCTATGGCATCGTCCTGCAGCACAGGGGTACCTTGGAGTTCGATACCGAGGTGGGCAAGGGGACAACATTCAGGATGACGCTGCCAGTAACCGACGCAGCGGGCAAGCAGGCAGCCGAGGAGCCGAGTACTCATGAGTGATGTCGAGAAGCCGGCCGGAGGCCAGCGCGTGCTGGTGATAGATGATGAGCTTGTCATCGGTTTGAGTTGCCGCCGCTGCCTGGAGCCGGAGGGGCATCGCGTCGACTGCATCGAAGACCCACGGAAAGGCCTGGAGACGGCGCTGACCGGTGATTACGACGTGATCCTTCTTGACCTGATGATGCCTGGGCTGAACGGCATGGATGTGTTGAGGCAAATCAAGGCTGCCGGCGTGGCCGCGGAGGTGATCATCATCACCGGTCACTCGACGGTTGAGTCCGCGGTCGAGGCCATGAAACACGGGGCGGCCGACTATCTCAGCAAGCCGTTTACTCCCGACGAGCTGCGTGTTGTGTTCAAGAAGGCGACGGAGAAATCGGCCCTCATTCGGGAAAACGCGGCGCTTCGGCGGGCCCTGGAGATCGACAAGGGCTTCGAAGGGATTATCGGCGAAAGCCGGCCCATGGAGCGTGTGTTTGGCCTGATTCGGAGGGTCGCCCCGACCGACGGCACCGTGCTGGTCAGAGGCGAAAGTGGTACCGGCAAGGAGATGGTCGTACGAGCGATCCACCGTTTGAGCCGCCGCAAAGACCAGCCGCTGCTGGGCTGCGATTGCAGCTCGCTGGCTCCGACCCTGCTGGAAAGCGAGCTGTTCGGCCACGTCAAGGGCTCGTTTTCAGGTGCGATCGCCACGAAACAGGGTCTGTTTGAGGTGGCCGACAAGGGCACGCTGTTTCTTGATGAGGTGGCCAATCTGAGCCTTGAGACACAAAGCAAACTGCTGCGGGTGCTGGAGACACGGCGGGTCCGCAAGGTCGGGGACACCGCCGAACGAGAAGTGGACATCCGCCTGATTGCCGCCACCAACCGCGATCTGATGCAGATGGTGAAGGACGGCTCGTTCCGCGAGGATTTGTATTACCGCCTCAACGTTGTGCCCATCGATCTCCCGCCGCTGCGAGAACGACAGGGGGATATCCCCAAGCTGGCCATGGTGTTTCTCGAACGCTGCTGTCGCCAGAACGAGATCAACATCAAAGGCTTTGGGCCCGAGGCGATGGCGAGGATGGAAGCCTATTCCTGGCCGGGAAACGTCAGGGAGCTGCGAAACGTCGTCGAACGGATGGCCATTCTGTGCGATTCCGACCGAATCGAAGCCAGGCACCTTCCCATGGAACTCCGTCAACTCCCCGCTTCGGTTGGCACGGCGTCCTTGCCGAGAACGTGGGAGGAGTTCAAGAACCTCAAGCAGCAGGTTCGCGATGCCGCGGTGCAGGAACTGGAACGTCGGTTCCTGGCAGATGCCCTTCAGCAATGCGAGGGCAACGTCAGCAAGGCCGCGGAGCAGGTCGGCATGCAGCGGACGAATTTCCATGCCCTGATGCGAAGGCACGGCCTGACATCCGAGCACGGCACCTGAATTATACACGAGAACCTGACATCTGTATGGTCATTCCGTACAGCAGGTGAGACGGACGCGCCAAACATCTGTCTTCCCGCATTTAGTCCTGTGAAGAGTCCCCGGCGCCGAAATCGGCGTCTGATCGCGTTTTGTGAGATTCAGGGCCTTGTACGAACCGGCTTCTCACCCAAGGCTTGCCACGAGATTGCCATCGAGACTCCCGATTATCCTGCCGCTGGCACGCATGTTGCATCAAGATGTGATTTCAGGTGGGCAGCGTGGAGCCGAAGCATGGACAACCAACTCACGCTCCTGGTTGTGGCTGACGAGCAAGAGCCGCTCTGCGGGGGCTGTCTGTCGCTGCTTCGAGCTTGCGGGATCCAGATGCGCGTTGTTTCGCAGGCCGCAGAGGCGCTGCAGCTTGCGGCAAACGATGATCTGGCTGGCGTTATCCTGAAGATGTCCAGCGCGAAGCAGGACCGCGACAGATGTCTGCGGATCCTGGCCCAGAAGAAACCCGAGACACCAACCATTCTTTGGGCCGATTCCCGCAATGGCGGAATGGCTCTCTCCATCGCCAGTCCCGGCTTATCACAGTGCCTCATGGAGCCGGTCAGTCCCGAGGAATTGACACAAGTCCTCTGGCAAGTGATTGATAGACGACGACGCGCTGCTTCCGAATCGACCGCGCCAAACCCCATTGCCTCATCGCCCGCTTGGGAGACAACGCCGGACAAGTACTGCTTCAGGAACGAGTCTTGGGTCAGCATGGCAAACAACGGCCTGGCAGTGATCGGCGCTCTGCCGACTCTCGGCGCCTCGGCTCAGTTGAGGTCGTTGACGCTGCCGAGAGTCGGTGACGTGGTCCATCAGGGTTTACCCTTAGCCTCCGTTTTTGCGGAGGGCATATCGCCGCGTTTGTTTGCCTCGCCACTGTCGGGGGTGGTCATCGCCGTCAACGAGGAGTTGGAGCGAGCTCCGAAAGCCTTGCTTGACGGTTCATCCGACGAGGCCTGGATTGCATGCGTCTGCCCGACAAGGCCCGCTGCTGAATTGGGCCAATGCCGGCCCCGTCATGTCGTCCTGGTGAACAGTGACCGAGCCTCGGCTGCGGCGCAGCGCGAGATGCTGACAACGTTGGGCTGCAATGTCAGAACGGCATGCGGGTGGGCGGAGGCAATACAAGTACTATGGGAACGTGATAGCACTATAATGGTCATAGATGCGGCGTCTCTGGGGGCAAATGGCCCCGAAATCGCCGCGAAATTGCGGTCTGCGGCGCCGGAAGTGAGAATGGTGGTTGTCGCATCAGTGGGCGCGCGCCTGGAGGCGGCATACCGACGTCTGGGCGTGTTCTACTATGCGATCGAACCTTTTGCAGACGGCGAGATTATTGATATACTGGGGGCGACGTTCCAGCCGGCGGTCGAGACCCTGGAGGCCAGGGATCTGACGCTGGAACCGTACTGTGGGATCCGCATGGCGAACCGCCACGGACGGGAGGTTCGCCTTTTGGCTTCGGGGGGGCTGCTTCAGCAGGGCAACGCACTGGGAGCGTGGATTTGCCGGAAGCTGCGGCAGCGACTGATCCCGTACGAGATGATCTCCGGCGACGGCGGCCTCAGTCCGGCCGTGATCCGGGATGCGGCCGGTCAATGTGATCGTCTACTCGTCCTTGCCGCAAGGGACATGGGCAGGTTAGCAGGAAGCCTGGTGCGAGACGGCAGGGGCGAGTTCATGACGGTTCCACCTCAGCTCGCGGGCAAGGTGGTTGGTCTGTTGATCCAGCCCGACCCGGTGAGCGGAGCCGACGGGAGCTTGAGGACGCCCTCGGTGGCGTTCCTTGCGGAGCACATAGTGAATGAATTGATTTTGGACGGGCCGCGATCCGGCCGATCGGCAAGAGCGTCGTCAGTGGGGCGTTCGGGCCGCGAAAGGGCGGCGATCAACCGATCACGGGTATCGAGGCCGCGTGCCTCAGGAGTAAGGTCGTGATGCAGAAGTCGCCAAGTATGGTCGACGTGATCGAGGAACTTGCCCACACTCGGGTGCATGACTGCTACCAGTGCGGGAAATGCTCCGCCGGCTGTCCGATGGCCGACCGCATGGACGTCATTCCCAGCCAGATCATGCGGCTGGTCCAAATGGAGCGACTGGACAAGGCCATGAAGGCCGAGTCGATCTGGCTGTGTGTTTCCTGCCAGACCTGCTCCACTCGATGTCCCAAATCAGTCAACATCGCCGGCATCATTGATGCCTTGCGGCAGCTCTCGGTCGAACAGAACGTGGCCTCCCCGGCCCAGCAGCGAACGGTGGTGTTCCAGAAGGCGTTTCTGGACAATATCCGCC
>CAZTQK010000341.1:0-7039 GCA_964615635.1 uncultured Planctomycetales bacterium
CACATAAGAAGGGACAAGGTTCGACTCGCAACGGCCGCGACAGTAATCCGCAGTACCTGGGCGTGAAGCTCTACGGCGGCCAACAGGCCAAGGTTGGCTCGATCATCGTTCGTCAGCGAGGCACGGTTTTCAAGCCCGGTCGCTTCGTCGGTCGCGGCAAGGATGACACTCTGTTCGCCCTCGTCGACGGCAAGGTGGTCTTCAAGGGCCAGCGTGTGGATATCACACCGAACTGACGCTCTTCCTGCGGTCACTTGGCCGCCAGCCGGACTGCCGGGGCTCCGGGTTGGGTCACGCGCGGTCAAGGCCATCGGGTGCTGCGTCGTACAGCGAGTTCAACCGAAACAGTTCCCAGACGGCCGACGTCGTGTCGGCCGTTTGTTTTTGGGCCAGATTGCGTGTGAGAAGAGCAGTCGAAGCCGCGGGACACGGCCAAGACCGGCCACCCCCTGCTCCGTGATACTCTTGTCCGCCTTTGCCAAGGTGGATGAAGGGGTGTCGAGTCGAGGGAAGATTCGCCCCACGTGCAGTTCCCCCGCTTCCCCCCCCTTGCCAAGGGGGGGAGGTTGATGCCCCCGTTGCTGAGGGGGAGGTTGATGCCCCCCGTTGCTAAGGGGGGGAGGTTTGACGTTGTTCATTGATCGCGCCGAAATTTATGTCCGAGGCGGGAACGGCGGCAACGGCTGCATGAGCTTCCGCCGTGAACGGTTCATCCCCAAGGGTGGGCCGGATGGCGGCGACGGAGGCCGCGGCGGCAGCGTCTATCTCGTCGCTGACGAGAGCGTAGCCACCCTGTTGGACATGACGGGTCGTCACCATTGGACCGCTGAGAACGGCAAGCCCGGCAAGGGCAAGGACATGACCGGCCGAAGCGGCAAAGACCTCATCATCCGTCTGCCGCCCGGAACGCTGGTCTACGACCGGGACAACGGGCGTCTGCTCAAAGATCTCGATGCCCCCGGCAAGAGAGTGCGGATCGTCCGCGGTGGACGGGGCGGCAGGGGCAACGCCTACTTCGCCACGGCCCGTCACCAGGCCCCCCGCTACTCCCAGCCCGGCGAGGAAGGCCAGGAACGTTGGCTGCGGCTGGAGCTCAAGCTGATCGCCGACGTCGGTCTTGTCGGATTGCCCAACGCCGGCAAGAGCACGCTCTTGTCGCGACTGACCAAGGCTCACCCCAAAATCGCCGCGTACCCATTCACTACGCTCGAGCCGCAGCTCGGCATCGTGGAGATGCCAGGCTATCAGCGATTCGTCATGGCCGACATTCCCGGTCTCATCGAGGGAGCACACGAAGGGCACGGGCTGGGGGACGATTTCCTGCGGCACATCGAGCGAACGCGGATCATCCTGCACCTGATCGACGTCCACCCCCTGCCCGGGCAGACGACGCCCATCGACGCCTACCGCATCATTCGCAACGAATTACAGAAGTACTCGCAAGCCTTGGCCAACAAACCCGAGCTGATCGTCGCGAACAAGATCGACCTGGCAGAGAACAACGATGCCGTGGACGAGCTTCGCGACGAACTGGAAATCGAGGGTATTGCTGGCGACAAGGTCCTGGCCATCAGCGGCGTCACCGGAAGTGGTCTCGAACGACTCGGCCACCGGCTGTGGGACATGGTCGGGGCTGCCAAATCGCAGGAACGAACGGCGGCGGCCAACCTCGCCGCCGAGGTGAAGGATGACCCGTTCCGCGCGATCCTGCCCGAAGGTGAGAAACCTGATGATGACGATCTGGACGAGTTCCGCTCTGCAGATGAAGAGGCGTTTGACACGGCCCGGGATAATCGCGAAAAAAGTGAGACGGCCGACGACTTGACGGGAGACGCATCGTGATCGCCGAATCCGAACGCAGCAGCAAGCCCCATCTGATCCTGATGGATATCGGCAATACCAATGTTGCCATTGCCGGCTGGCTCGATGAATGTCGCGGCAACACCGATCATCTTCCGACGGCTTCGTTTGACGCGTTGATGACCCGCGTGGAGAGCATCTGGGCGGAGTTTCCGGGAACAGCCAACCGCGCCGTGGTCATCTGCTCGGTCTGCCCGCCGGTGCTGGCCAAACTGAGACAGGCGTGTGCGGCCAAGGGCATTGAGCCGCTGCTGGTCGTCGGACAGGAGATTGAATCACCAATTGCGATTGACGCGGAATTGCTGGAACCCTCCAAAGTGGGGACGGATCGCCTCTGTGCGGCGGCCGGGGCGTACGCCAAGGTCAATGCGGCGTGCGTGGTGGCCGATTTCGGCACGGCATTGACCATCGACCTGGTGGCCGACAACGGCATCTTCCTCGGCGGGACGATCCTGCCGGGCGTCGCCCTGTCGGCCAAGGCCCTGCACGAACACACCGCACAGTTGCCGCTGGTCGAGGTCGGCTGCCCTGCCGAAACCCTCGGCAAAGATACTCAGAGCGCGATTCGCAACGGCATCTATGCGATGATGGTTGGGGCGCTGCGCGAAATCGCCGAACGCTATGCCACTGATATTGGCAAGTGGCCGCCGCTGATCATCACTGGGGGCAACGCCGCCGACATCGCCCGCGGGGCCGAGTTCGTGGACAAGGTCGTGCCCGACCTGTGCCTGGACGGCCTGGTGATCGCATACAAGCAGTACGCCGGTACCGATAACGATTAGCTGTCTTGTTTTAGAGGGTTCCACACGAGGCGATACATCGAATGAAAGAACAGTCTTCATCTCCTGATCCGGAACTGCTGGCCCTGATCGATAACGGCTTGAGCCGCGACGCCTCCGACCTGCACCTGGTCGCGGGGCATCCGCCCACCGTGCGGATCCACGGCGATCTGTTCCCAGCCGGCGACTCCCCGCTGACCAGCGAGACAGCAGCCCGACTCATCTCCAGTATCATGCCCGGCGAGTTGCGGTCCCGTCTCGACGGGCAGAAAGACTTTGACTTCTCGCTGAGCCTGACCCGGCCGGCCGGCCCGGCCCGCTTTCGGGTCAACGCATTCTTCAGCCAGGGTTCCATGGGGGCCTGCCTGCGTTTCGTGCCGTCGTCGATCCCCACTTTCGAATGGATGGGCATCCCGCAAGACCTGGTGCAGCGCGTCCTCAGCCTGCACAACGGTCTGGTGCTCATCACCGGCATCACCGGTTCCGGGAAGACCACGACGCTGGCCGGCCTGGTCGAGCAGCTGAATCGGCTCGGTCATCGCCGCATCGTTACCATCGAGGAGCCGATCGAGTATGTCTTCTCGCCCAAGGCCAACACGGTCATCACCCAGCGCGAGGTCGGAGTCGACGTGGCAAGCTTCGCCGACGGACTCCGTTCTGCGCTTCGCCAGGATCCTGACGTGATCCTGTGCGGCGAAATCCGCGATATCGAGACCGCCCGGATGGCAATCAGCGCGGCCGAGACCGGGCACTTGGTCATGTCCACCGTCCACACCCAGGACGCCAAGGGCGCAATCACGCGGCTGATCGACATCTTTCCATCTGACCGGCAGCAGGACATCCGCTGCCAGCTCTCTCTGTCGCTGCGGTTGGCGATCAGCCAGTACCTGCTGCCCAGCACCATACCCGGCCAGAAGCGGGTCTTGGCCATGGAAATCCTGACAGCCAGCGATGCCGCCCGAGCGGCCATCCGCCTGAACAAGATTGAGTCGCTCGATACCATCATCCAAACCGGCAAGAAGTGGGGCATGCAGACGCTTGATGAAGACCTGGCCAGCCTGGTCTGCAACCGCCGCATCTCTCCCGAGACCGCCCACCGCTATGCCAAGAACCCCGCAGGCCTGCGCGCCCTCGGCGTGTACGATCCCCAGAGCAACTCGTTCGATAACGCCGCGCCCTTGTAGCAGACACGCATCGCCGCAACAGACAGCGGTGGTGGATTGTGGCTGATGCTTCTCACTCCGCCGTCGCGAGCCTCTGGCCGCACCAAGCAGGCGGGCATGCACCATCGGTCGCCTCACCGGGGCCGTGAAAGAAATCCTCATGCGCCATGGCCGCAGCTTAAACGCCGCTACTACAATCCTGACGAACCCGGCCGGCAACGGAGCCGTTTGTCGCTCATGTGCGAAAACCGGGATTCGCACATTTCTTGAGGGAGAATGAGAGACCATGATTCGCTTCTTCTGCACTACCGCGTCCATCGTCGCCCTCCTGGGCGTCTCCGCCCCGTCAGTAGCAGCAGTGTTCTCGTATTCCGCATCTTTGAGCGGACCCAACGAAGCCCCTCCGAACGCGTCACCCGGCATCGGTACCGCGCTGGTGGACTACAACGACTTGGCTCATACCTTGCGCGTTCAGGCAACCTTCAGCGATCTGATCGGCACCGTGACAAACGCCCACATTCACGGGCCCACCGCCGAGCCCGGGACCGGGACGGCCGGCGTTATCACGACCACCCCGACATTTGCGGGTTTCCCGGCCGGCGTCACCAGCGGCGTCTATGACACTACGTTGGACTTGACGCTGGCTTCGAGCTGGAACCCGGCGTACATCACCGCCAACGGCGGCACGCCGGCCGGCGCCGAGACGGCATTTGCGGCGGCTCTGGCCCAGCACAGGACCTACTTCAACATCCACACGTCGTCTTTCACCGGCGGAGAAATCCGCGGCTTCCTTGTCCCCGAGCCGGCAACGCTGGTCCTTGCTGGAATCGGCGCGTTGCCTCTGTTACGCCGACGACGGATGCCTCAACGACTGACTGCATGACGAAGCGAGCCTGACTCACCCGTGTCTTCGTCGTTCCGTATGTATCGTTCGATGGAAGCGAGCATCCGGAGGGCATATCGCTTTTCCGGTCGGGCTGACAAGGTGCCGCTCATAGGCCCGTCGCTCGCCGTGAGCTGTCGGCTTGTCTGCACAGCGTGGCCGGTGCATACCCCGCATGGCAGATAGCCCGGTCGTGTTGTACGATGTCCGACAATGGTTCACGACCCGGCCAGACGCACGCCTCAAACCGATACCCCAATAGCCGCCTGTCTGACACCCCCGGCCATGGGGGGGGTGGCGGTCATCCAGGTGGTCGGAGGGGATGCCCCCCGTGTGGTCGGCAAGTGCCTTCGTTCCAGGCACCCCATCGAACTGGAAACCATGAACCCAGAGGAGATTCGCCTGTGTCGATGGGTGGATGGCGATCAGGTAATCGACGACGCTCTAGTCGCGGTCCGAAAAAGCCCGAGCGGTCAGTCCGTGGTTGACATCAGCCTTCACGGCGGGCCCCGGATCGTTCAGCGAGCCTTGCTGCTGCTCCAGCAGGCCGGGGCCAGGATCGTTGAGCCTCTGGAAATGCTGGAGGCCTACCCGGCGGTGGCAGCCGTCGAGCGCGAAATCCTGCCCCTGCTGCTGAAGGCCAAGACCCGCGCGGTGGCGGTTTGGCTGGTCGAAATGGTTCAGAGGCTGCCTGACCGGGTACGCACCATCCTGGCCCTGCTCCAAGCCGGCCAGGAAGCCCCGGCCAAGCAGGAACTGGCCAACCTGCTCCAAGCGGGCGAACAGACCAAGGCGTTGCTCGACGGTGTCCGGGTGGTGGTAGTCGGGGCGCCTAACACCGGCAAGTCGACCCTGATTAACAGTCTGGCTGGCCGGGAGCAGGCCATCGTCAGCGATCTTCCAGGCACCACCCGGGATTGGGTCGAGCACCCCGCGGCCATCGACGGCATACCTGTGGTTTTTGTCGACACAGCGGGCATCCATGATGCCAAGGATCCAATCGAACAGGAAGCCATCCGACGGACACACCGGCAGGCCGCAACTGCTGATCTTGTTCTGACCGTCTCGGACCAAACCACGCCCTTGCGGATTGGCCATGGGCTCCACCCGATGATGGCGGGCGACTCGCCGTCCCCGGCGCGTGTTCCGCCGGTGATCCCCGTGGTCAACAAATCCGACCTACCTCCACATCCGTCCTGGCAAGACGTCTTAACTGCCGAGAAGGGGTGGCTGCGGATCAGTGCTCTGACATCAGCGGGCCTCAGCGACCTTGAGGCAAAGCTCGTCGAAGCCACCGGCCTGACGGGCTGGCGACAGAACCTAGTTGCCCCGGTCACGCCGCGGCAGGCGAACTGCTGCCGGTCGGCATTATCGGTGCTGGAAGCCGGGAAAGACGGCCCACAGGCGGCGTCCCGATGGCTGGAGAACCTGTTCGGGCCGACAGGTTGCCGCTGAAGAGTGCCGAAAACGCGGGTATAATCAGCAGCGGGCAAGAAGGTCCTCGCCACATCGACCTGCCAAAAGGTTGAGTATGGCCCTCTGCACGAATACATTATGTGGCCTTGAGCCCAAGGTCCCCGTCGAGGCAATGCGAGCGGCGGGGCCATAGGAACGCGGGAGAGCACCATGGCTGATCCTTCCATCGACGATTCCCAGCTAGGCCGACTGGCTGTAGACACCAAGCTGCTCACGTTGAAGGAGCTGCACGACTGTCTGGCCGAGCAGAAGACCCTAGCCAAAGAGGGCAAGCGAATTTCGCTGTCCGAGGCGATGCTGCGATGCGGTTTCCTGACCCGTTCTCAGCTCCAGCGGCTGGGGGCGGAGATGGAGGACTCGATCGCCCGCAAGGCCCAGCAGATCCCCGGCTTCCAGATTCTCGGCAAGCTCGGCCAAGGCGCGATGGCTACCGTCTTCAAGGCCAAGCAGCTCAGCCTGGACCGTATCGTGGCGGTCAAGGTCCTGCCCAAGAAGCTCGGCGAGAACACCGAGTTTGTGGAGCGGTTCTACCGAGAGGGGCGCGCGGCCGCCCGGCTGAATCACAACAACATCGTCCAGGCCATCGACGTCGGCGAGGCAAGCGGTTACCACTACTTCGTCATGGAGTACATCGACGGCAAGACCGTTTACGACGATCTTGCCGCGGGGAAGATCTACAAGGAGTCGGAGGCCCTCGATATCATCATTCAGGTCGCCAAAGCCCTCGAACACGCCGCCGAGCGGGGCTTCGTCCACCGCGACGTGAAACCCAAAAACATCATGTTGACTCGCCACAGTGTGGCGAAGCTCGCCGACATGGGTCTGGCTCGTGAGACGGGTGATCTGAAGGCGGCGATGGCCGAGGCCGGCCGTGCGTA
>CAZTQK010000342.1:0-7022 GCA_964615635.1 uncultured Planctomycetales bacterium
GGCGTCGCCGGCGCCAGCGGCCGTCGCTTGCGGAACTCGGTGCTCACCTGGGCGGAGGTGCAATCCCCCAGATCCCAGACGCCGTCCATGACCGCCACTTCCAGAGAACTGAGCCCTGGCCGCGACTCCTTGCGTTTCTTGCCCATGCGGAGGCACCCCTGGCAGGCAAACACAGGCGGACGATTGATCTCGACTATAAATATAGTCCAAGAAACGAGACTAGTCAACGATGCGGGGAGAAAAAAAATCAGATTCCTCACGTCGGCAGGGCAAGTCTTCCTCCCGGCGCGGCAAGAGCCAACGGTAGGGTGTGCTCTGCACGCCGCTTGCCCTGACCGCGAGGCAAACGGTAGGGCGTGCTCTGCACGCCGCTGGGCTGCTCCGCTCCCTCCCAGCCTTCCGCTCGGCCCGGAATCCCTTCCGGGCCGTCTCGGCCGGCGCCGTTCTTGCCACCCCGACGAAGACAACCTCACATGCCGTCTCAGATAACCACGATCGCCTCGGTGAACTGCGGCAGATCCCACGACCCGTATCGCAGGTCGATCGGAATCACGTACCGACCCGGCTGGACCCCCGCCGGGACCGTGAGTCGCAGGGCCAGCTCGCCATCAGTTTTGGGCGATACGTCTTTTTTGCTCCATTTACCGTCATCACCTGAATCGGACGAGGATGCCGATTCCTTGCTCCAGGCGCGCGGCAGAACCGCTCGTGCAATGGCCGTTCGGGGCTGCGAGGAATGATTTGTGACCACCAAGCGGATCTCGACGGCATCGCCGGGCGCGGACTTCTGCTCATAGGGGAAACATCGCACCCACGGCTCATCCATGCCGTAGTTGGCGTGGTCCCACGGCACCAGTTGGCCGTAAAGCTTCTCGCGCTCCGCCAGGTTGTCACGCATGAATTGGCACTCCTGCGGCGTGAAGTCGAAGGCATCGTCGACGTGGCAGTTCAGAATGTGCGTGGGCTTCAGATCCTCGATGAGTTTGATGCATCGGTCGAACCCCGCGTCGCGGCCGAGCCAGTTGCGATTGTGCATGCAGTAGTCGTCGATACCCGCCGCGGTAAAAGAGTCGCCGACGAAGAACACTCGTGCGCCGTGTCCTTCGACCAGAAGCCCGGCATGGTACAGCGTTTGCCCCGGCAGCCAGTAGGCAGTCATCTTGAATTCCTGCCATTGCCAGGTCTCGCCGTCCCTGGTCACGCGATCGACGCGGGCTTTGCTCGGAGAAATGCAGGGCAGCCGCCACGCCGGCGGGTCTGTGATGACCTGAGCGACCGCGCGGTCGGTAAGGCAGGGGCAATTGAACGCCTCCTGAAACCTGGGAATCGCATGCACGTGGTCATCGTGGTAGTGGGTCACCCAGAGCCCCTCGACGGTGCTGACCTCGCCGCGTGCCATGAAGTCTTTGATGGCCTGGATGACCTTCTCGTAGCCGCAGTCCATGACAAAAGCGGCCTTGTTCTCCGCAACGATCATCCAGGTGGTGGCAATGTGGCGAAGGAACTCGGGCGCGGGCTTGCCCTTGCGGATGGGCATGTGGCCGCTGCGGCCGGCATACTCGACAAAGAGCGCGGGGAAGTAATGACGCAGCGCCGAGATGGCCACGTACTTGTCGTAGCAGGCCTCAAGCCGCCGGACCAGCGTATCGATGGCCTTGGCCGAATCGGTCATGATGCGGCCGTGAGAGGGAACCAGCACATCAGGCTTGCCGGCGCCAATACGTCCGAGGCTCGCGACCAGCTCACGCCGCGCTCCAAGGTAACCGTGGTAGTCTCTGAGTTGCTGATTCTCAAAGCGTTCACCCTTCTGCAGGCTGTGCAGGTCCCACAGTTGGCCTTCGCCGTAGATCGCATCACCGCAGAACACGACCTTCTTTTCGTCAACCTCGACCAGATAGCTCACCGACCCATCGGTGTGGCCCGGAGTGGCCAAGACTCGGATCTGAGCGGGCCCCCAGCGAACGACATCCCCATCTTTGAGCACCGCATCAACGCGGATCGATTCGGCGAGCATCAGGTGGTGAGGATGCTGGTTGTAAATGTGCCAGCGATGCTTCGGATCGTTCCAGTAATCCGTCACCTTGTCGAAGCAGTCGCGCTCAGCCGCCGGCACGCTGATGCGCACGCTGTCGCCCAACAGGTGAGCCCCGCACGCCTGATCGCGGTGGTGGTGGGTGAAGAGAACCTGCTCGACCGAGGCAATGTCCATTTCAGCGAGAGCACCGAGCACGCGCCCGTCACCAATGTCGATCAGCAAGGCCTTGTTCCCGTCGCGGATGATGCCCACGTTGATCGGCCCAGGATAAACCAGCAGATGCTCGGCCAGCTTGGTGGCACTTTTGCCGGCCTCGTCCGCGCTGGCTGCCCATGACCACGAACCCGCAGCCAAAGCCAGAGTCCCGGCTCCCGCCTGCTGCAGAACGTCCCGACGAGATAGCCTCGCATCTGTTTTTGACATCTGAACACCCCTCTTTATTTTGGTCGGCACTGGTTCGACCGGCCTCCGCTGCCTCATATGGCAACCTGAATTGATGGAATCGTCTCGGCCGGCGCTCACGTTTCGTGCAGTGCCCGGGCATCCACTCGAATATCACCTCCGGTGGCCAGTCCGAGGATATATCCCCGCTCGCTGTCCCGCAGTACGTCCATGATCTCGTCGATGTAGGGCCGTGTCGCATTCTTATTTTTTCTCGGGACGATTCCAGCACCTGTTGTGTTTCCGCGAAGTTGCGGACCCCGAGAAGACTGAGCGTCGCGGGACCCGGCGACGGGTTGCAGCAACTGCACAAGTCGACGTCGAGCATGATGTCCTCATTGTCTCGGTATCGAGCCGCCCTGATCCGCGCGTCGTGGTAACCGTGCTTGAGTTTCAGGTGCTTCATGTGAGCGACCGGGCAAACGCGATGGTCCGCCAGGGCGGACCCTACCCCTTCAATTCAGTTTTTTCGTCTGATCCGCGTGCCTGCCGGTGAGTCCTCGACCGCATAGCCGCTGGCCGCGAGCTTGTCGCGGATTTGGTCGGCGGTGGCGAAGTCGCCTTGCTTGCGGGCGGCGTCGCGCTGACGGACCAGATCCTCGATTTCAGATGAGACTTGTGCCGGCGCCTCGGCGGATGGAAGAATCCCCAGTGCCGCGTCGACTGCCTGCAAGGCGGCGGTCACCTCTTTGGCGTCCTCCTGGAAGAACCGGCCCTGGGTGATCAGATAGTTGACCTGGCGCACAAGGCGAAACAGTGCGGCCAGCGCGAGAGAGACGTTGACGTCATCAAAGAGCGCTTCGCGCAGCGATTCTTTCATGGTGGCGATCCAGGGCTCCAATTCAGGCACGCGCGGTCCCGGTGCCGTCACCACGGCCAGCTTGGCAACGCATTCGTCCAGTCGACGGAGCGAGGCCCGAGCAGCGTCGAGTCCCTCATCAGTCAAGAACACCGGCTGTCGATAGTGGCTCTGAAGCAAAAAGAAGCGGATCTCACGGGGCGAGTAGCCCTGCGCGACCAAGTCCGGGAGGACGACACAATTGTCTTGCCCGTACGCCATCTTCTTGCCCTTGGCCAGCACCAGTTCCGAGTGCAGCCAGAAGCGGGCGGGCGACTCGCCGGTGAGTGCCCGGCTTTCGGCCAGCTCATTCTCATTGTGCGGGAAGACCAGATCGGTAGCGGCCGTGTGGATGTCGAAGCGGTCGCCCAGTTTGGCCCGGGCCATGGCCGAGCACTGTACGTGCCAGCTCGGCCGGACGTTGCCCCAGTCGGTCTTGCGGCTCAGACCCTTACGCATTTCCGCGAGTGTGCATCTCCGCATCAGCGTGAAATCGCGAGGATCGTTCTTGTCATATCGCTCGAGATCGACGGTCGCGCCGATCCGGATCTTGCCGAGGTCTTTGCCCGACAGTTCGCCGTAGGTCTCGACCCGGCTGATGTTGAAGTAGACCGAATGGTTCTTCTCGTAGGCAAAACCCCTCTCAACCAGCGAGCGGGTCAGGTCGACCATGTCGTCCACCGACTCGGACGCGCGCGCGTAGGCGAACGCAGGCTTGATGCCCAGGGCACGCAGGTCCTCGTGGAACTCGGCCTCGTACTGGGTACAGAGCTCGGCCATGGGCCGGCCGGTGCGTTCGGCTTCCTCGATGGTGTTGTCGTCGAAATCAGTGATCCCAACGACGTGCTCGACCTCGTAGCCGGCGAATTCCAGCGTCCGGCGGACAAGATCGGCCACCAGCATTCGTCGCAGCACGCCCAGGTGCGGCCGGGTGTGGACCGTCGGACCGCAGGAATACATGGTCACTCTGGCGTTGCTCGATATCGGCTCGAAGGCCTCGTACTTGCCGGTGAGACTATTGAAGAATTGTACCTTCAGAGGCGCGACCTCCGGCTCGGCCACCTGGAACAGCGTCGTCGACAGGTACCGCTCGCCGCCGTCGGGCAGTATCGCCACCACCACGCCCGAGTCGATGCTCGCCGCGATCTGGCACGCCACGTACATCGCCGCGCCGGAGCTCATGCCGACCAGAAGGCCTTCCTCCCGAGCCAGCCGGCGGGCCATCTCGTAGGCCGCGTCGTCCTCGATGTTCACCTTCTCGTCGATCGCCGGGCGATGGTAGATGCCGGGAACGTAGGCTTCCTTGAGATTCTTGAGTCCTTGGATGCGATGCCCGAGGTAGGGCTCGACGCCGATGACGCGAATCGCCGGGTTCAGCTCCTTCAATCGCTTGGAGCACCCGACCACCGTGCCGGTCGTGCCCATGCTCGCAACGAAGTGGGTGACCCGGCCTTGTGTCTGTGCCCAGATCTCCGGAGCGGTCGTCTCGTAGTGTGCCAGCAGATTGGCGCAGTTGTTGTACTGGTCGGGCAGGAAGAATCGGTCGGGCTCCTCGGCGGCCAGCCCATAGGCTTTTTCGATGGCTCCATCGGTACCCTGATCGGCCGGGGTCAAAAGAAACTCAGCCCCAAGAGCAGCCAGAATCTTTCGCCGCTCCACCGACACGCCCTCGCTCATGGCCAGCAGGATCGAATAGCCCTTGATGGCCGCCACCATGGCCAGGCCGATCCCCGTGTTCCCGGAGGTCGGCTCGAGAATCGTCTTGCCCCGCGTGAGCTGACCGCTTCGCTCGGCTTCTTCGATCATGTACAGGGCGATCCGGTCCTTGACCGAGCCACCCGGATTAACCCGCTCGAGCTTGGCGCAGAGTTCGACCTTCGGGTTCGGGTTCAGTTGGCGGATCGGCACCAGGGGCGTGTTGCCGATCAGTGAAAGCAGCCCCGGCCGTTCCGGCACATCGCGCTTGGCAGTGAACGCAGACTCCATCTTGCTGTCATTCCTCGCGGTCATAACCACGCAATCGTACCGCATTCGGAATGCAAGATCACCTGCCGCCTCGGCAGCTCCTTCCTGGAAGGTCGGTGACACTCTGGGAGTCTCTTTCGGAACCCCAAGCGCGAGCGAGAGGCCCTTGACCGACCTTCGCAAGCCGGTAGAGGACAGGCCAGACCACAAAGCGGCCGTACGACAAGGGGACCGCTCCCTTCAGGCTTGGCCAGCAGGCGACACCGGACAGGTACGGTCGCGGTTCCGAAAAAACCGCTGCAATGCCTCGCCTTGCGTGCCTTAGGCACGACCTGACAATAGCCCAGCCTTCTCAGGGCCGTACGTGTTTAGCGTGGTGGGGTCTGGCTCTTATTGCCCAAATGCGGTTCGCTGGTCCCGGATTCCCATCCGGGACCCCCGGATCGACGATTCCCATCGTCATTCACGCGGGAATGTGGGAAGGATTGGCTACTGACGGCCGACCACTTCATTCCAACCACTGAGCGCGCCGAGAACGCGGAGGAACATGCCCTTCTTTTACCACCTTTATTGAAAATGGCTTCTGACCCTTCCCTTTTTCCGGGCCCGACGCGGCCGATCGTACAACAAGCCGACGCGGGTGGATCCGCGGCGTCTGCCTCGGTCAGCACGCACGTCTCGGCTGCGAGCATGAAGAGGCGTTCGAGCACGTCCTGCCGGGCGAAGACGTCCAGGTGCTCGATGCCGTTGCTGCCGGGGAAGGCGAAGGCGGCCGATCGACCGTCCGCGGTGGCGCGTCGGGCAAACTGAATCGCCGAGCGCGTGTGGCCGCTGCCGATGTTACTGACAAGCTGCGGGCCGAAGCCGTGCCGAAGGATCGGCTCTAGGCGTTCGAGGTCGAAGGGAACGAGGATGAGGATGGTGCCGCAGCCGCGCAGGCCGGCGCACCAGAGCAACTCATAGCCCGTGATGGCCTCCCGGTCCAGGCACAGGCGCCATTTGCCTTTGTCTTGTGTGACGATCAGACGGATCAACTGCTCCAATCGGGAGCCGCGCTCAAGACCGTACACGAAGCAGTCGCTTGCCAGCGCGAGCAATGGACGGATCACGGAATCCCTGCACTGAGGAACCGGCAGAGAGAGCGAGAAGGCGCGCAAACGCGTCAGCTCCGCGCGGGCTTCACGAAGGTCGTCGGGGTAGTCGGCGAGTCTCGTCACGTCGCTTCAACATCCAGCCTCGGCGTTGCTCGTCGGGCCGACCACAGATCGTCACCCGGAGCCTGTGCACCGCCCGTCAGCGGAAAGAGGGTTGGGCTGTATCGGGCTCGGTTGTATCGGCGTCGAATCCTGACTCTTGACATTCCGGCCGCGGCGCGGAAAACGGTTCGTGTTCGTCGTCCACTTCCCCACCTTCCCTGCCATGTATCTCTCTTCGCCGAGCCCGGCCCTGCTGATCACTTCGACCACGGCCATCGCTGCCCCGGGCGAATAAACACTCCATCCACCGCAGACCAACTAGACCACACCGCACATAGCCTACTACCGCAGGTTGTGGGATGCAACCACACCTCGGCTAGGCCCTTTTCGGTGTCATTCGTGTGTTTCGTGGCTGACACCACCTCGCCCTCCCGTGTCGGAGCCTACCCATCCGGTCGCCCCCCACGGTGATACTGCCGCTGAAAGCGCCGATTGAGACGTTGCCTGCCAGATCGTAAAAGGTGTCAGAGATCGTAAAAGGTGTCAG
>CAZTQK010000343.1:0-7017 GCA_964615635.1 uncultured Planctomycetales bacterium
AAGATAGTTGCGATAGATAGGGCTGTTGTTGATGGCGGAGCCGGAGTCGGTGGTCGTCGGTCTGCCACCGCCGAAAAGGCAGAACGTGTCGGTGTCATGCTGACCGCGGTTCTGGTGGAACTTGATCGCGGGCATCGGGTCGTCCGGGGCCCAACCCTGACGCATCACTACCTGGCCGATGTCGCGAAAGACGCGCATGCATCCATCGCCCTGAGGTCCCCTTTCATGCAGTCTTGGATCGTCCCAGAGCAGCATGCGCGGGCTGCTGGCCACCGGCGTGGTGCGGCGATAGAGCCAGGCGGCCAGGCCGTCACCGCGGTTCTTCATCAGGCACGTCAGCAGATCGCCGTACCATGAAGTGGTGCCCCCTTCGTCGCCGAAATCGACCACGGCCGATTTCACCGCCCGATCTTCCGGCCAGGCCATGATGCTCCAGGCCATGTGGTCGAGCAGGTTTTCCGGAACATGCGTGAACAGGTTCTGGCTCGTAACCCGGCGGAGCGAATTCGCGAAGTCGCACACGTAGCGCGTGCCGTAGTTCATGTAGCCGATGCTTTCCTTGTAGCCGCCGTCGCGGCCGAAGTTCGGCTCGGACGGGCCGATCACGGGAATGGGTTTCGGACGATTCACAGGCCAGGGGTTGTCGACGTACCAGTCGCCGCCGCGATCGTGAAGCCAGGCGCGAACACGATTTCGCACCAGCCGCGTCCACTGCGGGGCCTCCGGATGCTCACCGAGAATGGCCAGGGCACCCAGCCCGGCCGATGCCGAGCAGACCATGACCCAGTTGCCGGTGGGCACCTGGTGGCGCGGCAACTGCGAAGAGCCGACAGGATCGGCCCACTCCTTGACCAGCATGCGAATACCCTTGTCCGCCAAGGCTTGGCGTACTGTCTGTCGTTGGGTATCGGTGAGGTGCGGATAGAGCAGGTCATAGCCGACCGCAACCGCCTCAACCATCATGGCCGTTTCCAGCGCCGATCGCCACGGCGGGTCGAAGTGTGCGGGGTCGTCGAAAAGCGGGCCCAGCCACCGCTGGTAGGAGCAGGCGGTCATCAGCATCTCGACCCCCTTGGCCGCGAGGACTCTGTCGCCGGTTATCGCCGCCACGAAGGCTACGTTCTCCAAATGCCTGTGGTACCAACCGGAACAAGTGCTGTAGTTGCCATGCTGGCCGACGCCGCCTTTCGCATAGGTCTCTGTCGGGGGTTCGAGTTCCAGGGCACTGTATGCGGCGTTGACCTGATACTGCCAACCGCGGCGAAGCTTGTCGGATTGG
Organism: uncultured Planctomycetales bacterium; assembly: GCA_964615635.1. Taxonomy (GTDB): domain Bacteria; phylum Planctomycetota; class Phycisphaerae; order UBA1845; family PWPN01; genus JAUCQB01. Next base: position 1,280 of record CAZTQK010000343.1, read on the forward strand.
GCGATCTTCTCGCGAAGGGCTGGAATCTCCGCTGATCCTACCAGCAAATATGGGTGAGCCAGATCAGCCGGCGGTACAACGGCATCGCGGTCTTCGTCGGAGACGAAGAAGACTCGATAGTTGGCCGGCGGCGTCCAGAAGCCCTCGTCGTCGCCGCAGAACGCTCGCCAGAAGTACTGTCCATCTGAGAGAGGTTCGCCAAGGTAAGCCACCGAGACGGCCGGCGAAATGCCCGAGGTGTCCGTCACCTTGAATTCAGTCAGGACGGCGCCTTCCGTGAAAGCGGCGTCGCGGGCCAGTTCCACGCGGTACTCTTTAGCGGAAGACAGGCCGCAGATGTGGAACGTCGGCCGGCGCTCGGTAATCGTCTCGTAGTCAGAGGGCCAGACCGCCAGCGGCGGCTGAATCTTCAGCCTCACCCCGCCGATCGGGATGTCACCCGTACCCCAAACCGACGGCACAAACCCCGCCAGAAAAACAACCATCACCGCAACAGGGACGTTCCGCAGGTTCGTCATCATTCCGGCCCCACACACAGCAACAAGAGAGATCCGCGATGCCGAGGGCGGATTATAACCGGCCGGTCCCGTTTTTGTCAGTTATCGGGCATCCGCCGGACTTCAAGGCCGGCCCCCCGATCACCGATGACCCACAACGTAACCTCTGTGTGGCAGCATTGCTGTCAGCAATCGCCCGAGCAGCAAGAGGATGGTTTTTATTGCTCTGAAGGAGGTCAGGATGCCACTCAACAACGCCGCGGTCATGGAGTCACCGGCTCAAACGGAGTCGCCAGCGCCGGCAAATATCTACCATCCGGTCCCCCCCGAATCCCTCGAACAAGCCGGCTTGACCAATGAGATGGTTGATGCCCTGATCTTCAAGTATCTGATGAACGTCGGTTCGGCACCGGGCGCCAAGATCGCATCCACGCTGGCTCTGCTCCACCCGCTGGTCGTCGAGCGGCTGACCGACCTGAAAAAACAGCAGCTTCTCGGCTACGTGGGCAACGCCAACATGGGTGACTTCACCTACACGCTGACCGAGGCCGGTCGCAACCGCGCGCGACAGTTCATGGAGGAAAGTATGTATTTCGGGGCCGCTCCGGTTCCCCTGGAAACCTACTGCGAGGCGGTCAGGGCCCAGTCGATCACCAACGAGAAGCCCGGGCCTGAGCAGCTTTGCAAGGCGTTTTCCGACCTGCTGATCAACGAGAAGATGTTCTCGACCCTGGGGCCGGCGATCAACTCCGGCCGTGGCTTGTTCCTGTACGGGCCGCCTGGCAACGGCAAGACGAGCATCGCCGAGCGCATTACCTACTGCTTTGGAAGCGAGATCTACATCCCATATGCCATCCACATTGACGGCTTCATCGTCAAGCTCTTCGACCCCGAAATCCACGAGCGGATTCCGGCGCCCAAGTCGACCATCTTCAAGACGGCCGCGGTGGACGAGCGATGGGTGCGGATCAAGCGCCCGACGGTTGTGGTCGGCGGTGAGTTGACCATGGATCAGCTCGAGATTCGCTGGAACCCGACGACGCGGGTCAGCGAGGCATCGATGCAGCTCAAGAGCAACTGCGGCACACTGGTCATCGACGACTTCGGCCGTCAGCGAATGAACCCGTTCGAGCTCCTCAACCGTTGGATCGTCCCCTTGGAAAAGCGTTTCGACTTCCTGGCCCTGGCCAACGGCGTGAAGATCCAGGTGCCCTTTGATCAGCTCCTGATCTTCTCGACGAACCTTGAGCCGAAAGACCTCGTAGACGACGCCTTCCTGAGACGTATTCCCTACAAGGTCCATGTGGACAACCCGTCTGAGGAGGAGTATCGCAAGCTGATGAAGATGATGTGCGACGGCATCGGGATCAGCTACGACGAGAGCCTGACCACCAAGCTGATCGAGAAGCATTACACGCAGATCGGCCGCCCCTTCCGCTGCTGTCAGCCTCGCGACCTGGTGATGCTCTCCAAGAACTACTGCGAGTACAACAAGATCCCCGTCCACCTGGACGAAGAGACCCTCGATTATGCCGTCAGCGTCTACTTCACGGTCATGGAAGGGACGTAACCGCAGGCCCGGTTGGCTACGCACCGCGAAGAGGCAAGCTGAGAGCAGCATTTCCGGGTACTTCCATCGCAGATGCGACCCTGGCGCTCAAGCGTCCTCGTCCAGCCCCAGGCTGCATGAGCCAACCGGCATTTCTCCCGGGTCAACATGAGGCCTCCTCCAGGATTTGGGGGGGCGGTACTGTGCCGCGGTCTTGCACGCGGCCGGGACTAGGTAGGAACGAGGGAAACCCGACCCTCTTTCAACAGGATGTAACCGGCGGCCATAAAAGGACTTGGCAATGTCTGCATCGGGCAATTCTCTCTGCGTTTCTACTTGGAGTCAAGCTCCAGTTCGCGACGGGAATCCGAGTATGCAGTACAGGGCAAAGTCGCTCTCTTGGGCGGGCGGACCCGTGTTTCTGAGAGCGCCAGGGGGCGTAACGAGGCCTGCGCTTGGTTCAAATCAACCACCTTGCGCTGTAGTGTATGGTGTTCCGTCCGGTTGCAGAGCCGAGAAAACACCCCTATAATCCGTTTGATGGTCAGACGCGTGGAGACATGCCGGCATGGCGCATCACGGAGGCACGCCCGCGTGTTCCTGCGCCGAGCAGCCCGCCTTCTCGCCGCGATCAGCCTGCTTCCCGTGCTGGTGCTTGGTCCCTTGGGCCCGGGCATTATCGTCATTCACGATCATCACGAAGAAGACCTCCACGCCCACAAGGTCCAGCTGGAATCACGAGGCCCGTCAACGCCCTCCTACGGTCATGACCATCCCGCCGGAACGGCTGTCGGTGATGGTGCCCAGTTCGTCCTTGCGATCCCCGACTTGCCACGAATCGGTACCCAGGTGCAGGCATCTGGTTCGCAAGCAAAGCTCGCGTTGCCACCAGTCCTTCTCGCGAGCGCGTCGTCGCAGGATACATCCCCACCCACCGTTAGTCTCGGGGCCGAACAACCCCTTATGGGGGTATTGCGCGCGCACGACAAGGTCGCCGGTCTCCTGCTGGCCGGTCATTCCCTCCTGATCTGAGCTTCCCCTGATCGAGCGTTGTTCTTCGTTTCACCATGCGCCGCGTTCGCGCGGGCAATGCGTGTTCGCGTTCGTCCTGTACTCCCACTGATCCCAGGGCCTTACCATGAGATGCCTTGCTTTTATCACGATCTTCTCTGCCGCTTTGACGATGGGCGCCATCGCCGGCTGCAATCGCAAGACCCCTGTTTCCTCCGACGACCACGGACACGGTGCTTCCGCACAGGACGCTCACGGTGGCGACCACGCCCACGGCGACGCCGAGGGGCCTGAGCCGGTGGTCGTCACGCTGTTCACGCCCAAGGTCGAGCTGTTCATGGAGTATCCGCAACTGGTCAAAGGCCAGGAGGCGGAGTTCCTGGCGCACCTGAGCGTGCTGGCGACCGGCGAACCGGTACGAACCGGTTCGCTGGCCTTCGAGGCCGTGGGCTCTGACGGCAAGACGGAATCCCAGAAGCTGGATGCGCCGAAGCGTGACGGCTTGTTTGTTCCGACGCCCACGTTCGATGCAGCCGGCACGTATAAGCTGCGGCTCGTGGTCAACAGCCCGCAGGTTCAGGAGACCGTCGAAGTCGGCGAGATTCAGGTACACCGGGATGCAGCGGCCGCCGAACAGGCCGCAGCGAAGACCGCGGCGCCTGAACCGGCCAACCTCGTGTCGTTCCTGATGGAGCAGCAGTGGAAGATCGGCATGCGCCTGGGGCAGGCCCAGAAGCGAACGCTCACCCAACGCCTGGTGATTCCGGGCCAGGTCACGGCCCCTCAGGGCGCGTCAGCCGTGGTCAGTGCACCGGTTTCGGGTCGTCTTCTGCCGCCAGCCAGCGGTAAGCTGCCCCGAATCGGCGATCGGGTTGAGACCGGGCAGGTGCTGGCGCTCGTCGAGCCGCCTCTGCCGGCGACAGAGCTGTATCAGCTCAGCGCGAACCGAGCGCAGGTGCAGGCCCTGGAAATGGAATTAGGCCTGCGCGAACTGGACCTCGACACCAAGGCGCTGGAGGTGGAGCGGTCGGTGATCCAGTCGAAGGCCAAGTTGGAATATGCACGGCGGGCCATGGAGAGAGCCAAGGAGATTCAGGCCAAGGGCGCGGGCTCGCAGAAGCAGTACGACGAAGCCGAGCAGGACCTCAAGCTCGCCGAGGCGGAAGCCACCGCCGCCCAGGCCATGCAGAAGGCATGTGTTGCCTCGCGCGAACGGCTGAACCGGCTGCGCTCCCAAACGACGACAGGACCCGCCGAGTTGCCGACAACCGGCTCGCTCCAACTGCCCCTTCGAGCCCCGATCGCCGGTCAAATCGTCAGCGTCGGCCGAAGCGAAGGCGAGCATGTTGAAGCCGCGACGGATTCGCTGTTTCGCATCGTGAACACAGACCGGGTCTGGATCGAGGCACAGATTCCTGAAGCGGATTTGGGCGGCCTGCCCGCCAAGCCGGGCGCGGCCGTCACGGTTGCGTCCTTACCGGACAAGCAAATCCGTGTACCAGACGAACCCGGCAGCAGCCTCGTGCACCTCGGCAGCGTCGTTGACCCCAATACGCGGAGCATCCCCATCGTCTACGAACTGCCCAACGCCGACGGGCTCCTGCGGGTGGGCATGTTCGCGGACGTCCACCTGGAAACCCGGACGGTTGTGGATGCGATAGCCGTTCCGGAAGAGGCAGTCGTGCTGGACAACGGCCGGCCCATCGCATTTGTGTTGATCGACGGTGAGAACTTCCAACGCCGAGACCTGGAGATCGGCATTCGCGACAACGGTCTTGTCCAGGTGGTCAGCGGAATCAGCGACGGCGAGCGGTTCGCAACGAAGGGCGCGTACGCCGTGAAGCTGTCATCGTTGACACCGGCGGCGTTCGGTCATGGCCACGGCCACTAAGGAAGGAGAGCATCGGTTATGATCAACGCACTCATACGCTGGTCACTCGCCAACCGCCTGGCCATTGTCATTGCCTCGATTGTCCTGCTTTTGGGCGGTATCTACTCGACCCTCACGATGCCGGTGGACGTGTTCCCCGACCTGACTGCTCCGACGGTGACGATTCTCGTCGAGGGCCACGGCATGGCCCCCGAGGAGATGGAAACGCTGGTGACGTTCCCCATCGAGACCGCCGTCAACGGCGCCGCCGACGTGCGGCGGGTGCGGTCCTCCACCGCAGTCGGCTTCTCCACCATCTGGGTCGAGTTCGAATGGGGCACGGACATCCACCGGGCACGGCAGACAGTGAGCGAGCGCCTGGCCAGCATCATGGACAAGCTGCCGGAACAGGCTGACGCGCCCATCATGGCCCCGATGTCGTCGGTCATGGGCGAAATCTTCTTCGCCTCCGTCACCTCGCAGAAGCATACATTGCTTGATCTGCGCACCATGGCCAGCACGAATCTGCGCCGGCGAATCCTGTCCGTGCCCGGCGTGGCCGAAGTCGCCTTGTTCGGCGGCGACATCAAGCAGTACCAGGTGGTTCTGTCGCCGCAACGGCTGCGGGCCCACCAGATCAGCATCGGCGAGGTGACTGAGGCCCTGCGCAAATCAAACGAGAACGTGGCCGCCGGCTTCCTGGTCCAGAGCGGCGAGGAATCGATCCTCCAGGGCATCGGGCGAATCCGCTCCGAGGAGGATATCCGGCAGACGGTCATCGAGGTCCGCAATGGCCGGCCGATCAAGGTGT
>CAZTQK010000344.1:0-6997 GCA_964615635.1 uncultured Planctomycetales bacterium
CCTGAACACGAACCAACAGCATACCTCTCGGAGGCTTGCTAGATGATTATCAGCGGGACCATCTGCCGCCTGGATTGCCCGGCTGACGAAGACTGAAGACCCGTCTGCGCCAAACAGACCCAAAACTGGGTGGAATAGGCAAAATGGGAAAAGGAACGAAAAGCGTCTAGCTATTTGTCACTAAAGACTTTGCAGCGAAAGCCGCCCCACCGAACGCCGAAGCGCGAAGCCAAGCAGGTCAGGCGGCTCTGAAATCTCAAATCCTCAAATCTCATATCCTCCATCCGGCTCGGCCAAGGCCGCGCCGACCAACGCGGGCAACACGCTCGCGGCCGGGCCCGTGAGCGAAAAGTCCGCGTCTGCGCCGCCATCTTTATAAGGTTCTAACCAGTTTTAATAGTTTAAACCATTAAATTACCAGGATCTTTAGATATTCGTCAATGCTCAACACCTTTGCTGCCCGGCAATCAGACCCGCACAGCGGCAACACAACCACGATTCGCTTGTTCAGCCGGCTCAGGGCCAATATGCTGCGCGGTGCCAGAAAACAGATGCCGGAACCGGCTTAACGAAATCAGCAACGGAAGGGACGATCATGAAGTGTCCAGCGTGCAAGACTCCGGTACTCGAGTCGCTCGACCCGGATGAAGTCCCGCAAAGACTGGTATGCGGCCGGTGCGGCGGCCAGTGGATCAAAGCATTTCAGTACTGGAAGTGGCTCAAGGCTCACGGCGACAACCTGCCTGAGAAGCCGCCAGAGGAAGGCAAATCGCTCCCGGTCTCAGATTCGATTGCCGCGAAACTATGCCCGGAGTGCGGGCGCTTCTTGTGCCGCAGCAAGGTCGGGCACGGCGTCGTCTTCCACATTGACCGCTGCACCAGTTGCGGCGGGATCTGGTTCGACAAGAACGAGTGGGAAATCCTCGAAAGCCGAAACCTGCACGATGATGTGCACTTCATCTTCAGTGCGGCGTGGCAACACAGTGTTGCCAAGGAAGAGCAAAGACGGACGTACGAGCAGCGGGTCGAGACCATTCTCGGCAAAGAGGCCTTCGATCGGGTCAAGGATTTCAAATCCTGGGCGAACAACCACCCCAGGCATCACACCATCAAGGCGTTTCTGGCCGACCTGGACGTGTAGCGGATCGGCGAAACCGCCAGCCTGGATCCGTGGAGTCCGCGTTCACAGACCACTCGGCCGTCTCAATTCCAGCGGCATGTTCCCATCAGGCCACAAAGCCTTCAATCGCGGGGCGGGCCTAGTCAGAACGAGCGGGTCCAGAAGACGGGACTCGTTTTCCCTGTTCGCGCCTTCCTCTCCCTCTTCTTGTCGGAGGTGTCAAGAATCAAGATTTGAGCCCGCAGACATGCTCGTCGATCAGCGTCCGGCGGTCTGGAGAACGACACTCAGCGATCCGGAAATGAAAAGTGTCAAGGGTCAGCGGTCGACCTGGATATCAAACCTCGTTATCAACCCTTTCCTGCAATCCTGCTTCCGTCTTGTCCCGTCCGATGAGGATGCGTATGCTGCGGGCATTCGATGATCCATAATGAGAGGGACGCCATGCACTCGAAGACGGAACTACTTGGGAAGCTGGCTCTTGCCGCAATGGTTCTTGGTTGTCAGCCCGCAACCTGGGCGGCTCCTGCAGTGCCTCCGCCCGCCGGCCGGCTCAATGTCCTATGGCTGATCGCCGAAGACTTCGGCCCGGAACTGAGTTGCTCCGGCACCACACAGGTCCGGACCCCCAATCTCGATCGTCTCGCCGGCGAGGGCGTGCGTTATGCGCGAGCCTTCACCACCGCCCCAGTCTGCTCATCCAGCCGTTCCGCTTTCATCACCGGCATGTACCAGACGACCATTGGAGCGCACCATCACCGATCCCATCGGGACGACGGCTACAAACTCCCCGAGGGCGTTCGGATCATCACCGACTGGCTGCGGCCGGCAGGCTACTTCACGGCCAACATCCGCCAGCTTCCGTCGGCCGTTGGCTTCAAGGGTACGGGCAAGACCGATTGGAATTTCAGCTACCCGGGGTACCCATTTGACTCTGACGACTGGGACGATCTGAAGTCGCATCAACCCTTCTATGCGCAGATCAACTTCCAGGAGACGCACCGGCCGTTCAAGGCTCCCCGAGTGGCCGATCCGGACAAAGTGGTGCTTCCACCATACTATCCCGATCATCTGGTCACTCGACAGGATTGGGCGGCATACCTCGATTCGGCGAGCGAATTGGATCGGAAGGTAGGGCTGATCCTCAGACAGCTTGAAACCGACGGTCTGGCGGCCAGCACGGTCGTCATCTTCTTCGGAGACAACGGCCGGGCTCACGTCCGCGGCAAGCAGTTCTGCTACGACAGCGGTCTGCACGTGCCGCTCATCATCCGCTGGCCGAGCGGCCATCAGATGCCGCGACAATTCCGTCAGGGCACGGTCGACGACCAACTCGTGGACGCCATCGACCTGACCGCCACCACACTGGCCATCGCCGGCGTGGCCAAACCACCGAACATGCACGGTCGCGTCATGTTCGGCGATCAGGCCGAACCGCCGCGTCGCCACTCTTTCGGAGCCAGGGACCGTTGCGACGAGACCGTCTTTCGGTTCCGCACGGTCCGGGATGCCCGCTACCGCTACATCCGCAACTTCACACCCGACCGCCCTTTCATGCAGCCGAATGCCTACAAGGAACGCAGCTACCCCGTCTGGAACCTGCTGAAGGAGCTTCATGATCAGGGGCGTTTGACGCCTGTGCAGGAGGTGCTGCTGGCCCCGAGCATGCCGCCGGAGGAGCTGTACGACATCGAGAAGGACCCTTATGAAGTGCAGAATCTCACTGACTCCAAGGAGCATGAGGAGGTGCTGAAGCGTCTCCGGGCCGTGTTGGACAGGTGGATCGAGGAAACCCACGATCAGGGCCGCATCCCGGAGGACCCGGCCGTCGCCGCCCGCAAGGGAGCGACAAAGGAAGACTCCAACCCGAACGCCGGCTACACCTTGGAGTTCAAGCCGGCACACAAGTAGGACGCAAGGACCGGCACTGCTCGGCTGCGCCGATGGGAGCACGACTATGTCTGAGAAACCGATGCCCACAAGACGGCGATACCCGCACATGATGCTGACCTTATTGGCGATTGTCCTGCCAATAACGATTGGCTGCACGAAGATGCTCGGCGGCAAGACGGCACTATCCGGAATACATCAGGTTCACGAGCCCACCGCTGACATCGCCTGCACCTGGTGGCCGGATCTGCGGGACATCTGGACGCCGATCGGCTGGAAGGATCACGCATTCCGCTTCAACGTGCTGTTCAACGGCACGATCCTCGCCCAGCCGGACCTGAACCCGCGAACGCAGAAGTGGAAGAACCAGGGTGTGCAGCTCACCTTCGAGCCCTCGTATGACGGCCAATGGCGCGACTACGCGTACATCCACCGGGACGACACCCTGGTCCGCCAGTGCTGGGATGAAGGACATGTAACGCCGATCATGCGGAGTGAATGGACGCAGCGCGGCTTGTCGCTGCGTCAGGAAGCCTTCGCCCATGTCCCCGGCGGCAAACCGGTCGCCACGGGCACCGAGCCGATCTTCGCGTGGGTGCGGCTGTCGATCGCGCACCTCTGCCCGGGCCTGCCTACAGACAAAAGCCAGTCGTTTCTCATCAGGATCAACGCTCCGCACATCTCCGCGGGGATGACCTATATGAGCAATATCCACTTCCACGTCGACCACTCGGCGTACCCACGGAAGCTGGCCGCCGATGCGGGGCCGGACGGTTGGCGTCTCTTGGAGGAGGACGGCAAGGTCCGCCTGGGCATCCCGCCCGGCCAGTCGGCTGAGATCAGCTTCACGCCAGGCAAGCCGACCGACAGAGACTCGCTCATCTCGCTGACGCTGAGGGGCAAGCCCGGCAATCACGTTGATCTGCTCGTTCCCATGCTGCCGACTGAACGTGCTGCCTTTGATGCGGAGTTAGGGCTGGGATTTGAGGCCGCCCTCGCACAGTCAGATGGCTTCTGGTCCGCCATCCCAGCCACCGCCGCCGTTGTGGACACGCCCGAGCCGTTGGTCAACAATACCATCCGCCACAGCCTGCAACTGGCCGAGATGATCTCCGAAATCAACCCGTCCAATGGATTGCGAACGTTCCTGAGCGGTTCGCTCGAATACACGTATCTGTGGCCGACGCCGGGGGCAATGGCCTGTACGATGCTGCTGGACACGATGGGTTATCACGAATCGGTCGATATCCATCTCGAACAGTTCAGGGTCGGGCAGGGCCAATTCAAGCCGCCCGGCGATTTGTTCAAGAAGCACCCCGGCTACCTGGGCGCGTCCACAGGCCTGTCCGCCATCGACTGGCTGAGCGACCACGGGGCGATCCTGTACAGTGTCGCGGAGCACTCTCTGCTGACCGGCGACGAGGACTTCACTCGTCGCTGGCTGCCGGCCATCGTGAAGGCGTGCGACTTCATCAAGGATGCGCGGCGGATGCAGGGACACAAGGGCGTTCCGGGCGTGATGCCTCCGGCCGTAGCCACCGACATGGAGAAGCAGATCCAAGGTCTGTGGAACGACGGCTGGATGTACAAGGGGCTGACCTCGGCCGTCAAGGTGTTGCGGCTCGCGCGGCACCCGCGTGCCGAGGAATTCGCGGCTGAAGCTCGCGATTACCAACAAACCTTTGTCACCGCTCTGCGTGCCAAGACGGCTGAGATGCCGAAATGGACGGATTCCAAGGGCAGGACGCACCGCCTGGTCCCGGCCGGGTTGGGCGGCGCGACGGACGTCGATCCGCGGCATCCGTTCTACCTCGATACCGGGCCGCTGTTCCTGGTCTTCTCCGGATTTGTGGATGCCCGCGATGAACTGGCCCAGGATGCGATCGACTGGTTCCGCGACGGCCCACAACTGGCGACGCTCCGCCCCGAGCCGCTCTACGAACAAGTGCCCGGACTGATTCGCGAGATGTCGAGCTGGGAACCGTGCTACAGTTGGAACGTGTTCCACTCGCACGCGATGAACGAGCGATATCGGTTCCTTGAAGGCATGTACAGTCTGTATGCCGGGTCGGTCTCGCGCGAGACATTCGTCTCCTGCGAGAGTCGCGGCGGGATCACCGGCAACGTCTTTTCAGCCCCGCTGGCCGTATACCTGTCGCGCCTGGCGATCATCGACGACCAGATCGAACCGGACGCGCTGCACTTGCTGCGGATCATGCCGCTCGCTTGGCTGCAGACCGACCGCGAGACGCGATTCGAGAAGATGCCGACCGAGTTCGGGCCGGTCACCGTGAAGGTTCGACTGAGCCCAGACGGCAAGAGGTTCGGGGTGACATACCAGGCATCTTTCCGCCGGCCGCCAAGCAAGATTCGGCTTCATGTACCTCCGGTGCCCGGGCTCAAGACCGTGAAGGTCAATGGCGAACCTGCCGCGTGGGACGGTCGTTCGGAGAGCATCGAACTGCAACGATAACGGCCGATCACAGGTACATGTTCAGCGTGCAAGACAGCGGGTCAGGCACTTTTTGCCGTTTTTCTCGCGCCGCCGAGCCCCCGCCTGACTGAGCCAACCACTCCAGATTGTACGGCGAACCGCATTTGGGCAAAAAGAGCCAGACCCCCAGCACGTTAAACACGTAGGATCACAGGGATCGGCCGTTGATGCGGTTTCAGTTATCGACCGACGAGAAGTCCCGTCCCCGCGATCAGTCGTCGGAAGTCGTCGAATCTGACGGATCATCCGGACCGAAGGCTTCCAGATCATCCCATAAAGGACGGCGCCAGCCGGCGTTCGGCTCTTGGACCCTCATCTCAACGCTCATGTTGAGCTGTGCGGGTGCTCGCGTCTGGCCATCCGCGGGCTGCGACTGCGGAGCAGCAGCCGCTGGTCGAGTCGCCGGCGTGCTGTAAGGCTTCGGCATCGCTCCGGTTGGCGAATGGCTCAAATCCATCAGCGCCTCAATCACAGTGCGGAGCTCCTCGGGAGTTGGTGCGTCACTCGATGGTTGAGTTGATATCAGCAATGCGTTCCTCGCGGCCGGAGGCATCGGAGGCCGAAACGGCAGGACGATCTCGAATGGGTCATCCTCAGCGGGGTCCCCGGGCATCCAGTCCATTGTGAACAGGTCTTTCGGACCCTCGTCGTCCACAAAATCGTAGGTGGTATACGATGGCTGGCTGGCCGTGCTCGCGATCGGAGGCCCTGTCATCGGGGTGCGTTCGGCCAAGGACGGCGTCTGGTCTGCCGGACCGATGGCATCACTTTCCGTCTGGGCCGGTTCTGCGAACAAATCGACTTCCGGCAGGCCGTCCGACACTTCGAAAGCCTCGGTGCCCATCAGAGCGGCGAGGGTCTCAGGATCAAAAGGCCCGGCTTGAATCGACTGTTCTTCCTCTTCTTGCGCCGTCGGCGTCTCCGTCATCGCCCTAAAAATCCCAGCGATCAACTCCCGCTCGGGCCACTCCTCGATGGCAGATGATTCCTGGACTGGGGTCGACGGCCCCGCCTGTGGCGTTTCCGCCATTCCGAGTGGCTCCGACTCGGATTCAGCCGGTTCCACGACAATCGGGTCGGGAGACTCGACCGTGCGAATGTCCTCATAATTCGGCTCAAAAGCCGACGGCTGCCCGCTGGTCTCGGGCCGAGTTGCCACGACAGCCACGGCTTCGACCGGTGGCTGCGGCTGCTCTGGTTGTGCCGGCGCCGGCACCGGCGGTGGAGCCAGGGCCATCAGGTTCTCAAACGGCTGTGCACCGCTCGAAATGTCCCGCGGCAGCTTGTCCAGACACTGCTGGGCGGCGACCATCGCGGCGTTCAGTTTCAGCGCGGTCTTGAAGGCCCGAGCGGCCTCGGCCGGCCGGGACTTCGACTGATACATCAGACCGATATTGAACCAGGCATCCTCCATGGGGACGACCGTCAGGAAATGCTTCATCGCCTCGTCGAATCGTCCTTGCTGGGCCAGGGCCATACCCAGATTCACGTGC
>CAZTQK010000345.1:0-6993 GCA_964615635.1 uncultured Planctomycetales bacterium
GCAGCTTTCGTTGCTCGGAAAAGACGATCACCTGCTTGAGACTGATGCCGTCAAGCAGAACGTCCTCCACCGCCAGTGGTCTCGTCGAGGTATTCCTGAAAAAGACATGCACGGACCCGCCAAGCGGCTCCTTGAAGCCTTCATACTTGGTGTTGTCGATCTCCCCTTCCGGAGTCGTCCAGCCTTCGTGCCAGAAGACGGCATAGTCGGGAAACGGCTCATCCGCACGGAAGTAGGCGCCCAGAACCCCTGGGTCGGCGGCCATCGCCGCCGTACACGCGGCAAGTCCCGTCACAGTAGCCGTAAGCCAACAGCGACCTGGTGTCATCCCACGCATGGATCAACCCCCCTCGTGACACGAAATCAGGGCTGAAAACGAATCGAATACAGATCGGCGTCCTTCATCACGAATCGCAGCCGCACGGGCTTGCCGGCCAGCTTGCTCACGTCTGGGCCGTCGTTCCACTTGACGATCCGCTCGATCTCGTCGCCCCAGATCTCGACGCAATCGTCCAACCGGAAGGCCGGAATCGGCTTGCCGGCAGCATCCTGGATCTCGACCTTCACGCCGCCCACGGCCGACGTCGAGACGTTCAGGACCAGCCGCGATCCCTTGAACGACAACGGCCGAGTGACAAACTCACCGCCTTTGTAACCGGCGTTGACGCTTACGAAACCATCGGTGCGCAGCGTTCCGCGACGAATCTGCGGTATGATCCCCGTGTTCTCGGGATAGTTGTCGTAGTGCTCCATCCAGTAGATGGATATCTCTTGAGGGCTGGTCTGCACAAGACCCCACACCGGCGTGCTGTTGCCGTGGGCGCCTCCCCAGTTCAACGGATCCGGGCCGGGCCGAATGAACGCCTCCATGAACGATCGGTCGAAGTGAAGACCGTCGCGACTCGCCATGAAAACCGCGTCTGAGAGCCCGTCCGTCTTGCGACTGTCGAAGCCGACGGTATTGCGTTCCTGCGGCGGCACGAATCTCATCGGAAACCCAAGATAGAAGTGCTCAGCCCGGAAGTAGATCAGGATCCCGCTGGTGTAGAAGTGTTCGAGCGGCGCGTTGCCATAGTCCAACGGCTCGGGCTTGGTCCAATTGACGAAGTCCATGGACGTAGCGCGACAGACGCCCCGTTTGCCCTGGATGCCCTGGCGAAGATAGCAGACGTACTCTCGGCGGTTAGGGTCCCAGAAAGCGACGTTGTGCGAGTCGAAAGAACCCTCGGTGATGATCGGCCGCTCCCCGAGCCGCTGCCAATGGACACCGTCCGGCGAAACGAACGCGAAAAGGACGTTGCGGTTCTCCTTCTCGCCGGGGAGAACCGCCCTGCCGAGGGTGACGGCCTTGTAGCGATCCTGAGGCCTGGCCCGAGGGTTGGCGTCCTTGAAGGGCGAGAAGTTATGTGACTCGCAGTAAGCTTTCTTCTCGCCGGTCCAGATGATGTTATTCTCCTTCGAACCGCTGCATTCGAAGAGACCGTATTTCGGGCGATCCCAACGGATTCCGTCTTTGCTCTCGGCCAGGCAGGTGCACTCACGAACCAGGTCGCCGCCGCCGCGGTAATACAGGCGGTAGCGATCCTCGTCCTTGAACATCGTAGCGTAGCCGCTCTGTCCCCCCTCCCAGGGAGCGTCAAAACGAAACACCGCCTCGCGGTTGACGGGCGAGTGAAGCTGCAGCCTTGCACCGTCCATCTTCTCGATCAGCACACCGTCGGCGAACAACTCAAGTCGCGAACCGATGTCCAGGACGTCGGCCCCCGCGGCGGTTGCAGGCGCGCACGAAATCATCAGCAGACTTGCCAGGCGCATGCATTCTGCGGTTCTCATTCGGCAATTCTCCTCACTCTCGCACCGCACATGCGCGAGACGATCATCGCACCGTGAACGAATAGAGGTGCCCGGGTTGCGTCACGCTGAATCTCAGTCGGACGGGCTTCCCGCGGGACAGATCCGCCAGAGTCTGCCCCCCGAACCGCACTTCGTGCCGCAGTGAGTCGCCCGTGATCGAAACCTCACCGAGAACCTTCCCGTCGCCAGTCAGAACGCCCACGGACACCGGTCCGACCGCGTTGACGAAGAGGTCGTTCCCCGTGAAGGACAATGTCTTGGTCGTCAGCGTACCGCTGGCAACGGAGACGAAGCCGTCCACCCGCAATCGGGCCCGGAAGATTCCGCCGCCGAAGATTCGCTGGTCGGACGGGGCGTTCTTGCCCCACGAGGATGCACTGTAGTAGTAAACCAGCTCATCGCCAATCCGCAGCGGACCCTGGCTGAACTCGCTCATGTAGCCGCCGTCGTTGCGGCCGTTGTTGCCGCCTTGCTTGCCGTTCGGGATGAAGACCTCCGGCAAGCCCGAGTCGTTCTGGAAAGGCACCTTGTGCCAGTTGAGCCCGTCGCGGCTGACCACCAGCTTGAAGAAGGCACAGCCGTTTTCGGAATAGGGGTAGTCGTCCTTGCCGTGCCAGACCTTCAGACCACCAAGCCAGAGCGACTCGTATCGCCACGCCGTGCTGGCATAGAACTCATCGGCCGGGCCGTTGTTGTCCTTCGCTTCGGCCGGCGGCAACAGCGCGATCCGCTGAATCCGGCTGCTGTCAAACGGTGCGTCCAGCCGATCCAGGAAGTGGTACGCCCGACTTCGCAGATTGCTGTCTGCCGGACCGACCTTCTCGCTGGTGAAGAACTTGAAGATACCCAGAAAGCGGTTATCGATCGGGTCGTGGTAGAAGAGCGTCACGTCGCCTGGGCCGTAAACCACCTTACCATCTTGCTCGATCCGCCGCGCACTCGTGTCACCCGGCCCGGCCCATGCGTTGACCACGAAATCGAGCCGGTCCCATTTGCGTCCGTCCCGTGAACGAACGTAGTAGATGCCTTCACGATTCGGGCCGTAGTTGGCATAGTAGAGCCAGCCCTTGTAAGGCCACTCGGTATCCCGCGTGTCATAGAAGCATGAGAAAACGTCGATACCGGGCCTGCCCACCGCACCGGGCTCCATCTCCGGCGGCGGGCCGAAAGTGATCTCCTCGAACTTGCCGCCCTCGCCGACATCCCAGTTGAGGCCGTCCACGGAAGTGAAGCGGTACATGCTCCGCTCGACGTAACCTTGGGAGAACATCACGTACTTCTTGAGTCGGGTATCGAAGATGATCGTGCCGTAGGCCAGAATCGTCGTTCGAGGTTCGGGTGCTGCTATGACCGGCTCATTCCCGCCGTTGTCCTTCGCCGGGCAGTGCAGGCGGCGTTCAAGCCCCTGCTGTGATTCGATGAGTTCGTCATCGATGAACAGTTGGGCCACACCCGGTTGAACCGGAACGGCCGTCGCCTTTGTCCCGCCCGCCGGAATCATGCAGCCCGTCGAACCCAGAAAGAGACCGGCAAGCAGAGAAGCAGCTCGTCGCAACATCATGCGCATCTCCTATGATCGATCCGAAAAGAGCGACGATCAGTCTACAGAACATGGCAAAATACGTCAACAGACCACTCCCGGAAATAACCCTGACGATGCACTCGTCAAACGGGCAACAGCCGGCCGCGCGGGCCAACACCACCGTGTGCCACTGCTCTGTGAGCAGTGCAGGGCGAGTGTCGGCACCCTGACAAAGTGCCGAACTCCAGCCACTGCTCTGTGAGCAGTGCGGGAACGTCGAAACACTGCTCACAGAGCAGTGGCACAGCAATGCGGTCTGCTACGAGCAGTGAGATTCACATTCTCCCTCGCACCGGACAAGCTCAGCGAACCAGTCGCTCCCATAGCCCCAGCGTCGCCTCCGGGTCGGGCCAGTCGCCTTCGGACATGTCTTGCCCCTTCACTCGGGGCTGGAAGATCAGGCAGGTCCGCGCGGGGCCAAGAGCGACGGCCGTCCGCTCCAAATAAGCCTCAACCGATTCGCCCAGCTCACGGACCGGTCCGCCATAGCAGAACTTGCCGCTGGAGGCGAGTTTCGGGAACAGGTCGGCGAAATCGTAGTACTCCGGCTCGCCGAAGTTGATCCCTTTGATCTCCGGGGCACTGAGATAGGCATCGAGTTGGTGGGAGATGTTCCCGCAACTGTGAACCCATCCGCCGCCGAACGGAGCAAGACACTGCCGGACGTATGGCAGCGAGTAGCGCAGGTAATGCTCGGGCGAAAGCATGATGCTGACGTCGTCGACGACCCGGACGCCGCCGTTGGTCATGTACATCGATCCGTGGTAGCCGCCGTCGAGCGGTTCGCCCAGCTCCTGTTTGAACCGCTTCGTGAGGCGGATGAAGACTTCGGTGACAGTCCGCATCAGGCGGTGAAAGTAGTCCTCCTCCTCGAGCATCTCCATGAACACCTCTTGCTCGCGAAGCAGGAAGGCGGTGTTCATCGGCCCCTGGAGGTCGGGCATGAAGACATGGACGTCGGGGAACTCCTTGAGTGCGGCGCGGGCCATCTGGGTGAACTCGATCACGCGAGGAATCAGGCCGGCACGATCGAGCTGCTCAAGATCGACCTCCAGAAGCGCCTCCTTGGACGGCCGCTCGCTGACCCAGGGCATGTCATTCTCGCCCATGGCAGTCTTGCACCCGAAAACGCTCGCCAGAGTCCCGACGCCGAAGTTCGGGCGCAGCGACAGTTGCGCGTCGCTCGGTGTGCGGGCCCAGCCGATAATGTCCCACAATGATTCGATGAGCATTTTCTGCGGATCGTCGAACTGCTCGCGGAACGTGTAGTGATCGAAGCGATAGTACTCCGGTACCGGGCGTCCGCCGCGAAGCTGGTGCTCACACAGGCGCAGATGCTGCGGGCCGACCTTGTCCACGACCTGCCGCGATTCGCTCCGGCCCATCACGATCGGCACGCGATCCGGTACCTGCCCGCGCCAGACCGCCTCCTGCCTCTGCCGGCCCCGCTCGACACGACCGGCATCCACTTCGAGCAGATCAAGCATCTGAGCCAGTTCAGGATACACCCGATCCTCCTTGTGCCTGGTGCGACAGGCCGACGGGGCCCCCGGTGGGCGTCAGCCACCTCCGAAGGTCGCGTAGATCTTGTACGCTCCGCCGAAAGTCACCACCAGGATCGCCAGGACCATGCCGATGTTCCATCCGATCCTCCTGATGCCTCGGGGGCGGTCGTCTCCAAGGAACTTCTTGCTGTTCATCAGGATCAGAAACGTGACATAGGCAATCGGTATAAAAAAGAAACAGAAAACCGATATCGGGACCATCAGCCACATCTGCAGCTGGCCGAAGACCAGCGGGCCGAGCATCCCAATCGCGGGTATCGCCATCCCGATCTTGTACGCCACACCCCCCGGCTTGCCGCCGCAGATTTCGGACAGGGTGAATCCGCTGACCAGCATCATGGTGACGATGCTGCTGGTGGTCATACCGAGGAAGCCGAGGCCGAACACGATATGGCTCCATTCCGACCCCAGCAGCGGCTCGAGCGAGCGCGACATAGCCACCGCGCCGCGGATGGACTGCCTGGTTCGTTTGATCAGGTCCGCCTGCTGCTCGGGCGTCAGTGTGGCGTCGGCCTCGATTGCCGCGACCTTCGCTTCGATTTCAGGAAGCTTGGCGTGAAGCACATTGCCCGCGGAGATCACTAGGCAACTGACAGCAAAAACGAAGGGCAGGAACATTCCGAAAGCCAGATCGAACTTCGCCAAGCCCCGGTGCTCGCGCCCCCAGCCGCGGGCAAGCAACGTGTAGGGAAACAGAAACGTCATGTTGATGCCCACCGCCGTGGCAAACATGGAGATGACCACATCAAGCTTGTCTGTTTCGTCGACTCTCGGCAGCTTGTTGAAACTGACGAAGCCCTTGAGCATTTCGCCCCAGCGTGTGTCCGACTTCAGGACGACGACGGCAAAACAGACGATGGTGCCAGCCACGATCAGCTTCATGGCATTTTCGAACCAGCGTACGCCGCGAGACCCCTTCCCGTAATGCCAGGTAACCCAAAGCGTGACCAGGGCGATGAGCGGACAGACCAGCACGCCCCAACCCGCACTTGCCGCTTCGGCGGCCGACACTTCCGGCCCGAGCAGTCTCTGCCCGAGGCCCACCGCGAAGTCCGGCGTGCGTCTCCCGCCGACGGTGAACATGTCCCCGGCGACGGAGGCAGAGACGTTGAACTGGCCGAAGATCCAGACGAAGTTGGCAATCAACGTGGCAACCGCCCAGCCGTAGCCCAATATCGGATGTGCATAGCGGTTGACCGCGTGAAACGGCCGCATGCCCGTCGACAACGTCATGTAGGCCATCGCCCCCAGCATGATCGCACCGATGGCCATCGAGGTCGGCTGAACCCAGAGCAGGGTGTAACCGGCAAGCGCGCCGGCGAAGAGCGATGTGCTTCCGCTACCGCCGCCGAGTGTCAGGGCGCTTTGAATCCATCCGGGACCGCTGAGCTTCAGGTACCCGCCGGCCCGGGACAGTAACGGCCTGGTCTCCAGTTCGCGAAGATAGGCTCGCTCCTTGGCCATCGCCTCGGCATCGAGAGCGATGGCCATCGGGAGGCCGTGTTCGCGATCAGACGTCTGCGGCGGCTCGCTGGTTGGCGTCAATTGATCGTTCATGCAGAACCTCAACAGAACCAAGTATGGGCGAAGCTAACCTGTGTGACGGCTTCAGGCAAACGGTGCTGCGCGAGAACACCTCGGATTCCGGCGCATCGGAATCCGTTTTCCATTCGAGGCAACCTACTCTTCGGGCAACGGCTGCCCCTTTGTTTCTGGCGCCCAGATCAGAACCAGCAGACCGAGAAAGTAGATGCCGCTGACCACCACCGCTCCCACACGGAACGGATGTTCAAACTCCAGGGCAGCGAGCCATTCGCGAATCTGATTGCTCAACAGCATGACGGCCGCCGCTGACAGACGGGCGACGTTGTACCCGAACGCAGTACCGGTCGATCGCAGCCGCGTCGGGAAGATCTCAGGAAAGTAGACCACAAACCCGCCCATCACGCTCAGGGTGAAGTAGCCCATGATCGGCAGCAGGACGTACGCTTT
>CAZTQK010000346.1:0-6927 GCA_964615635.1 uncultured Planctomycetales bacterium
CTCGGGTGCCACTGGCGGCTTGCCCGCCAGTGCACGGGCAGACAAGCTGCCCGTGGCACCCAACCGGGATAGGTTCTTACCCGTAATTGGCTTGCTTGCCTGGCTATCGGCCGTCGGCCGCTGTGCTGCCCGACAGATCAGGGCAGCCATGTAGCCGGCCCCGAAGCCGTTGTCGATATTCACAACGGCCACGCCGGCCGCACAACTGTTCAGCATGGTGAGCAGGGGAGCCAATCCGCTGAAGCTGGCCCCGTACCCCACGCTGGTTGGCACGGCGATGACCGGACAACTGACCAGACCGCCGACAACACTGGCCAAAGCTCCTTCCATACCGGCACATACGACAACCGCGCGGGCTTGACTCAGCTCGGCCGAATGGGCCAGGAGGCGGTGGATCCCTGCCACACCGACGTCGTAGAACTGCCGAGTTGCCTGATCCATGATCTCGCAAGTTTCCCGGGCTTCCTCGGCCACCGGCAGGTCGGAAGTTCCGGCGCAAGCGATGGCTACGAAATCCGGCGGGGGCTTCGCTTGTCCGCTGGAGCCGGCTGCCGCAGGACCGGGGAGCTGCCTGATGGTTATCGTCCTGGCCATCGGGTTGTAGTGGGCTTTCGGGAACCGCTTTCGGACCGCTCTGGCCATTCTGGGGCCGGCTCGGGTTGCCAGAAGGTTACCGCCGCCGGCCAATCGGTGTTTGACGATCGCGAGGACCTGTTCGATCGTTTTGCCCTCGCAGTAGATCACCTCGGGGAAGCCGCATCGGATCGATCGGTGATGGTCGACCTTGGCAAAGCCCAGATCCTCAAAGGGGAGATGCTTCAGGTCGCCGATGGCCTGGTCAACCGATCGCCGTCCGAGACGTACTTGTTCGAGCAAGCGTCTGAGTGATGATTCGTGCATACCCGTCATGATAGAGTCGGATGGGGTGAAACGCCATCAGGCAGATCGAGGCATTTTTGAAATCTGCTTCGACATCGTAAAAGTTGCGTTCATCTCAACCGATACAAGAGGCATGGAGGTCTTGCTCGGCACATCTTCACCTGGCTCGATGGCATGTCCCGGATCATCCGACCCGGCAGCAAGCGTCAGAGCAAGTCGACGACAGCGGCAGGACCGACGCTTTGTCTGGCTCCTGATCGGGGTCTGGGTTGTCAACTGCTTTGATCTTGAGCTGACCTTGCTGGCCGCCCAGCAGCGCATGCTCTGGGAACTGAATCCGGTGGTCGGCAGAGTGCTCCCGTTCGGACCGAAGGCGCTGACCTGCTACAAGTTCGCTCTCCTCGGTTTCGGCAGCCTGATTCTCTGGCGGTACAGGTGGCATCGGTTGGCGACGATTGCTTTGTGGATTGTCGCAATCGCGTGTATAGCGCTGTCGCTGGCCTGGTACCAGTTGTACTTCGGAGCGGAAGCGACCTGGGGCGGGATCAACACAGCCTGCATCGTATCGCCCTGACTGATACCCATCCCTGCAACACTGCTCGACACCTCAGGATCAACCTGGGCCTGTGCCTCGTTGCGCGGTGAGCCGCCGCTCCTGGCGGATGGTGGCCCGCAGCCGTTCCTTTCCGGCGGGGGGCGTCAGGGTGAGTTCCACTTCGATGAGTCGGCCGCTTGTTTGCTGAAATGCCCCCGTCTTCGGGCAGACTCTCGCCTTGGCAGTGTGCGTTCCGGTTTTGAGGTGGGGGCGAATGCCAGGAGGCGCGTCTTTCAGGGGCGAGGCGGCCAACTGCACCTGTCCATTGCCGTCGAGCTGCACTTCGACTGACGCCGGTTTGTTGTTGGCGATGGAGGACACACTCCAACCCAGACAGGAGTCCAATCGGACGGCCAAGGGGATATCGGCGGGCACACTGGTCTCCCAGGTATCGCCGACCTGTACAGAGCCCGGAGGCATAACCGGGAACAAGGCCTCGCTGATGAGTTCGAGCATGCTGTTGTCTCGGAAGAGCCATTGGGCGGTGAGCAGGTGCGGCGGGGGCAGAATGATGCCGGCCGTCCGCCATTTGTGATTTAGTCCGTGAAGCTCGAGAAGTCGGCCGTCGGGACCGATCAGCAGGTTCAATTCTGCATCCGCCACGACTTCCATGAGATCCGCCAACGAATTGCCCTTGCCCCGCTTGTCGCTTCGGGAATCGTAAGTGAGTGCTGGTTCAGGAGGGCCGATTTTCAGGCGGATCTGTTCGAATCGCAGCGTCGCCTCCACGGTGCGGTCGTCTCGGGTCTTGACGGCCTTGAGCCTGGCACGCAAATCGAGGTCGAGATCCTGTGTCGTCGAGCCGGTCTCGGCGGAATCCGTCACACGGTGTTCGACCACACGGATCCGGACCGGCTGGGCCGTCGACGACGGAATCAGGGCATACTGCAGTTTGATCGCAGTATCTTGCCCGGCTTGCGATTGAGTGGACTCGCCGTCCGGGCTTGCCGTTGGCTCGGCGATACGCTTCTCGACATGCCCACAGCCGGGAGCCAGAGCCGCGGCCAATACCAGTCCGCAACCGATCCGCAGGGAGAGTCCGGTCATCGTTGTGTTTCCGTGTTCTTTCACAATCTGGTTACAGCCCATACGCTTAACGCGGCTTTGGCAGGGATTCTCCCGCCGATGCCCTCAACTGGCAAGGGCGGCGGGGGGGGCGCTTCGAGGAGGAACGTCAAGCGGCCAGTTCGCCCTTGTCGGCACATGAAAGGGTCATCCTGCGGGTGACTTCATGCAGATCGTCTCGCAGGAAGATCTCGGTGAGAACCGGGTCGAACTGGCTCCCGGCGCATGAGCGCAACTCGGAACGGGCTGCCTCGATCGGGCGTGCTTGCCGGTAGGTACGGCTGGTCGTGATCGCGTCGAAGCAGTCGGCGAGGCACACGATTCGCCCGAGCAGCGGTATCTCGTCGCCCTTGAGGTTGAACGGGTAGCCGGTGCCGTCAAAGCGGTCGTGGTGGTGCAGGACACCCGGGATGATGTCATCGATCTGTCGCACGCCCTGGAGAATATTGGCTCCGATTTCCGGATGACGTTTGACTTCTGCGTACTCGTCCGATGTCAGATAGCCTTCCTTGCGCAGCACCGCCTCCGGGACGCCGATCTTGCCGATGTCGTGCAGGAGGCCGCTGAGATACGCCTGCTGGCATTCCGTTTCTCCGATACCGGCCAGTCCGGCGATGTGGCGACTGAGCCAGGCCACGCGTTGAGAGTGGCCGCAGGTGTAGGGGTCTTTGGCATCGATACTGCTGACCAGAGCGTGCAGCGTGCCCATGAAGAGCTTCTCGAGGTCATCGTACAGGCGGGCGTTCTCCAGGAAGGTCGACGCCCGCTGAGCCACGGCCCCCACGAAACGGATCTCTTCAGAGCCGAAGTCCTGCCCGTCTCTCCGGTTGATGGCCAGAATGCCGCCGAAGTGCCTGTCGTTGCTGTTCAGCGGGAAGAGAATGAGCTGGTTGAGCCATGCCGCGGCCCAGGAGAGATCGGGCCGTTCCGCGACGTTGTTGATGACGAGATAGGTACCCGCGTTGGGTGGAAGGTATCGCGTTTCGTCGTGCAGTCGCACAAGATCGTCGTGCTGGATGTCCAAAGGGCCGGCGATGATGCACGTCGGCCGGTTCTCGGGAAGCCCGTCCGGGCTCAACACCACGGCGAGACTCTCGACCACCGTGGTCGCGAGCAGTTCGCGGCACATGTTGTCGAACAAAGCCCTCGACTTGTGCGACAGTGTCATTTCTGCGTTGAGGCGGTAGAGCAGGTGGAACTGCTCGTATGCGTTTGCAAGCTGCGAGGAAAGGTCCTCAATGTCCCTCCTGGCGAGCAGCTGCATTGCCGCCGATTCCGCCTGGTACGAGAAGATGTCGGCAAAAGTCCGCAGCTCCTCCTCGGACCGAAGGGGGGTTGCGGCGGCTAAGGATGTCAGCGCGGTTCCGTCGACACCATGGCGATGTGAGAATCGTCTGATGCGGTCCGGCTCGGGAAACTCCGGTGCCAACGCGCAGACCAGGACGGCTCCGACGGTCTTCTGCCGACAGTTCACTGGTATCCCTGCGACGTGAACGCCGGGCTCGTGATCCAGTTGGGTGAACACGGGCCCAAGACAGAGCACTTCCTGTGCGATGTCCGAGAGGCGTTGCCCGGCGAGCTTCGAGTGTGAGGCGAGCGTTTCCCAGAAGGGTGGTGACGGCCGATCTCCCTCGACGCATGCGGCTCGTTCGTCCCACAGGGAGACCCACAGCCCCAGCCGAGACCAGGGCTGCGACCATTGCCGGAAAGCATCGCCGCGCAGGTAGCCGGTTTCGTGCGTTGTCTTGCTGATCTGAGCCCTTTCCTTTTCTCCGTTATCCGGTCTTCCAACCGCCGGCGGTGCGGATTGTCGTTCTCGTGCTCGCTGGTCCTGCGATCACAAACTTGCCGCGGGAACCAACTCCAGCAACTCGTTCACCGACGCCAGGATCTCCCGCGGGCTGAAGGGCTTGTCGATCACCTTGCGAATGTTGCCGTGACTCATTTCCTCGTCGGATATCGCAAAGCCTCGAGCAGTCAGCATGATCACGGGTATGCCATCGGTCTCCGGATGGCTGCGAAGTCTTGCGCACAATTCCACGCCGCTCAGGCCGGGCATCTGGTAGTCGGTGATGATCAGGTCCGGCGGGTCCGAGAGAGCCAGCTCACAGGCCGACAGGCCATCCTCCGCCGGGATGACCGCAAAGCCGGCGTTCTGCAGCTTGATCGACAGCACATTGAGTATGTGCGTCTCATCGTCGGCGATCAGGACGCGTTTCTGCACAATCATCGCTTAGGCTCCTTGCCCTGAACGTACAGGGAATCGCAGCGACATCGTTGTGCCGCGGCCGTGCTCGGAGGTCACCAGGACTTCGCCATGGTGCACCGTCTCCACAATGTGTCTGACCAGGTTGAGCCCCAGCCCGGTGCCTTTGGCGATGCCGGCGCTGTCCCTGGTTCGATAGAACTTGTCGAAGACCCGTGGCAGGTCGTCGGCGCGAATGCCGATACCGTTGTCCGCGACGGTGACGGTGAGTCGGGACGCCTCGCGATCCAACGCGGTGATGACCCGGACCCGCCCGCCGCTCGGGGTGTACTTGATTGAGTTGCCGACCACGTTCATCACGGCCTGATGCAGCAAATCGCGGTCGGCTTTCAGGTCGGGCAGAGCCTCTTGGGCCTCGAAGTTCAGCACGAGGGACTTTTCCTCCGCTTGCGGCGCCAGGGCGTTCACCACGTCGCGGGCTATGTCGTTAATGACCACGGGCTCGCGGTGGATGGGCAGGGCACCCGCCTCAATCCGGGAGATGTTGAGGATGTTGCTCACCAGTCGTTCCAGGCGCTGAGTCTCACCTTCGATGATCCGGTAGAACTCGCGGCGCTGTGCATCGTCATCGGCTTCGTCATCGACCAGCATCTCCACGTAGGCTCGGATGCTGGAAAGCGGAGTCCGCAGTTCGTGTGACACCGCGGAGACGAAGTCCGTCTTGAGCTGGTTGATCTCCCGCTCACGGGTCACGTCGTGGAATACGGCCACCAGCCCTGAGTCGGTGCCGGACTCATCGATCACCGTTGAGAGGGTGATCTTGTAGGTTCGGGCACGCTCCCGCGAACCGATACCGCATTCGACCTGGCGTCGCCGCCGCCGCTCACCGATGATGCGGGCGTCCACGAGCAGAGCGGCCAGACAAGGGTCCTTAACGACGTCCGCGACGGGTTGTCCCTCGGCCTCGGCGAACTGGAACCCGAACAGTCTCTCGGCGGCGGCGTTGGCCATGGTCAGTCGGCCTTGCGAATCGATCGCCAATACGGGCTCACCGAGGCTGTGGATGATGGCTTCGGTACGCCTCTTGGCGGCGTCGACAACCTGCATCTGATGATCCAGAACGCGCTTCTGATCGCACAGTTGTTCCATGCGCGAGTAGACCAGATCAACGTACTCGTTGAGGGCGCTCATCACCGGCTTCATGCTATCGGGCACGGGCGTGCCGAAGTGCTCGATCGAGGCCTCGCTGCGGATCAGGCGGCGGAGCTGGATTTCGACGTGTTCGAGACTCCGCTGGTTCATGTAGCGGCCCAGCAGAAGCACGGCGATGGCCAGCATCACCAGCAGGGCGCAGGCGCTCCAGGTGACCAGCCGATCTTTTGGGGAGACTCGCTCCATGATGCCCGATAACTCGAGGACCGCCAGCAACGTCACTGCCACCAGCAGGAGCAGTGTCAGCCACATTGTTCGTTGGGAAGAGAACAGCGGGCTTCCGGGGTCATGGCGTTCGGCGATGATGGCCGGAGACAGCTCTGTCGCCTTTCCGTGGGCACTCATGGCGTTCTCGTGTCCCTCCTGAGCAGCCCGGTTGCCGCCCGTCACAAGGATTCGTGTCCGGATGCTCTACTCTAGTGTCGGTCCGTCAGGGCTCTGGCTTGATGCCGTTGAGGGGTTGCGCAAGATCTGATAAAGGCCTTTCTTGCAGGTTATCAAGCATTCCAGCGAGGCCCCCATAACATGCTGGTTTCTCGGCGATGGCGGCGGTGGCGAACACCCACGCAGCGCAAAAAATCGGACCTGACGGGCCGCCCCCCTTGCGGTCCGCCAGGCCCTTGCGACCTGTTCGCCGGCGGCTCAGTCAGCGGTCCTGCTGGGGCTGAATTCGCCGGCGGTTCTTTGCTGTATGCAAGTGGCTGGTGGTGTTCGGGGGGGGAATTCAGTTGGCGTATTGAATGTGTTCCCCAGGTCCCGGCCAAGCCGCTGACTGGCCTATCGGAGAACCGAACGGTCGACTTAACTTGACGCTGACATTGCCTTGGCGCGCCTGGTTTCGGGTGAACACCCGGCCAAGTGGGAACGCAGAATCCTCTACAGTGTGGGACAGGCTTCCAGCCCGGTACGTGTTTAGCGTGCTGGGGTCTGGCTCTTTTTGCCCAAATGCCGTTCGCGGTGCGATTAGGAG
>CAZTQK010000347.1:0-6917 GCA_964615635.1 uncultured Planctomycetales bacterium
GGAGGGCCTCGCGCGGGGCATTGTGGTGGGGTGTTGTACACGTGGGGCAGCAGTATGCCGTTTGCTGCAAGGCGGTGGAGGTTGGGCGTGACGATCTCTCCGGCGTAGCAACCGATGTCCGAGCAACCACGATCAGCGGCCAGAAGGGTGACCGCGTCGGGCCGCTGAGCCCGGTGGGACGCCGAGCCGGTTTGCTCCGCCGCAGGTGCGACGGGTATGCACGCATAAACCATCCAGGCAGCAACGAGCGCCGCCGCATATCCATCAGTCCGTACGCTTGCATCTCGCATAACTCGGCCTCCAGCTTTGTTTCCAAGACCAGTACGCCGTCCCGGGGGGCCGCAACAGTGTAACCGAACGAGGGACGTCACCGACAGCCGCGAGATTGCTTCCCTGTTTCTCAACGCATGCCGGAGGCCCGCTCCAGCGCCTGTTTGAGGTGTCATGTGAGGCATAGTCTCATGGGTCTCGTCTCAGCGCCAGCTCGATATGCCCAAACGCCGCCGCGCCCGGGGATGAGTCGCAGAAGACATGGGGGCGGTGTCCGGTCTGTCGCTCGTATTCATTCGCAACGGTCTGGACCGCCTCGCCGCTACCGCGGCGGCCGAGGATCGCCACGGTCCCGCCGCAGCCGCCGCCAGTGATCCTGGCCCCGAAGAGGCCTTTGGACGGGCCCATTTGACGAACGAGCTCGACGAGCAGGTCGGTTCCCTCGCACCCGAGGCCGCAGGCTGAATAGCTCACATGGCTCTGGTACATGAACTCACCCAGCAGAGCCAGCCGTTCCTCACTCATTGGACTTCGTATCAGCTCGCTGAAGCGCCGAATACGCGAATTCTCATCGATTGGATGTGCCGTCGGGAACCGCACCGCATAGTGGTGATCCGGCTCCACACGCGTGACCTTGTCGGTCGTGCCCTGGTACCTGGAAAGGAAATCGCGGCCGCTGATCCACTCGGGCAGCTTCTCCGCGAAACGCTCCTGGAAAAGCGAAGGCGTAATGTTAGCCAGATAGCCGTTCCATTCTGAATCGGAGATGTACACCGGGCCGTCGCGGTTCGCGTCGGTCCTGACTGGCATGCCGACGATATCCGCAACGATGCGGTATCCCATGAAGGCTCCTGCCCGCACTGAACCATAGTCGGCTCCCGAAACCGAGTGCCGCACACCCGAGTCAAGCCCCCACACCTCGATGTCGGCAGGCAGATCGATGGACTGCTCAAGTTCGGCCGGTTGACAGAGTAAGGCCGTCAGCCGTCCGGCTTCGCCGCACACCGCAGTCATCTGATCCATGATGCCGCAGGGTGCTCCTGCAACCAGGTTCTCGACCTTCTGACACAGAATGGCCACGTCGCGAGGTTCGATCTTCAATCCGTATGCGGCCGCGACCGCCTGCATGACGGCCACTTCGATTGCCGCCGACGAACTGACGCCCTTGCCTTCGGGCACGTCGGAGGCGATCAGGATCCGGGCCCCTTCGCTGAAGCGGGCGCGGCGCTCCTTCATGAGAACCAGGAAAGCCCCGGCGGCGTATGCGGCCCAGCTTGTGTCCGGGTCTCGCCGGAAGTAAGCCTTGGCCAATTCGTAGCTTTCGGCCTGGCCGCTTGGCTCGAAATCCCCCAGGGGCATTTCAAAAGCCCGCAAGCACCGGCCGACGTTGTCTCCAAAGCTGATGATCCGCACGTGTCGTTCGGGACAGCGCTGCAGGGCCGCCATCGTCGCTTCTCGGGTAGGCAACTGCAGTACCAGCGACCCGGAGTAGTCGGCGATGCCGCCCATCAAGTCCAAACGCCCCGGCGCCCGCGTCACGAAGAGCGGTCCGGACATATCAAAAGGCGCCTCGCCCCGGAAAACAGGATGTCCCTCAGGATGATTGACCAGTTCGAGGAATCGCTCAACGTCCTTCAGTCCGCCCGTCGAGCCTTCAGCGATCTGATACATCGTTTCTTCCGCCTTCACATTGACGGCGCTTCGCTCCCGTTCAACATCATGATACTCGCGGGCGCGTATTTGAGACATGGACCGTATCTCTGTGCGATTTGCACGGATCTGTCGCCTCCGAACGACCGGACTCGCTGTCCGCGCTCCGCGATCCTGGGTGCCATGGCAGGAGTAAGAGCTTGCCTCCGATCGAGGTCTACGACGCCCGGCGGGAAGTTGCCGAGTCTGATGACACGGCCGTCCGGCATCCGTTCGAGGCTACCGAGCCTGCCGGTAATGCACCTCAGGTTGAGACCGCAGTTCGGCCGCCTTCTCCTCCGGACAGGTATCGCTCAGGAAACTGCCGCCGCCGATCTCAGGCCCGGCCAGGTACTTAAGCAGGTCCGGCTTGCGCAGCGGGGGATGAAACTCGATGTGGAAGTGAAAGCTACTGTGATTTTCGCCGTCGGTCGGGGCCTGATGAAGGGCCATCACGTACGGGAACGACATTCGCCAGAGGTTGTCGTACTGTACCAGGACCCGCTTGAACACATGCGCAAAGTCGTTTATTTCGCGATCTGACAGGGATGCCAGATGCGGGTGTGTCTCCTTTGGAGCAACATAAGCTTCGTAAGCGTAACGGGCGAAGTAAGGCACGAAGCCGATCGCGGAATCGTTCTCAGCGAGAATCCGCCGGCCGTCCTGCCGCTCGGCGTCGAGGATATCCTGAAACAGCACGCGCCCGGTCTCCGTCCAGTGACTGCGTGAGATCCGGGCCTCGTTCTCGATGGTCTTGAAAACGAAATTCGTGGCGTACAACTGGCAGTGCGGATGAGGGTTCGAGACACCCACGACTTCGCCCTTGTTTTCGAAGATGAGCACGTGATTGATGTCCGGTTGCTGCCCCAACTCGCGGTACTGGTTTTGCCAGACCCGCAGGAGATCGGCGATTTCGGCGGGGCCGAGCTCAGCCAGGGTCAGGTTGTGCTTGGGGGTGTAGCAAATCACCCGGGCAACCCCTGAAGCGGGTCGATTGCGGTAGATGCCCGGCGGACAAGGCAAACCGCGCGGAGCATCAGGCCCCACGCACGGCAGGTCGTTATCAAAGACAAAGGTCGTCGTGTAATCCGGATTCCGTGCGCCGCCGACTCTTTCATTTCCGGGACATAGGTAGCAGTCAGGCACATATTCAGGCGGCACATTGGCGTTCGCGTTTCTTGTCTGCCCGACCCATGGACGGTTCTGGCGGTGCGCCGCAATGATAACCCACTCCTCGCGAAGCGGATGCCAACGTTGTTCCCAAGACATGGCGTCTATCTTTCTGCATGCCAGGGGCCGTTCAAGACACCGCCGCGACGCCGGCTCCCTGTGCGTCGCCTGTGGCCCTCCGCCCGTGGCTGTGGCACGTATTGTGCCGCCGCGAATACCGGCAAGCAACAGTGACCGCCGAGTCGGATCGAAGGAAGCGGGTCCGGACGTCCTGGCGGGGTGTGAGATCGCTGCGGGAAAGAAGGCAGCTTCAAGGCCGTCTGCGTGGGGCAAACCCGCTGCTCATTATCTGTCTGAACTGCTTGGGCTCGGCGCTGCTGCCGACGCCTGCCGCAGCTTGTTGCAGTAGCCTCCATCTGACAGGACGCCAGGTTCTTCTGACGCCAGCGAATCTTCAGCCGCTTCACGCGTGTGATCTGTGGGCTCCATCTTCCGCCGTTTCCGCGTCGTCCGCGTGTTCCGCGGTTCGACAAGGCCACGGCAGGTCTCGGACGCCGCGGCGACCTTCGACCGTGCCCTACCGAACCGGGACTCGACATTCGCTCGGCCAGCGGCGATGCTGGTGTCATGACGCGAGACGAGATCTGTTCGAAGTTCATCGAGTCCATCACCTTCGACCTGTATTCCTACCAGGAAGAGGCCCTGATGGCGTGGTTCGACTCGCCCGGGGGGGTGATGGTCTGCGCCCCGACGGGGATGGGCAAGACGCTGATCGCCGAGGCGGCCGTGTTCGAGGCCCTGCACAGCCGCCGGCGACTCTTCTACACCACCCCGCTGATCGCACTGACCGACCAGAAGTTCCGCGAGTTCCAGGACCTGGCCGAGAAATGGGGCTTTGCCCGCGAGGAAATCGGCCTGATCACCGGCAACCGCAAGGTCAACCCGGACGCCCTGGTCCGCGTGGTGGTAGCCGAGATCCTGCTCAACCACCTCATCTCGCCGGAGCCGGGCCAATCGGACATGAGCGAGGTGGCCGGCGTGGTCATGGACGAGTTCCACAGCTTCAATGATCCGGAGCGGGGCATCGTTTGGGAGCTGTCGCTGGCCCTGCTGCCGCCGCACGTGCGGGTGCTGCTGCTGTCGGCCACGGTCGGCAACCCGTATGAATTCTGTCGGTGGCTGCGGAGCGAGCACGGTCGCGAGGTCACGCTGATCCAGTCAAACGAGCGGCGTGTGCCGCTGGAGTTCGTCTGGGTCGGTGACAAGCTGATCACCGAGCTGCTGACCGAGATGGTCAGCGACGACGACGCACAGTGCCGCGTGCCCGCCCTGGTCTTCTGCTTCAATCGCGACGAATGCTGGGAAGTGGCCGAGCGGCTCAAGGGGCTGCCGATCATCAGCAACGCACAGAAAGTCGAGATCGACGCGGAGCTGGCGGCCCACAAGGACGACCTGGCGGACGGCGTCGGGCCCAAGCTCAAGCAGATGCTCATCCGTGGGGTCGGCGTGCATCACGCGGGAGTACTGCCCAAGCACAAGGAGATCGTTGAGTCGCTCTTCCTGCGCAAACTTGTGCCGTTCGTGGTTTGTACGGAAACACTGGCGGCCGGGATCAACCTGCCGGCCCGGTCCGTCGTGATCAGCACGTTGATGAAGGGCAAGCCGGGTGAGAAGAAGCTGATATTCGCGTCGGCGGCCCATCAGATGTTCGGCCGAGCCGGTCGCCCGCAGTTCGACACGCAGGGCTACGTCTTCGCCCTGGCCCACGAGGACGACGTCCGGCTGCTCAAGTGGAAGAAGAAGTACGACCAGATCCCCGCGACCACCAAGGACCCCGGCCTGCTCAAGGCCAAGAAGGACCTGGAGCGTAAGAAACCCGTCCGCAGCAAGACCGAGCAGTACTGGACCGAGGGGCAGTTCAAGACGCTCATCCAGGCGGGCCCGGCCAAGCTGCTCAGCCGCTCGATGATCTCGTACAACGTGCTCATCTACATGCTCACCCGCACCGGCACGCTCAACGAGGTGCGCACCTTCCTGGGCAAGCGGTTCGAATCGGCCGAGCGGGTGGCCCGCTTCCGCGAGCAGCTCGATTTCATGCTCAACAACTTAGCCGGCCTGGGCTATATCACCCGCAGCGACGACGGGGAGCACGTGACGCTCAACGACTCGATCCGCAAACTGCAGGTATTCCGCAGCGTCGATCCGCTGTACGGGGCGTTTCTCACCGAGCAGCTCAACTACGCCGACGGCCGTGAGAAGATTCTCGCACTGGAGTCGGTGCTGGAGATTCCGCCGACTATTCTGCGGCGCGTGCGAATCCCGGACGCCCCGCCCGGCCCGCTTCAGACGCAGGTCATCGAGCCGCAACTGATTCAGCAGGGCCTGATGGCGGCCCTGCCGCAGGGCGAACCGGAGGAGGACAACGGCGACGACTACTGGGCCGAGGAAGAGGAGCGGCCGCCGACGTTTCCCGAAATGCTCAAGCTGCTCTTCGAGTCGAAGCTGGCCGCACCCGAGCCGGTCTACGTCCAGCCCAAGTGGGTGGCCGGCGGCGTGGCCGAGTTCCAGGGCGATTTCTACAAGTTCGTTCACAACCGCGAGCTGATCAAGCAGGAAGGGCTGATTCTGAGGCACCTGCTGCGCCTGACCATTCTGGCAAGCGAGTTTTTCTCTCTGACCGAGGACCCCGAGTACCAGTCGCTCAGCGACGCCTCCACCGCCGCCTGCCAGAAAGTCGACCCGCGTTACACCAGCCGCTTCCTCGAACAAGCCGCAGAGACCCGGAAGCTGACGCCGATGTAAGGATGAAAGAGAAACCGCGGAATACGCTGAATACGCGGAACGAGGAGGAACCTCATTTTCTTCAACATCATCCGGCAGTCGGCGGTTCATGACCCCAGTCCTGGCGAGCGTAACGGCCTCGGGTGTTCACGATCCGCTCGATTTGCAGCTTCGGATAATGCCCAAAGTTGACCAACAGGCCAAGTTGCAGCCCCGTTGCTTTCAGATAGTTCTGGAGCTGGGCACGGTGTTCATCAGCCAGGTCAGTGACCGCCTTAAGCTCAAGAATGATCTTGTCATAACAGATGAAGTCCGGCTCGTAACGCAGGCGGAGCGGCGTGCCTTTGTAGTCGAGGGGGAGTTTCTTTTGTGGAACGTTCGGGATGTCCTGCAGCCGCAGTTCGATCTCCATGCACTCCTGATAGACCGGTTCTGCGAACCCGCATCCCTTCTCGCGGTATACCTCGAAACATGCCCCGCGAATTCTGTAGCTCTCTTCCTCATAAAGCAGTTCATTAGTAGCCATAGTGATTGAGTGTAGCACAATCGCTGGCACCAAGAAAGATGTTCTCGACAGTCTGGTTTCTGCGTCTTCTTCCGCATATTCCGCGTATTCGGCGGTCCACATCTCTGGCCCCTCGTTTGCGCTGGGGGTTCCTCTGCGGCTCTCGGCAACGCTCAGGCCGCCGGCAGGCCGTAGGACTCGGGGTTGTATAGATGGGCGTGGTTCGATCCGACCCGCTCCGTCGCGTCGGCCTCGTTTTCGGGCAAGGTATCGACCGCCTCGCTGAGTCGCTGCAGCCAGATTTGCTCTTTTTCCGGAAGACGGACCGCACCCTCGGTGACGGCCCGGTTGATCGCGTCTCTCGCGGTGCGAACCACTGCCAGTGTTCGCGAGTACCCGTCATCCTCCGCAACAACGGCGCGGGCAAGGTCCATCACCACGCGCGGTTCAAGCATCAGAGCCTCGACACTGTGCGGTACGTCGCCGGCAACCAGCCAATCGC
>CAZTQK010000348.1:0-6855 GCA_964615635.1 uncultured Planctomycetales bacterium
GCCACCCTGCGAATGATCGTGGATGTCGACGAACAAGATGTCGAACGGGACATTGACCTGGCCGCGGAAATCCCTATCGAACTGCTTGTCATCACCAGCGACGGCGACCCGGCCGAGAAGGTGCTCATTGAAGGCTGGATCGAATCGACCAGAAGCTCGGTCGAAACCATGACCGATGCGAAAGGCCGGGCCACGTTGCGGGGGATCGGCGAGGATGTCGATGGAATCCGCTTGCGGCTCAATGGGGACCGCTATGTCCGAATGTCAGGCTTTGATGAACGGCTCGATCTTGCGGCTTCACAACCGGCGGCCGAAACAAGACCGACCACGACACAGCCGACCCAACACAAGATTGTGGTGAACATCGCCGCGAAGGTGCGAGGGAAGATCACCAACGACGAGGACGAGCCGCTTGCGGGTGTCCGGGTGACCGCCGGGCGGAAGATCCGCGCTGATGTACCCGTAACCTGGACCGATCTGGAAGGCGAGTACGAACTGACCGGGCTGCCGGCCGGCCTGATTACGATCACTTTTCAACACCCTGATCACGCCCCGGATGTTCGGGAGGTCTCGCTCAATGCGGGGCAGACCGGCACGCTTGATGCCCAACTGACCACGGGCGAAGCCATCGCCGGCACAGTGGTCGGGCCGAACGACGAGCCGATCGAGCAGGCCTGGGTGGTGCTGGAGGAATGGAGAGGATACCAGACCGTCGGTATGCGGGCTGCAACCGACAAAGAGGGTAAATTCTCCTTCGAGCACGCACCGGAAGGCGAACTGATCTTCACCGTTGTCAAGGCCGGGTTTGGCGGGCCGATGCGCCAGACGATGGCCGCAGGCAAGACCGACTACCGCATCGTCCTGGAGGAGGTGGCAACACCGGCCGTCGCGGGCGGAGGTCCGGGACCAACGGAGGTCAAGATCCCCGTCGGCCAGACCGTGCCCGACTTCACCCTTATCGGAGTGGATGGGACGAAGTACAAGCTTTCGGAGTTGAAGGGCAAATACGTCTTCCTCGACTTCTGGGCAAGCTGGTGCCCCCCGTGTCAGAAAGAACTGCCGAATGTGAAGGCATTGTACGAGGCAATGAAGAATGAGTCGGGATTCGTCCTGGTCGGAGTGAGCCTCGATACGGAAGAGAAGGACTTCAAGGAAGCGGTCTCAAAGAAGAAGATAGACTGGCCGCAGGTGTGGGGGCCGGAGTCCGGGTCAGAGGAGACTTTTGAAATGCTTGATGGCCTCGGCATCCCCTATACCTGCGTGATCGGCCCCGACGGCCGGATGCTAGCCCAGCATATCTTCGGCCCAGGGACCACTGAGCAGGTCAAAAAGCTGGTCAAGAACTGATCTCTCGAACTCAACCGGCCTGCTCGCCGTCTCAACAGGACAGGCTCTCCCGCAAAACCAGGGGCGGTATGCACAAACGGCGGCGGCACACGCCGGGTCGCCGCAAGGCACGGTGAAGCGCGGCAACGCACCCTGCGGACAAGCTGCCAACGGCTGTCTCTGTCAAGATGGTCTTGAGGTCGGCCTCGCGCCGGATACGCCGGCAGGCATCGCGGGCGGCGCGCCCGTCGGACGCGAGGCAGGTCGCGCGGTCGTTGGACGGGGGGCAGACCGCATGCTCGCGGGACGAGTGGCGGGCCGCGGCGCTGTCCGACGAGTCGCAGGCCTGGAAGTTGCCGTCCTTCCCGTCGGACGTGTGGTCGGCTGAGCGGGTCGACTTACCGCCGGCCTGGTCGCAGGCGGAGGCAGCGCCATGATCGAGGCCATGTCGATCGCCTGCACGCCGACGACAGGATGCTTCTCGCGCGTTTCCTCCACCGCTTCTACGACCAGTTTGGACTGCATGATGGAGCGCATCACAAACTTGGTGTGGGGATCGTCGAAGGGACGGCGTCCGGGAATGCGCTCGAGAACCTGTACGATGTGATAGCCTGCGCCGCTGTCCACGACCTCAGAAATCTGCCCGGGCTCGAGGGGCCAAGCTGCACTCATCAGCGACTCGTTCAACCGCATATAACGGGGCAGAGTACCGAGCAGACCTCCAATGGTGCGAGTGTTGTCGTTGCTGAGTTTGACGGCTTCATCCCAGGTTCTTTTGCCCGACACAATCTCCTCGCGCAGACGCGAGAGAGCCTCTCGCCTGGCTTTCTTCTCCTCGGGGGTGGCCGTCGCCGGCGAGGCAAAGACGATGTGCCGCAACTTCACCCGCGTGTCGTTGTAATGGTCGGGGTTTTCGTCAAAAACCTTGCGAAGGTAATCCTCGTCCATCGACTGTGCCGCACCGCGCTGCGACAGCTTGGCGTGACCTGAGCGAATCCTCGTCTGCACGAGGTAGTCGTCCCAGCCAACGCCGGACTCCTCGAGGCCTTTTTTCAGGTCTTCAACAGTCTTCACTCTGGCGACCTTGAGGTCCTTCTCGATCTCCCGGTCGATATCCTCCTGGGTGACCAGATCCGGGTGCTCATCCAGATACACCGCGAAGATCCTGTTGCTCAGAACCGTACCCAGGGCCTTGTGTGCGGCGGCTCTGCGTTTTTCAGGGGGCATGCTGCGCAGTAGTTTCTCCACGTCCGCCTGCGTGACAACCGCCTTGTCACCAATGCGTAGCAGTATTCGCTCGGAGGCCGGTTGGCTGGCGGCGGGTGCAGTCGTCGGCGCCTTCTCCACGCCGCCCGCCTGTTCCGAACAGCTCATCTGGGGCCAAATCAGCAACGCACTCAGAAGAAAGGCCGTGAGCTTTCCATTCGGCACGCAACCTGCTGCCATCGTAATGGTCCTCCATCTTGGCCGGCGATTCAACACCGGCCACAACTCCACAGGCCCCCTGGCGGAGGCCGCGATCATTTGCGTATTTGTCGGTCAGTTCCGGGGGCCGGATGAACCTCCGATCCTGTGCTCCGTCCCGGCCAGAAGCCGCCCGATGTTAGCCCAATGACGATAAACCACCAGGGCCGCAACTACAATACCAAACAAGTGGAGCGGCCAGAGAGCTGAAAACGCCCCCCATCGGTCGTGGTTCCACGCAGCTAATACGGCAAAAATGGCAGGAAACGCGATGACAGCCACGATCGAGGACAGCGAAACATAGCGGCTCACGCCAAGGATGATCGCCCAAACTGCGAAAGCCGCCAAGCCTGCCAGCGTGTAGTACGGATATATGCCCAACCCCACCCCCAGAGAGGTCGCTACGCCCTTGCCACCCTTGAACTTGAGATAAACGGGGAACATGTGGCCCAGCACGCAGGCCACCGCAGCCAGCATCCACAGGAGATAGGGCAGGTACTCGGGACCCGCCGACTCGCCGCCGCCTGTGCTGCGGAAAAGCAGGAACCGGCCGAGCGTCATGGGCAGGAATCCCTTGAGACCATCGAGCACGAACACAAGAATGCCATAAGGCCGTCCCAGGATCCGACCTACATTCGTGGCCCCGATGTTGCAGCTACCTCTGGTTCGAACATCTACCCCCTTGAGCCGGCCGATGATCAGTCCAAATGGGACGGCCCCGCACAGGTAGCTCAGCAGTATCAGACCCACCACATGCCACCATCCGCTCTCGATTCCAGGCATTGATGCAGGTCTCCAGAATGCCTACAGTCCCGCTCACGTCAACAGGTGGTCGCGTATCTCAACAAACAGCCTCACGCCGATCACGACCGCGCAACACGTCCTCATAGACCCGCACCACCTCGGCCGCATGACGGGCCATCGTGAGCCGCTCGACCGCGACCGGCGCCGCTCGGGCGCACTGGTGCCGATGCGCGGTATCCGCCAGGCGCACAATTCGATCTGCAAGAGCAGCCAAATCTGTCGGACAGTCCGTCACGTACCCCTCGCGGCCATCCGTGACGCATTCAGCCGCACCATTGTACCTTGTGGTGATGACCGGCAGGCCCGCAGCCAGTGCTTCAAGCACCACACGGCTGCAGGGATCATAATACGTGGGATGAACCAATACATCGGCCGCATGAAAGAACGCACCCACTCGTTGCGAGGGGCCGGCGAAGAACACACGATCGGCCAGACCCAGCGCCGCAGCCTGCCGGGCCAGTGCTTTCGGGTTGTCGCGCCCGACGATGATCGCGTGGACATGGCCAAGCCCACGGACTTGACCATCGGCCATGGCCTGGATCATCTTGTCAACACCCTTGAGTCTGAAGTTGTGGGCAACCGCAAGCAGCACCAGATCGTCGTCGGCCAGTCTGAACTGCCGGCGGATCTCCACGCGGTGTGTCCGACGCTCGTGAGCCGGCGACTCATCCGGATCGACCCCGTTGAAGATCAGGCGGATGCGGCCGGCGTCAAAGCCGTAATGTTGCTTCAACTGGTCGCTCACGTACTGCGAGATCGCAATCACCCACGGGGCCGGGCGGCGGCCCAACAGGCGTTGCTCCAGGCCGGCCAGCACCCGATATTTGAAGTCCACACGCTGACCGACCCACTTAAGGCCGCGCCTGACCACCGAGGACCTCAGCGCCAGGTTTCTGGACAACATCTCAGGAACCGTGCCGCCACGGGGCTGATACACATCGGCGACCGGGCAGGGCGTGATGGCGTGAACGACGTCGAAGTGATGCCTGCGAACGTAGTCCGCCACCCCGCTAACGAATCTCCGCGTCCGCCCCGATCGCCAACCAGCGCCAACCTTGATCGGTACAATGTTCATCGCGGGCGTCGATGGGATGTCAGTCATCGTCAGAACGGTGACGCTGCAGCCCAGGTTCCTGAGATGACGCGCAAACTGCACGGTGGAGGTCTCAGCACCGCCACGCCAAGTCTCGATTCTCTCTATGACCAACGCCACATTCATCGGCCAAGTCCACAGTCAACGGCCGCCACACACCAGCGGCCGCGCCGGCGCCCGCGCATTCTCAGCATCTTGGCGTGTACCTTACCCGCCAACCACCGGGCGGAACCAAACCGGCTGCAAACCCGGACATAGCGGGCCAGAAAACGCAAACGCTCCGAGGGCGTCACGCAGTCGGCGGGCGTCGAGTGGTGCAGGGCCGCCAAATCCTTGACCACCCACCTGCCAAGCCGCCACTTCGGCCGGAAAACCCGCTGGAGGTCGATCAAACGATAGACCTCACACGGCGGTCCGCCTGGCTTGCCGACCTGGGGCTCCAGGAACACATGGGATAGATAGAGATCCCGATGAACGAAACCAGCCCGGTGAAAGGTAGCCACAAATCTGGCAAGACGGTCGATACGCTCACGACGGCGTTGCCTGTCAGTGTCGCCGCTCACGGAAGACAGATTCGCTGGAACCCACTTCTCCAGCGACATCCCTCCGACCGCCCGCAGCATGACGAAGCTCCGCCGCTCCCAAGGGCCGACCATCTCCTGGCCAAAAGAAACCGCCTCTGCGGCCGGAATGCCGGCAGCGGCCAGATCCCTGGCATTCTGCCACTCCACCCCGGCCGTGCTGAGACTCCAATCGCCGCGCACCCAACGGCCAAACTGCCGCGCGAGAGGCGGATTCAGAAATCGCTTCAGGTAAAAGACTTCCGCCGCAGGCGCCTCCATACTCAAGGAAATGCGCCACCGCTGACGCCATCGCTCCAGGCCTGGCTTGTCCAGCCGCTCACCTTGGTTCCACCGAAAAACAGCATCAAGGCTGTCCAGCCCACAAGCCGACAACAAACGTTCGGAACCGACAGCCATTTCAAGCACCTTGTGCACCCGTCCGCGCGGAAACACCAAACGCCGAGCGGATAAGGCTATCGGCCACCCCGGCGGCACGCAACTGCACACCAGAACTCGCTGTCAGGGCGTACGGACGGGCTACCGCTCGCCAAAGTTGACATCTGACGGGCCATCGGCATCATGGTCAAATCAGACCGCGTCGTGCATGCGTAGAACCTGAAGATCCGTGCCGGCGATCGTGCCGGCCGCCTCCTCCGGTTTGCACGATGCACAAGCTTCAAACCAGGAGGAACTCTCATGCAATCCGGCAAGTCCAACGGACTGTCTCGGCGACAAGTGGTGCGCGGCGCAGCCATGGCGGCGGCGGTAACCACGGCTTTTCCATATGTTCTAAGAGGGGCGGCCTCCGACAAGCCCCTGAAGGTCGGGCTCATCGGCTGCGGCGGACGCGGCACGGGCGCGGCCCACAATGCGATTGCGGCGGATCCCGCGGTCAGGGTCGTGGCCCTGGCCGATGCCTACAAGGATCGCCTGGAAAGCTGCCGCAAGAGCCTCGTCGAGAAAACCAAGGCGGAAATCGAGGATAAGCACTGCTTCGTCGGTTTCGACGCCTACAAGAAACTGGTCGAACTCGATCTGGACTACGTGATCCTGGCCACACCGCCCTACTACCGGCCCGAGCACTTCACGGCCGCGATCAAGGCGGGCAGGAACGTCTTCACCGAGAAGCCCGTAGCGGTTGATCCGGTGGGCATCCGGATGATGCTCGAAGCCGGCAAGATGGCCGATGAGAAGAAGCTCTCCATCACCGCCGGCACACAACGGCGTCATCAGAACTCATACATCGAGACGATCAAGCGGATTCATGATGGGGTCATCGGCAGGATCCGCGCCGCCCAGTGCTACTGGAACGGCGGCCAACTCTGGTACAAGGACCGCCAGGAGAACTGGTCAG
The DNA here is from genome assembly GCA_964615635.1 of uncultured Planctomycetales bacterium. Lineage (GTDB taxonomy): Bacteria > Planctomycetota > Phycisphaerae > UBA1845 > PWPN01 > JAUCQB01. Next base: position 6,605 of record CAZTQK010000348.1, read on the forward strand.
ACATGGAGTGGATGCACAGGGACTGGGTGAACTGGGCCTGGCTCTCCGGCGACCACATCGTTGAGCAGCACGTCCACAATCTGGACGTCGTGAACTGGGTACTCAAGACCCATGCTCGCAAGGCCGTGGCCATGGGTGGACGAGCCCGCCGCGTCACCGGCGACCAGTACGATTTCTTCTCCGCGGATGTGTCGTTCCCGGACCCCGAGGCCCCGGACAAGGAGAGCATGGACATCCACGTCCACAGCATG